>NZ_JAKEIO010000091.1 GCF_021474405.1 [Streptosporangium] indianense
CGCCCGCCCTCGTGGTCGTGGCCCACGGCAGCCGCGACCCCCGCGCGCTGAGCACCGTGAGCGCACTCCTCGACCGGGTCCGGGCCCTGCGCCCCGACGTGCCCGTGCACCTGGGTCACATCGAGCTCAACGCCCCGCTGCTCCCCGACACGCTCGCCGCCCTCGGGGACTCGCAGGCGGTCCTCGTCCCCCTCCTCCTCAGCCGGGGATACCACGTCAAGCACGACATCCCCGAGATGGCGGCGGCCTCCCGGGCCCGCACCCGCCTCGCCGCCCCCCTCGGTCCGCACCCGCTCCTGGTCGACGCCCTCCAGGCCCGCCTCACGGAAGCCGGCTGGGGCGGGACGCCCCGCCGCACCAGCGCGGTCGTCCTCGCCGCGGCGGGCTCCCGCGACCCGGACGCGAAAACGGACACGGCCCGCACGGCCCACCTCCTGGCGGCCCGCCTCGGCGTCCCGGTCGTTCCGGCCTACGCCTCCGCCGCGACCCCGACGGTCGAGACGGCCGTCCGCACGCTCCTGGCAAGGGGCCGCCGCCACATAGCCCTGGCGTCCTACTTCACGGCCCCCGGCCGCTTCGCCACGGAGTGCACCCAGAAGGCCCCCTGGATAGCAGCGGCCCCCCTGGGCACCCACCCGTCGATGGCCGGCCTCGTCCTCCACCGCTACGAGGAGGCGCTGGCGAAGGCGGCCTTCCGGGAACTGGCCTCAGCCTGACACCGGGCAGCGGGAACACGCCCCGAAAGGGGCGCGGGGAACTGCGCGACAAGCCACAACGGGCCCGCACACGCCACACCACCGAACCCGGCACACGCAAAGGCGTACAGCACACCGGTGCCCGTACTGTCGACCCATGGACGGCACCACACAACACCCCCCCGCCTACGACCCGACGTCAGTCGACCGCTGGGCCCCGGAACCCGACAAACGCCCCGGCCGCACCGCCTTCCAACGCGACCGCGCCCGGGTCCTCCACTCCGCCGCCCTGCGACGCCTCGCCGGCAAGACCCAAGTGGTGACGCCCGGCACCCTGGGCCCCGCCTGGGACGCCAGCCCCCGCACCCGCCTCACCCACTCCCTCGAATGCGCCCAGGTCGGCCGCGAACTGGGCGCGGCCCTCGGCTGCGACCCCGACCTCGTCGAAGCCGCCTGCCTCTCCCACGACCTCGGCCACCCGCCCTTCGGCCACAACGGCGAACAGGCCCTCAACGAATTCGCGGCGGACTGCGGCGGCTTCGAGGGCAACGCCCAGTCCCTGCGGCTCCTCACCCGCATCGAGCCCAAACGGTTCACCCCCGAGGGCTCCGTCGGCCTCAACCTCACCCGCGCCGCCCTCGACGCCGCCACCAAGTACCCCTGGCCCCGCGGCGCCCACCCCACCGACCCGGCCTCGCCCAAGTTCGGCGTCTACGAGGACGACCGCCCCGTCTTCGACTGGCTCCGCAAGGACGCCCCCGGCACCCGCACCTGCTTCGAGGCGCAGGTCATGGACTGGTCCGACGACGTGGCCTACTCGGTGCACGACGTGGAGGACGGCCTGCACGCCGCCCACATCGACCCGAACTGCCTGCACGCCGACCCCGAACGCCGTGACGTCTTCGAGGTCGCCCGCGGCCGGTACGTCCCCGCCGACACCGACCCCGCCGAACTCGCCGAGGCCCTGGACCGGCTCCTCGCCCAGGAGTGGTGGCCGCACGGCTACGACGGCACGGCCGTCGCCCAGGCCCGCCTGAAGGACGCCACCAGCCAGCTCATCGGCCGCTTCTGCCTGGCCGCCGAGACCGCGACCCGCACCGCGTACGGGGCCGGGCGGCTCACCCGGTACGCCGCCGAGCTGGTAGTCCCGCGCGAGACCCGGATGGAGTGCGCCGTCCTCAAGGCCGTCGCCGACCTCTACGTCATGCAGCGCGCCGAGCAGGAGCGGCTGCGCGCCGACCAGCGGATCGTCGTCGCCGAACTGGCCGAGGCACTCACCGCCCGCGCCCCGGACGGCCTGGACCCGCAGTTCCGCGCCCTGTTCGACCGGGCGGCGGACGACCGCGCGCGCAAGCGGGTGATCGTCGACCAGATCGCCTCCCTCACCGACACCTCCGCCCGTTCGCTTCACGCCCGCCTGACGGGGCAGGGATGAGACAGACGCGACGGGCGGGGCGGGAGCACCCCCGAATGTGACCCTCCGTGGCCTGATCGGGTCACTCCCTCTTCCCGCATCACGCTCCGTGCGGGACGCTCGCAAGTGGCGACACCCTGACGAGGAGGCAACAAGTGGTCGACGCGGATCAGACATTCGTCATCGTCGGAGGCGGACTGGCCGGCGCGAAGGCGGCCGAGACGCTCCGGGCGGAGGGCTTCACCGGCCGCGTGATACTGATCTGCGACGAACGCGACCACCCCTACGAGCGCCCGCCCCTGTCCAAGGGCTACCTCCTCGGCAAGGAGGAACGCGACAGCGTCTTCGTCCACGAGCCCGCCTGGTACGCGGCCAACGACATCGAGCTCCACCTGGGCCAGACCGTCGACGCCATCGACCGCACGGCCAGGACGGTCCGCTTCGGCGAGGACGGCACCGTCGTCCGCTACGACAAGCTGCTCCTGGCCACCGGCGCCGAGCCCCGCCGTCTCGACATCCCGGGCACGGACCTGGCCGGCGTGCACCACCTGCGTCGGCTGGCCCACGCCGAGCGCCTCAAGCACGTCCTGACCAACCTCGGCCGGGACAACGGCCACCTCGTCATCGCCGGGGCCGGCTGGATCGGCCTGGAGGTCGCGGCGGCGGCCCGCGCGTACGGCGCGGAGGTCACGGTCGTCGAGCACGGCCCGACCCCGCTGCACGGCGTGCTGGGCCCGGAGCTCGGCGGCCTCTTCGCCGAGCTGCACCGCGAGCACGGGGTGCGGTTCCACTTCGGCAGGCGGCTGACGGAGATCGTCGGCCAGGACGGCATGGTCCTCGCGGCCCGCACCGACGACGGCGAGGAGCACCCGGCGCACGACGTACTGGCGGCGATCGGCGCGGCCCCGCGCACCCACCTCGCGGAGACGGCCGGCCTGGAGATCGCCGACCGGGCCCACGGCGGGGGCATCGTCGTCGACGAGCGGCTGCGCACCTCCGACCCGGCCGTCTACGCGGCCGGTGACGTCGTCTCCTTCCCGCACACCCTGTTCGGCACGCGGGTGCGCGTGGAGCACTGGGCCAACGCCCTGAACGGCGGCCCGGCGGCCGCGCGCTCCATGCTGGGCCACGATGTGACGTACGACCGGGTGCCCTACTTCTTCTCCGACCAGTACGACCTGGGCATGGAGTATTCGGGCTGGGCACCCGCGGGCTCCTACGACCAGGTGGTGGTCCGCGGGGACGCCGGGAAACGCGAGTTCATCGCGTTCTGGGTGAAGGACGGCCGGGTGCTGGCCGGGATGAACGTGAACGTATGGGATGTAACGGACAAGATCCAGCGCCTGATCCGCTCCAAAGCGAGGGTCAACACGGAGTCCCTGGCGGACCCGCACGTCCCGCTGGACGACCTCGTCTCGTAGCCGCCGGGGCTGTCAGGAGTGTCGGTCCGCCACCGTGCTGCAATTCCCGGGGGCAACCCCCGGGCTCCCGGCCGGAAAGCCGTCTCGCCTCAGGAGTGTCAGTTCGGCCCCGTAGACTCACCTCGTGGCAGGACGGATCAACGACGAGGACGTGAAGGCGGTACGGGACGCGGTCCCGATCGACGCCGTGGTGTCCGAGTACCTCCAGCTGCGCAACGCGGGCGGCGGCAACCTCAAGGGTCTCTGCCCCTTCCACGACGAGAAGTCACCGTCCTTCCAGGTCAGCCCGAGCAAGGGGTTCTTCCACTGCTTCGGCTGCCAGGAGGGCGGGGACACCATCACGTTCGTGATGAAGATCGACCACCTCTCCTTCTCGGAGGCGGTCGAGCGCCTGGCCGCCCAGGCGGGCATCACCCTGCGCTACGAGGAGGGCGGCTACAACCCCTCCCACCAGCGCGGCGAGCGGATCCGCCTGGTCGAGGCCCACAAGATCGCCGCCGACTGGTACATGGAGCAGCTCGCGACCAGCCCGGAGGCCGACACCGGCCGCCAGTTCCTCGCCGAGCGCGGCTTCGACCAGGCCGCCGCCCAGCACTTCTCCGTCGGCTACAGCCCCCAGGGCTGGGACCACCTCACGCGCTACCTGCGCGGCAAGGGCTTCACCGACAAGGAGCTGATCCTCTCCGGCCTCTCCCAGGAGGGCCGCCGCGGCCCCATCGACCGCTTCCGCGGCCGACTGATGTGGCCCATCCGCGACATCGGCGGCGACGTCGTCGGCTTCGGCGCCCGCAAGCTCTACGAAGCCGACAACGGACCGAAGTACCTCAACACATCCGAGACGGCGATCTACAAGAAGTCCCAGGTCCTCTACGGCATCGACCTCGCCAAGAAGGAGATCGCCAAGGCGTCCCGCGCGGTCGTCGTCGAGGGCTACACGGACGTCATGGCCTGCCACCTCGCCGGTGTGACGACCGCCATCGCCACCTGCGGCACCGCCTTCGGCGGCGACCACATCAAGATCCTCCGCCGGCTGCTCATGGACAACGGCTCGGCCCGCGTCATCTTCACCTTCGACGGCGACGCCGCCGGCCAGAAGGCCGCCCTGCGTGCCTTCGAGGACGACCAGAAGTTCGCCGCCGAGACGTACATCGCCATCGCCCCCGACGGCATGGACCCCTGCGACCTGCGGCTCGCCAAGGGCGACGAGGCCGTCGCCGACCTGGTCGAACCCCGCACCCCGCTCTTCGAGTTCGCCCTGCGCCAGATCGTGAGCCGCTACGACCTCGACACCCCGGCCGGCCGCGCCGCCGCCCTGGACGAGGCCGCGCCGATCGTCGCCCGCATCAAGAACAGCGGTGCCCAGCACGAGGTCGCCGTGGAGCTCGCCGGCATGCTCGGCATCCTCGACACCCAGTTCGTGGTCAAGCGCGTCGCCCAGCTCGCCCGCTGGGCCCGCGACCGCGGCGGCAAGGGCCCGGCCCCCGAGCGGCACCAGCAGGCACGGCAGTACGCCGGCCCGCCCGGCCCCGCCGCCTCCCGCGGCCCGGCCCTGAACCTTCGCAACCCGGTCTTCGCCACCGAACGCGAGCTGCTCAAACTGGCTCTGCAACGGCCCGAGTTGGTGTCCCCGGCCTTCGACGCCTACGGGGTGGACGAGTTCACCGCGCCGCCCTACGCCGCCGTCCGCCAGGCCATCCAGGACGCCGGCGGCGCCGCACTGGGTGTCGCCGACCCCCAGGACTACCTGGTCAAGGTCCGCGAAGCCGCCCCGGACGACGCGGTCCGCGCGACGGTGACCGAGCTCGCCGTCGAGGCGATCATGCTGCACAAGGGCGTGAAGGGCGCCGACGAGGTGTACGCGGGCGCCCAGCTCGTGACGGTCCGCCGCCGCGCCGTGGAGCGCCGCATCCGCGACATCACCAGCCAGCTCACCCGCCTGGGCACCCACGGCGACCCGGCCCAGCTCGCCGCCGTCCAGAACGAGCTGTGGGTCCTCCAGCAGTACGACCAAAGCCTGAGGGAACACGGCGCCGCCGCGCTCTGACCCGGGTCAGCCCCCGGCCTCCTCGAAGGCCGGGGCCACTGCGCGCACCAGCCGCTCGGCGAACTCCCGCTCGTCGTTCCGGAACCGCGGATACTCCGTGACGAAGTGGTCCCACTCCACGTACCCGACCGCCTCCACCACGTGCTCCAGCAGGATCTTCTCCTTGTAGGGGTAAGGCCACTCGCCCGTCAGCCGGAACACCTCGTGCAGCAGCTCGTAGCGCAGCGGGTACCGCTCGGCCAGCAGGACGGCGTCGTACAGGTCCTTCCCCTGGGCGTGCACGTCGGTGATCAGCCACATCAGCTTCCACGCCAGCGACAGCTCCGGCGTCGCGGCCTGGACGAGCGCGCCGCCGGGCAGCTCGACCGGCTCGGGCTGCTCGGGCAGGCGCTCGTTGAAGACGAAGTCCAGCTGGACGTGGCCGCCGGGCAGGCCGGGTGCGCCCCAGGGGAGCACCATGCGCCGGCCGGGCACACGGTCGTAGGTCCAGATGTCCTCGACCACCGCGTCCCTCGCCGAGACCCCGACGCCCGGCCCCCGTGTCCCGGCCAGCTCCTGCGCTGCCGCCGCGATCCCGGCCAGCATGCGGTCCGTCCGGCCGTCCTCCATCCGCCAGGTGTGCGGAACGACGACGAAGTCCAGGTCACCGGGCTCGCGCGCGGCCTCCGCGAACCACGCCGACATCAGCACGCTGCCCCGCAGCACCAGCGAGTCCACCCAGGGCGAGCCGCTGATCGCGGCCAGCACAAGATGCAGCGCCTGCCGGCGGGCCGCCCGCCACGCCTCGTCCCGCGTCGGGTCGGTGAAGCACGGGTCGGTGGCCCGATAGGCGTTCTGGAGGTGCTTCAGGGCCGGGTCGAAGACCGGGCGCTGCACCACGTCGTCCCCCGGCACCGGTCGCAGCGTCTTCGGCAGGTGCTCCGCCCTTCGGGTGGCGTCGTCCAGCGGCTCCCGGGGGATCTCGGAGCTCCGCCAGCCGAACCTCTCCCACGCCGTCCCGGTCATGTCCGTACCCCCACCGGCTCCTCCAGCCATCCCTCGTCCACCGACACATCACTGTCGTACAGCACGAACTCCCGTTCCACTCCGAGCACTTCGCAGTCGCGCAGCTCGGTCAGCAGCCGCTCCAGTGCCCGGCCCGCTCCCTGCGCGTCCACCGCGTGGCAGCGCTGGGTCACGAACCGCTCGTGATGCTCGCCCCGCACCCGCCGGGCGTTCCACGACAGATGGGCGCCGTGCGGCACGACGCGCGCCGCGAGAGCCGCCAGGTCCGTGTCCGCGGTGAGCCCCAGCTTCACGTGGTGCTCGAAGTACCGCCCGTCGTCGCAGGGCCGACGCGGCACCTCCGGAGACCAGGGCGACGACTCGATCTTCACGCGCACCGGATCGAAACCGTCCGCCCGCAACCGCGCGGCCACTTCCCGTACGCGCGCCCCTTCACGGGCGTAGGACGACGAACCGGACAGGGTGAGCATGGGCTGGTCGCGCATCCGGCCCCTGGCCAGCACGATGTGCGTGAGCTTGAACCCGGCCGCCGCCGCCCAGCGGCGCAGCCGGGCGTGCTCGTCGGGGCCGGCGCAGCGGACCGTCACATGCGACTCGTACAGGGAAGCGGACATCGGACGATCGTCGCAGACCAGAGGTGCATGAGGCATCCGGGTTTCCCACGAGGGGCGACCACGCGGTCACGGACCGGAAGCAAAAAGTCATCGCACGCCCCTCGTGGCGACGATGTGTCTTACCCCACACTGGGTTCCGGTGCCTGAGTCCTCGGAGCGCGGCCGATCCGTCACCGACGGGTCCCAGACCCCCGCGGTTCCGCTCATCGCGTACGGGACGGAAAGCGGCGAGGCCGCCGACTCCGCCCCCGAAGTACCGCTGTCGTCCCCCCTGGCAGCGATCATCCTGGAGGTCGCCCCCGTGCAGACCCAGACCCTCACCCAGACCGACGCCGGTGCCGACGCCGACGGTGCCGCGCCGGACGCGGAGGCCGACGCCCTGTCAGGCGTCCCGGCGCAGAGCCGCGCCGCGCACCACCCCGAGTCGGGGCCGGAGCCGGAGGAGCCGCCCGCCGAGACCGTCGAGGCGGCGGAACCCGTCGAAGCAGTCGAACCCCCACCGGTCCGCACCGAGTCCGGCAGCCCCTCCTCGGACCTGTTCCGCCAGTACCTGCGGGAGATCGGCCGCATCCCCCTGCTCACCGCCGCCGAGGAGGTCGAACTCGCCCGCCGCGTCGAGGCCGGCCTGTTCGCGGAGGAGAAGCTGCGGCTCACCCCCGACCTGGACAGCCAGCTCGCCCTCGACCTGGACCGGCTCGTCGTCATGGGCCGCATGGCCAAGCGCCGCCTGATCGAGGCCAACCTGCGCCTGGTCGTCTCGGTCGCCAAGCGCTACGTCGGCCGCGGCCTGACCATGCTCGACCTCGTCCAGGAGGGCAACCTCGGCCTGATCAGGGCCGTCGAGAAGTTCGACTACGCCCGCGGCTACAAGTTCTCCACGTACGCCACCTGGTGGATCCGCCAGGCCATGTCCCGCGCCCTGGCCGACCAGGCGCGCACGATAAGGGTCCCCGTCCACGTCGTGGAGCTCATCAACCGGGTCGTCCGCGTCCAGCGCCGCATGCTCCAGGAGCGGGGCTACGAGCCGACGCCCGAGGAGGTCGCGGCCCACCTGGACCTGCAGCCGGAGCGGGTCAGCGAGGTCCTGCGCCTCGCCCAGGAACCGGTGTCGCTGCACGCGCCCGTCGGCGAGGAGGACGACGTCGCCCTCGGCGACCTCATCGAGGACGGCGACGCGGCCTCCCCGGTGGAGTCGGCGGCGTTCCTGCTGCTCAGGGAGCACCTGGAGGCGGTCCTGTCGACCCTGGGGGAGCGGGAGCGGAAGGTCGTCCAGCTGCGGTACGGCCTGGCCGACGGCCGCCCCCGCACGCTGGAGGAGATCGGCCGCATCTTCGGTGTGACGCGGGAACGGATACGGCAGATCGAGTCGAAGACCCTCAACAAACTGAGGGACCACGCCTTTGCGGACCAGCTGAGGGGCTATCTGGACTGACGCCGGCCGCGGGTTCCCCGCGCCCCTAAGGGGCGCGGGGAACTGCGCGATCAGCCACGACGGACCCGCAGCCGCCCCGCGACGCAACTCGGCACCACGGACCCGCGACTCAGTCCACCTCCGCCACCGCCTGCGCGAACTGCGCCTTGTACAGCCGTGCGTAGGCCCCGTCCGCCGCCAGCAGCTCCTCGTGCGCGCCCTGCTCGACAATCGACCCGTTCTCCATCACCAGGATCGTGTCCGCGTCCCGGATCGTCGACAGCCGGTGGGCGATGACGAACGACGTACGCCCGTGCGCCAGTTTGGCCATCGCCTTCTGGATCAGCACCTCCGTCCGCGTGTCCACCGAACTCGTCGCCTCGTCCAGCACCAGGATCACCGGGTCGGACAGGAACGCCCGGGCGATGGTGATGAGCTGCTTCTCACCCGCGCTCACCCCGGTTCCCTCGTCGTCGATCACCGTGTCGTACCCGTCCGGCAGCGTCCGGACGAACCGGTCCGCGTGCGCCGCCCGGGCCGCCTCCTCGATCTCCCCGCGGGTGACCTCCCGGGACGCGCCGTACGCGATGTTCTCCGCGATCGTGCCGCCGAACAGCCAGGTGTCCTGCAGCACCATGCCGATCCCGGCCCGCAGTTCGTCCCGGGACATCCGCGCGATGTCGACCCCGTCGAGGGTGATGCGCCCGCCGGTGACGTCGTAGAACCGCATCAGCAGATTCACCAGTGTCGTCTTGCCGGCACCCGTCGGGCCGACGATGGCGACCGTGTGCCCGGGCTCGACCTTCAGCGACAGGTCCTCGATCAACGGCTTGTCGGGGTCGTAGCGGAACGACACGTGCTCCAGCGCCACCTGACCGCGCAGCTCCTCGGGGCGCACGCCCGGCACCGGGTCCGCCTCCTGCTCCTCCGCATCGAGCAGTTCGAAGACCCGCTCCGCCGAGGCGACACCCGACTGCACCAGGTTCGCCATCGAGGCGACCTGCGTCAGCGGCATGGAGAACTGCCGCGAATACTGGATGAACGCCTGCACATCACCGATGGACAGCGAACCCGAGGCGACCCGCAGTCCGCCCACGACCGCCACCAGCACATAGTTCAGGTTCGACACGAACATCATCAGCGGCTGCATGACCCCGCTGTTGAACTGCGCCTTGAATCCCGCCTCGTAGAGCGCGTCGTTCTGCTCGGCGAACTGCCGCGCCGACTCCTCCTGCCGCCCGAACACCTTCACCAGGGCGTGCCCGGTGTACATCTCCTCGATGTGCGCGTTCAGCTTGCCCGTCGAGCGCCACTGCTGCACGAAGTGCGGCTGCGACCGCTTGCCCACGCGCGTGGCCACGACGAACGACAGCGGCACGGTCACCAGCGCGACCAGCGCCAGGATCCAGGAGACGTAGAACATCATCGCGAGCACGCCGATGATGGTCAGCACCGAGTTGATGAGCTGCCCCATCGACTGCTGGAGGGTCTGCCCGATGTTGTCGATGTCGTTCGTCGCCCGGGACAGCACCTCACCGCGCTGCCGCCGGTCGAAGTACGACAGCGGCAGCCGCGACAGCTTCGTCTGCACGTCCTCCCGCATCCGGAACATGGTCCGGTTCACGGCCCGGTTCACCAGCCGTGTCGCCACCGCCATCAGCAGCCCGGCCACCGTGAACACGCCCAGCGCGAGCAGCAGGACGTGCCCGACGGCCGTGAAGTCGATGCCCTCGCCCGGGGTGAAGTCGGTGCTGCGCAGCATGTCGGCGACGTCACCGTCCCCGCGCTGCCGCATCTGCTCCAGGACCTGCTCCTTGGACGCCCCCTCCGGCATGCCCCGGCCGACGATGCCCGCGAAGACCAGGTCGGTCGCCTTGCCGAGGATCTTCGGCCCGACGACGTTGAGGCCGACGCTGAGCACCACGCACAGCAGCAGCACGCAGATGGTGACCCGCTCCGGCCGGAACCGCGCGACGAGCCGCTTGCCCGACCCCTTGAAGTCGAGCGAGCGCTGGTCGGGGCCGCCCCCGGCCATCATCCGCCCCATGGGCCCCGCCATCAGGCAGCCTCCGCTTCCGTCAGCTGGGAGAGCACGATCTCCCGGTAGGTCTCGTTGTCCGCCATCAGCTCGTGGTGCCGGCCGGTGCCGACGACGCGGCCCTCGTCGAGGACCACGATCCGGTCGGCGTCCCGGATGGTTGCCACCCGCTGCGCGACGATCACCACGGTCGCCTCGGCGGTCTCCTCGGTGAGCGCGGCCCGCAGGGCGGCGTCCGTGGCGTAGTCGAGTGCGGAGAAGGAGTCGTCGAAGAGGTAGATCTCGGGCCGCTGCACCAGCGTCCGGGCGATCGCGAGCCGCTGGCGCTGACCACCGGAGACGTTCGTCCCGCCCTGCGAGACCGGCGAGTCGAGGCCGCCCTCCAGCCGCTCCACGAAGTCCTTTGCCTGTGCCACCTCCAGCGCGTGCCACAGCTCCTCGTCCGTGGCGTCCGGATTGCCGTAGCGCAGGTTGGTCGCCACGGTCCCCGCGAACAGGTACGGCTTCTGCGGCACCATCCCGACGGTCCTCGCGAGCAGCTTCGGGTCGATGTCCGCCACCTCGACGCCGTCGACGAGCACCTGCCCCTCGGTCGCGTCGAACAGCCGCGGCACCAGCCCGAGGAGGGTGGACTTGCCGCTGCCGGTCGAGCCGATGACGGCGGTCGTCTCACCCGGCCGGGCCACCAGGTCGACGGCCCGCAGCACCGGCTCCTCGGCACCCGGATAGCGGAAGCCCGCCCCGCGGATCTCCAGATGCCCGTGCCGGCGCAGCTCCCGCACCGGCGCCGACGGCGGCACGACGCTGGAGGAGGTGTCCAGCACCTCGCTGATGCGCTCGGCGCACACCTCCGCACGCGGCACCATCATGAACATGAAGGTGGCCATCATCACGGACATGACGATCTGCATCAGATAGGCCAGGAACGCCGTCAGATCGCCGATCTGCATGCCCCCGCTGTCGATCCGGTGTGCGCCGAACCACACCACGGCGATCGACGACAGGTTCACCACCGTCATGACGATCGGGAACATCAGCGCGAGCAGGTTGCCGGTGCCCAGCGCGAAGTCGGTGAGATCGGTGTTGGCCTTCCGGAAGCGCTGCTGCTCGTACTCGTCCCGGACGAAGGCGCGGATCACGCGGTTGCCGGTGATCTGCTCGCGCAGCACCTGGTTCACCGAGTCCAGCCGCTCCTGCATCGCCCGGAACAGCGGCCGCAGCCGCCGCACGATCAGCGTCACGCAGATGCCCAGCACCGGTACGACCGCCACCAGCACCGCGGACAGCGGCACGTCCAGCCCGAGCGCCAGCACGATGCCGCCCACGCACATGATCGGCGCCGACACCAGCAGCGTGAACGTCATCAGTGCCAGCATCTGCACCTGCTGGACGTCGTTCGTGGTCCGCGTGATCAGCGACGGCGCCCCGAAGTGACCGACCTCACGCGCGGAGAACGACTGCACCCGGTCGAACACGGACGCCCGCAGGTCCCGTCCGAGCGCCGAGGCCGTGCGGGCGCCGTAGTACACGGCACCGATGTTGCACCCGACCTGGACCAGCGAGATGCCGATCATCAGGCCGCCGTAGCCCAGGATGTAGCCGGTGTCGCCGTTCACGACACCCTGGTCGATGATGTCCGCGTTCAGCGTGGGCAGGTAGAGCGTGGCGCAGGTCTGCAGGAACTGCAGCAGCACCAGCAGGGCGATGGGTCTCTTGTAGGGCCTGAGATAGGTCCGCAGAAGTCGTATGAGCACGCTGCTTCTCTCGGAGTGGATGACGGGGCCGAGTGGTTGCCCCTGGCCCCTATCGTCGAACACTCCACCGGCGTTACCTCAACCGAATTAACCCAACAGGCGGTCGAACCCTTCAGAGGGCCCCCGGGTGCGTCTGCTCCCGTACCGCCACGAACTGCTGCCGCACCGCCTGCCCCACGGCCAGCTCCTCCCCGGGCTCCAGCACCTGCGCCACCGCGCCCTGCCAGGCCGGCGGGTTCCGCACGTCGAGCGTGCCCTGCGAGGCCCCCAGTGCCCAAGCCGCCTGGCGGGCGGCGCCGGTCGCCGCGTAGTCCGCGGGCTGCGGCACCACGACCTGCGTCCCGAACAGCATGGGCGCCGCGGCCTGTACGGCGGGCAGTTCGGCGGCCGGCCCGAGCAGGAACACCCGCCGCACCTCCACGCCCCGGCCGCGCAGCACGTCGAGCGCGTCCGCGAGTCCGCACAGCATCCCCTCGAACGCGGCCCGCGCCAGGTGCTCCGCCTTCATCGACTCGCGCCGCAGCCCGGCCAGGGTCCCGGCGGTGTGCGGCAGGTTCGGTGTCCGCTCGCCCTCCAGATAGGGCAGCAGCACCAGCCCGTGGGACCCCGGCGTCGACTTCATGGCGAGATCGGACAGGCTCTCCAGATCGGGCAGCCCCAGCAGCTCGGCCGCCCCGCGCAGCGTCCGTACGGCGTTCAGCGTGGTGACGACGGGCAGGTGCATGCCGGTCGCGTCCGCGAGCGCGGTGATCATCCCGGACCCGTCGACCAGGGCCTCGGGGTGCACGGCCATCACGGACCCGGACGCGCCCAGCGACACCACCGCGTCACCGAGGCCGATGCCGAGCCCGAACGCCGCCGCCATGGTCTCGCCGGTCCCCACGGAGATCAGCAGCCCCTCCGGTGTCCTGCCGGCCGCGTCCGCCGGGCCGATCACCTCCGGCAGCATCACCTGGTGGCCGAGCGCCAGCTCCACGAGGTCGGTCCGGTAGCCGCCGGTCGCCGCCGACCAGTAGCCGGTGCCCGACGCCCCGCCCCGGTCGGTGGTTCTCCTGACCGGCCGGCCCAGCAACTGCCACACCAGCCAGTCGTGCGCCTGCAGCAGGATCGCCGTGCGCCGCGCGTTCTCCGGTTCGGTCCGGGCCAGCCAGCGCAGCTTCGTCACCGGCTGCGCCGCCTGCGGCACGCAGCCCACCGCCTGCGCCCACGCCTCGCGGCCCCCGAGCGCGTCGATCAGATCGGCCGCGGCGACCTGCGTCCGCTTGTCGCCGCCGACCATCGCAGGCCGCACGGTGTTGCCCTGCGCGTCCAGCGGCACGACGGCGTTCTGCTGCGCCGAGACGCCGATCGCCTGCACGCCCTCCAGCAGCCCGCCACCCGCGGCCTCGCCCAGGGAGAGCAGCCAGGCCTGCGGATCGACGTCGGACGGCCGGCCGCCACCGTCGGGGCTCTCCACCGGATGCGGTGCATATCCCTGCCTGAGCACGGCTCCGGAGTCCGTGTCACAGACGACGATACGAGTGAAATCGGGTGAACTGTCCAACCCGGCGACTATCCCCATGGCCAAAATTCTGCCGCACGCGCCGCTGAGGTTGGGCCGTGGGCGCCGTGAGGGTGTCGCCGGGGTTTGGGATGCGGGCCTCGTCGTGGCTGGTAGCGCCCACGCGGCGGAGCCGCACATCGATACAGCCCCGCGCCCCTTTTCGGGGCACGGGGCTGCTCGGCGATGGAAAGGATCACGTGTTGCTCGTGCCCCAGTCGTCCTCGCCGCCGTTGTGGGTGGCGCGGTCGCGGAGGTGGCGGACGCGGTCGGCCACCGAGTCGGGGACACGCTCACCGACCTTGTCGCTCACCACGTGGTACGCCTTGCCCGCGAACTCGCGGCCCTGGTGGGCCGCCGTCTCCGCGGTGTTGCGCACGGCGGGGTTCTGCGCGAACTGCCGGGCTGACTTCTTCAACTGCTCGTAGCGCTCTCGTCCGGCCCTCGTGCCCAGCACGTAACCCAGGACGACTCCGGCAACGAACGTGAGCCGGTAACGCATGGCGGCCACCCTTCCCTTGCGTAGGTCTCCGGTGCGGCGTCGGTGCCGGGGAGTACCGATTGGCGAAGCACCCCCCTGCTTGCGCTAATGTATGTGTCGCAGCGAACGCGCGCCCCCTGGCGGATACCCAGGTAGGTACGTTCGATGCAAACGAGACCTTCCTCGGTAGCTCAATTGGCAGAGCAGCCGGCTGTTAACCGGCAGGTTACTGGTTCGAGTCCAGTCCGGGGAGCTCGGTCCTCCGTAGCTCAATTGGCAGAGCAGCCGGCTGTTAACCGGCAGGTTACTGGTTCGAGTCCAGTCGGGGGAGCAGGTGGGAACGGACCCCTCTCAGGGGTCCTTTTTCATGCCCGATCCGCTGGTCCGGGAACCGCGCGGCGCCCGGCGCAGTCCTCATGGTCACGTAGGCCGTGCGGAGCCGCCCAGCCGAAGCAGGAGATCGTATGAGCGGCTATGCTGCGGCAGACGGCGCGCACACATGTACGCGACACGCCGCTATGGGGCGGTAGCTCAGCCGGTTAGAGCAGCGGACTCATAATCCGTCGGCCGTGGGTTCGAGTCCCACCCGCCCCACTGCGCGCGCCTTTGACCTGCGGAAACGTTCCCTCCGAGGTGCTGAAGTGCCAACTCCGGCTGAACGGACCGAATCCGCTGCCCGCGAGTTCGGTTCCGGAGCGGCCTGTGGTGGTTGACCTCGCTGACCTGCGCGGATGCGCTGGCCCATGGTCGGCACGGGCCCGCGACAGGTGGCCTGTCCAAGGGACAGAACTGGTGTGTCGGGACGCTGGCAGGACACGGGTAACGGAAGTATCCGCGAGAGTCCGAGCACGCCGACCGCTGCGGGTGCGCTCCACGGCGTGGTGGACGTGGTTGATGAGGCGGACGCCTGGCATGCCGAGACACGGGTAGCGCCCGGTGATCGGCTGAAGGCGTACAGGAACCGGCCCGAACTGACAAGGCCCGCGGAGTCACCCGCGGTAACGCCGATCACTGTCGGCGTGCGGATGCGAGCCCATGCTCGGCACCAGGCTGTCGGACCGTCCCTCGCACGCGTGATCTCGATGCTGGTCGGGTAGCAATGCGGTGCTTCGCTGCCGGCGAGGTGAGGGGGACTGCAGGTGTCGGACGAGAGCCCGCCAGACGGCTGGGAGGCGCACGAGCGACGGATGTGGGAGGCGTACCGGCGCGGTGAGTGGTGCGAGGACGTGCTGGTGGTCCGCGGTGGTCTTGCGGTGGCTGCTCGTCGCCGCGCCTCGCCCTGTGCGGGGGAGGCTGGCCCGGCTCAGGCTGCGCGGCGCGCATGTCACCGGCGTGCTGGATCTGGCCGAGGCGGTCGTCCAGGGCGCGATACGCCTACGGGCCTGCCGCTTCGACGAGGCGCCCTGCTTCGACGGCGGTCAGTTCAGCGTGCTGGAGCTGACGGACTCTGCCCTGCCGGGACTGACCGCGGTGGGGGCGCGGGTCGGCCAGGAGTGCGAAATCGTGGGCTGTGCGCTCGACGGCACGCTGGATATGCGCTCATTGAGCGTCGGCACCCGTCTCTTACTCGACCGCTCGACGGTGGATGCCCCTGGGGATCAGGCCGCGATCGACGCGCAATCGCTCGCTGTCGAGGAGGACTTCTCGGCAGCTCAACTGGACTGCAGTGGGCCGATCTATCTCAACAGCTCCCGGGTGCAGGATGCTCTTGGCTTTCGCGGCGCGCGGATCCGCGGCGACCGAGCCTACCTCCAGGCCCCTGAACTCACTGTGGGCGGCGGCCTTTATCTCGACCGCGACTTTGCGAACGACGGAGGGATCAACCTCTACGGGGCCTCGATCGGCGGATCTCTGCACCTTGAGGACAGCACCCTGACCGGCACGGGCGAGGGGCGAGGCGAACCGGCGCTGCAGTTGCTCTGCGCCACGGTCGGCGGCGACATCTAAGCGGGTCAGGGGCTCGTCGTGCGGGGGTGCGTCGATCTCAGGGACACCACGGTGCGCGGCACCGTCGTGCTGAAGCGGGCCCGGCTGCACCATCCGGCCGGCACGGCGCTGAAGGCCGAACGCCTTCATGTCGGCGGTAACTTCAACTGCCGTGACGGCTTCGTGGCGCAGGGCACGGTGGACCTCCCCGATGCCCGGGTCGGCGGATCGGTCCTCTTCGAGGGGGCGGAGTTGACCGGCCTTGCCGCGCCTGCCCTGCGGGCGAATGGCATCGAGGTGGGGACCGAATTCCACTGCTGTGACGGATTGACGGCGCATGGTCGAATCTCCCTCAGCAACATCACCGTACGCGGCAGGCTCTGCTTCCAAGGCGCCCTGCTCGATGCGCCAGGCGGGGAACACGCGCTGGTATGCCGACGGTCCACAGCCGCCGAGCTGGTGCTGAACCCCCGTGAGGCACCAGTCGGCATCGTCGACTTAAGCCACACCCGGGTCAGCGTCCTGCGGGACGATCCGGCCACCTGGCCCCGTTCCCTGCTACTGGAAGGCGTCCTCTACGACAGCACCCACCCCACGCTGCCCGGCCACCAGCGGCTGCCCTGGCTCGACCGGGATCCGACGGGCTTCGCGCCGCAGCCCTACGAGCAACTGGCCGCCAACTACCAGCGCCACGGTCGCGACGCCGATGCCCGCACCATACTGCTGGCCAAACAGCGCCGGATGCGCTCCACCCTTGCGTGGCCGGCACGGGCTTGGAGCGTCCTGCAGGACGTTACCGTCGGCTACGGCTACCGGCCGCTGCGCGCAGTGTGGCTCCTCGCCGCGTTCTTCGCGATCGGTACCGCGCTCTTCACCCGGTGGCCTCCCCCGCCCGTCGGCGAAGGCACTCCCCGGGACTTCCAGCCGGCCGTCTACACCCTCGACCTGCTGCTTCCTGTGATCGACTTCGGGCAGGAGCGGGCGTTCGGTGCACGCGGAGCGATGCAATGGGCGGTGGTCGTACTGGTTAGCTTGGGATGGATCCTCGCGACGACAGCTGCGGCAGGTGCGAACCGGGTTCTGCGCAGAGCCTGACTTCTCACTCTCGCAGAGAGACGGCCCTTGGTCCCAGCAGTGCAGACACCACTGTTCTCGTCCACTCTCGTACGGCATCGGAGTGATTGCGGATGTGCATCGCGACGGGCCGCTCGATACTGCACAAGGGGTGGGTGGCGGTGTCGGCTCGTTGTGGCGGCAGGCGGCTGGGGTTCTGGTAACTTCTGAATCACAGGGCTGCCGCCGCAGCTGGCCGGTGGCCGGGGAACGACCGTACTCAAGAGACTGACCGCGCCATCAGGGGGCGGCTGTGCCATGCGACGCGTCCGCCAACGACCCGCGAGACAGTCTTCGAGGTCCGTCTAACCGATCATGGTGTGGGGCGCTGGGGCTGAGCGACTAGCGTGTGCGTGGGTTTCACCTCGCCTCCTCCTGTGCCAGCCAGGCGCACCTCGGCCGTCTGGCCGGGGGAGAGCTGCTCGACAGAGCCGCCGTTGCGGAGGATGCGAACGAGGAAGAGATCGACGGCGCTGCCGGTCTCTGTGACACTGCGAAACCGGGTGCCGAGTGCGGCCTCACCGCGCAGGCAGCGGACCATCGCCAGCAGGTCACCCGGCGTCAAGTTGAGCACCTCGAGTACCTGAAGTGCGGGAACGACCGGTCGGCCATGTCCTTGGACAAACCTCAGCACGGCAAGGACCCGCTTGTTGATCCCCGGATCCGGTTCGATACCCAGCTTGCGGTAGATCGCCGACAGGCAGCTCTCGATCACTGTATCGGCGAATTTGAGCCGCCCGGCGATCGCGTGCGTGGACAGCCCTTCGGCCACCAGGCGCAGCACAGCAGTCTCCCGCTCGGTTAGCTCACTGAGTGCTTGGGCGGCACGCTTCCTGGCGAAAAGGTCTGCCACGAGGGTGTCATCGACCTTGACGCCGCCGTGGCCGACCTCCTCCGTGATCTTTATCAGCCGGGGGAGGTTCTCCACCTGTGACTTGAGCTGGTAGCCGATTCCGGTACCGAGAGCGACGGTCTGTTCGACTAGATGCGGCTTCCGGTGATGGGATAAGGCGAGGATGCCGGCCCGGGGATGACGCTGGCGAATCCTTATTGCGGCCTCGAGGCCCGCCTCCTCGGCAGTGCCCCCCGATGGCCGCATTGGCATCTGCATGTCCAGGACGACCACGTCCACGGGTGTGGCCTCGACGAGGTTGAGCAGGTCCTCGACGTTTCTTGCCTGACCGAGCACCTGATGGCCAGCACGTTCGAAGCCTAGGACCAGCAAGTCCAGCATCAGTGCATCGTCTTCGGCAATGATGACTCGCATGGCAGTACCACCTTGATTGTCGTGCCGCCGCCACTGCGATCGGCGATTTCGAAGGTCCCGTTTCGGGCCTCCGCACGAGCGCGCATGTGATGCAAGCCGCTGTGCCCAACCTTGGCTTTGGCTCCGCCGACACCGTCGTCGGAAATCTCGAGGAGCAGGTGGCGGTCTATCTGACGCATATACACACAGATGCGCGTGGCTTTGGCATGTTTGTGCGCGTTTCCGATCGCCTCGGTGGCGATGTTGTAGATAGCGAACTCCAAGGGCAGCGGCCAACGTTCCTCTGGAATGTCGATCTCGGGCGTCGGCATGGTCTCGTGGTTGGGGGCCTCGGCGCTGTACGGTTCGAACGACATCAGGGCCACGTTCAGCCCCTCGGCTTCCAGATCGGGGGGGAACATACCGTCGGCCACATCGCGCAGCGCGGCGGCCACCGCCTGCAGCCGCGTCTTGATGTTGGCCAGCCGCACGCTCGTCTTCGGATCCAGACAGCCTCTCTGCGCTTCCCCGACCTGGGCCTGCGTATAGGTGACGAGATGCTGTACGCGATCGTGCAGGTCCATCCGGAAGGCGCGGCGCGTGTCCAGTTCCACGGCCTCCACCGCCGCGAGGCGCGCGGCTTGGAGCTCCTTGACCTCGCGCTGGTGCGCCCGGTCGGCGGCCTGGAGGCCGATGACCAGCTCCGCCACCGTGCCGGCCGCCGTCAGCCGCTCGTTCTGCGGGTACTCCGCCAGGAACCGGTCATGGACCAGGACGGCGACGGGTGACTCCGGGTCGCCGATGTAGGTCACAACACGACCGTCCTCGTGGGGCTGCGTGAGCGGCATGTCGCCGTGGACGCCCTCGTAACCGCCAGTATCCGGATTTCGGTACGCCAGGACGAGGTTGGGATCATCCAGTGCCACGGCCAGTCTGGCCTGCAGATCCCGAGTGGACTGCATTCCCGCCAGCGCGACAGTCATTTGCCGGTGCGCCCGGAGGCTGCGCACCGGTCCGAGGAGTGCGGCGACCCCAAGGAGCGCCATCGCGAAGGCATAGCCGAGCAGGAACGCACCCTGCGCCTGTACCGGCGCACGCAGCAGAGCGATCACACCGCCGGACGCCGCCACCACACCGATCGCAGCGACCGACGACCAGTACACGCCACGCGCCCGCCGGGCCGCCGGCGACTCCGCCCGCCACCGGGCCAGCACGACCATCAGCACCGCTACGGTCAGGGTGATCCCGACAACGCTTCCCACCGGCGCCCACATCGAGTAGTCGGCTTCCGGGTCCCCCCACAGCTGGGGCTGCAAGGAGTGCTCGCTGAGGATTCGCAGGCCCTGAATGACCGGTGTGGTCACATAAAGCGTCCCGATCAAGAACCGTTCGATACGGCTTCGCAGATGCCCGGTGGGGAACGCCAGCAGCAGATGAGCGAGGACAACGCCGTTGAGGTGGAAGAGCCCGAATCCGAGCCGGAACACGATCGGGTTGTCGCTGAACTGCAGGTCCCAGGCGTAGGACGCGGCGCCCATGGCGATCAGCAACAAACCCATCCGTTGCCCGTCGGCCTGGTTGGCTGCGACCACGGTGCCGACCACGATAAAGAACAGGCCCACGGGCTGGGTAAAGGCGTCCGTCCACGGCCAGAACGGGCTCGCGCCCCAGCCCAAGGAGATGGCGTACACCGCGAACACCGAGGCGAGAAGCGCGGTCAGTACTGTGACGGCGGCAAGCACCCGTGGCCTGCGCCGTACCGGTTCAGTGTTGGTCCGCCGGGCCTGTCGCATGGAGCCACTATCGCCCAGCCGCCCGTCGACGGTACAGATCAGTTCCAGATCAAGGGCTTTCCCGCGGCCCCAGAAGGGTTTTCTGGAGTAACTGGCATGAATAGCACCCCTGTTGCGACAAGCGCGGGTCGCCGACCCTGGTGATGTGCGGCTGACAACAGGCCAGCGGCATGGAGAGGGAGATGCTGGGGTGGAAATCATGAAGTCGCGGCCGATCGACGCCATCGCGATCGGCACCTCCGGGACCGGCAAGACCGTGTACTGGGCCGCCGCGAACCGCGAGCTCATCATCGGTCAGTCGTCGACCGGATGCAGTGGACGTGCAACAGACGGTAGCGCAACCGGCTGCAGTGCGTGCCGACATCAGTTCCACTCTCCAGGGGGCAGCAATCGGTCGCCGACACCAGGCGACGAAGGCCGGCTTGCCGGTGGCCGGCTCTGGGGCCAGTCCGCAGCGGGATGCGCACCACGGTGGGCCTGCGCGTCGTCGAGGATTGCGCCGCCAGCCGCTCGGGCTGCCTGCGACATCAGTCGGCGTGGCCATATGAATTTGTACGAGATTGCCTCATCTGAGGACTTTACTCACCTCATCGCGAGGTAATTTCGGCCTCGATCAACCCAGTTGACCAAATCTCTTCGCAGCGCGACGGCCGTCTGCCCTCCTCATCAGGGCGCACTCCGTCATGCCGCGTCACGGGAGGCACGGCGTGAGCAAGACCGACCCTGCACCGTCTCTTGACGACGTCCGCGACACCCTCACCAACGTCGTGCGTCTGGTGGAGCGCGGATCTGCGGACCACTGGCCCAACCCCGTTCTGCGCGAACTGGCGTTGGGGCTCCTCCGTAAGCTACTGAAACTGACCGACCATGCCCAGCGAAGCATGAGGGACGGCGAACTGGCTGAGACTCAAACGGTCTACGGCCTGGTGGCCCGCAACATGTCCAAACTGCTCGGTCTCCCCGAAGTCGAGGTTTACCGCGCCGTCGTCGCCATGTGCGAGAAGGCCGACAACCCGGCGCTGACCGATGGGCTGCCCCCGCTGGACCCGCAGGTGGCGGACAGGCTGTCGCGCTTTCTCGTGCGGATCGTGGTCGTCTATCGAGGCCATGAGGATGACCGTGACATGCCCCGGCGCACGGTCCGTCTGGTGCACGGGTACAGCCCTGGTGACCTGCGGGAGACTGAGATCAGTCAGAACGTCGGGTACGAGCGGCTCCCCGAGGACGTCCGCATGGAACTCCTCAATGGCGTCGAACCGGTCCAGTTCCAGCTGTTTCCCAGGAGGGCCTGATGCCGCTCCCGTTTCTCCTCCTCATCGGGATTGGCGCGGCAACCGCCGTAGTGGTCCGGTTTTGGGACCGAATCCTCAACTGGGCCCAGGGCATGTTCCTCCCTTGGGTGGACAAGCATCTCCCCTTCCTGGCCCCCTACGCCCGCCACGCGTTCACGTCCATGCACGGCGTCATAGCCGATGTGCGCAGGACGATTCGCGACGCCTGGCGCGCGCTACGCACCCGGCTGGTGGCGCAGATGGTGGAGTTCACCCGCGACGTAGACAACCGATGGATCGTCAGCACTACTTCGTGGATCATCGCGTCGCTCAGCCCTCAGGAGGACCACGAGGTCATTGAGCTACAGGAGAAGCGCAACGTTGCCCTCAAGGATTTGCCTCCGGAGGTGGTTGAGCGGTGGGTGCAACAGAACGAGAACACCATCACCTTCGACCTCACTCAGATCCGGGACAAGGAGGTCATGGACATGAAAATGGAAGATGAGGAGTGACCGCCCTGTGTGTCGGAGCCGCTCGCGCCCCGGCGGGAGCGGGAGGGAGGAAGCGACTTTGGCGCCATACACCACGCCCGTCAAGGAACGCCAGCTGAAGCCCACGGTACGGAGAGCACACGTCGGCATAGAAGAAATAGAAGAAGCAGGGACGGCACCGTGGAAAAGTCGGGATCGGTGGCATCGGTGGAGATGGTGGAAGGAAAATCAAAGGTGAACGGTTGGATGTGGCCCCCCCTTGTCGCGGGGGCAGCGGTGCTGGCGCTGCTCGCGGCGCGGCGGCTGGCGGACCGACCGCTGCCAAAGCTGGGCGACGTGGTTGCCGACGGACTCGCTACACCCTGGTCCCGTCGGCTCGGCGTGCCGCAAGAGCGCATTCGGCCCGCTCTCCAGGGTCGTGACAGCGAACTGCGTGACCGGATCGGCGAGCTGGCTGGCAACGTAACCTGCACGTTTCGGCAGGAAGCGGACGCTGGCCGCCGACATCTGATCGCGGTGGTGCTCGTTTGCGACTACCGGAACGGCGAATCGACGGAGGTCACCATGCGGATCCCCTGGCGCGGGCTCCCCGCCGACATACGGAACGAGTTGTTGCAGGCTCGTACAGGCGAAACAGTCAGGACCTGGACCGTCGGCTGAGCCGGCGCGGGGCTCGGACGACGCATGGAGAAGTAGAACAAGGAGGGGAACTATCGTGCCTGGCGGTTGGCCACGCATCACAGAAGCGGACGGTAAGACCGCGCGCTCTGACGCGCGTACCCAAGAGAGGCATGACTCCGGGCCCCCGGCCGATCCCACCGGTGCCCCGCGGTCGTCCGGCGGCGCTCAGCGCGACGGAAACGGCAACACGCCGCCGCAGTTTGTCCCTGAGCAGCCACGACGCTCCCTCGCCGAGGTGATTTTGCCGGACGCTGTGCGGCAGCGCGTCGAACTGGCTCTGGATCTCGTGGCGCACCACACGCTGCTCTACGACACCTGGAACCTGCGCTCGATCGACCCCTACCGCCGCGGCACCGCGCTGAATCTCTACGGGCCGTCCGGCACCGGGAAGTCCCTGTGCGCGGAGGCGCTGGCCCACCGGCTCGGCCAGCCGGTCATCAACGTCGACTACGCGCAAATCGAGTCCAAGTACGTGGGCGATACGCCCAAGAACATCGTCCGCTGCTTCGAGGAAGCTCGTGAACACGGTGCAGTGCTCGTGTTTGACGAGGCAGACTCCATCCTCGGCAGCCGGCTCAGCAGGGTCTCCCAGAGCGCCGACCACGCCGTCAATGTCTCGCGGGCAGTAATGCTCCATCAGCTCGACCGGTTCGACGGGCTGGTCGTGTTCACAACGAACTTCCCGCGGAATTATGACGCGGCGTTCGTGCGCCGGATAATCACCCATGTGAAGTTCGAGCTGCCAGACCCTGAGACGCTGTACCGGCTATGGGAGCAGCTGCTGCCTGACGCCCTGCCCGTCGAGCCCGGTCTCAACATAGAGGCCCTCGCCCAGGAATCCGCTGGTCTTGCTGGCGGCGACCTGGTCAACATCATCACCGGTGCCGCGGCCACCGCGGCACGGCGGGGAGGCAAGTCCGGAGTTGTGACGGCCGCGGATCTGACCTCGGAGATAAAAAACGCCCACCGGGCGCGCGCCGAGGTGGGCCGCGCCCCTGAGTCGCACATCCCTGCTGAGTACACCGTGCGACGAGTGTCCCCAGGGGAGGTGCCTGGAAGCAATGTGGCGCCGGACGCGGTGAATGCCGAAGATGCGGAGTCCCCGGCCTCAGCTCCGACGGCTTCCGCGGCACCTGAGACACCGGCGTGACAGCGCGAACTTGACACCCTACGTAGTGCTCGTCGCGGCCCTTCGGGGAGTGGCACGTCGCCCAGGACGCCAACGTTGGTGATGCCGATCACCGGCATCGCGAGCGGAGTGACAGTGGTCAACATCGCTTTCCTACTTGAGTGCCGGGCCAGACTCAAATGCAGCGCAGACCATCTCTTGAGCAGGTTCTCCCCGACCGAACGAACAACTCGACTGAGCCCAACTTCCAGAGCCTTGAGCCACTTCATCTGCGAGATCGGGGGCAGAGGGCGCAGAGGTTTGTGTGTGAGGGCGTCGTGGTATCGGCGTTGATTGCTTCCGAATATTCACACAAAGGAGGACGATAGTGGCATGACTGGGCGATTGAGAGCATTGGCATGGAGTGGGGTCATCGCCGGGGCTGCGGTCGCAGCAGGGCTGATTACAGTCGCGGTGCTCGGGGACCTGAACACGGCCGGTCAGTTGGCGGGCATTGCGGGAGCGATCATCTCGCTGTTGGGACTCGGGGCGTCGGTGTACGCGCTGGTCTCGTATCCGCCTACGCAGACGGACGCCAGGTCGGTGACGAGAGCCACCGGCAGCCGATCTGTCGCCGCGGGCGGGAGCATCAGCAATGCGGTCACCGGCGACCAAGCGCATGGCACGCTGGCCGGGGCTGCTCCCTTGCCGCAACCGCCTTCCCCCACGGCGTCGGGCCGTACGGTGAAGGCATCCGGGGACCGAGCGGTCGCTGCAGGTAGCGGCATCGGCAACGCCATTACGGGCGACGTCAGCACAGAGCCTGGTACCTCATGAGTCCACCGAGCCGACACAGACTTGAACCCCGCAGGGGAGGCCTCATTGGAGGGCACATCGAAGGCGTCCGTGACCGCATCCGGGCAGGGGTCGGTCGCTGCGGGTGGCGATGTCGGCCAGGTGGTGACCGGCGATGGCGCTGTTGCAGTGCAGTATCAAATCCAGCACGCCGCGGTGTTGCCTGCCGAGGCGTTCATGCCGGTTACCGAGGTGATGTGCCCGCCGAATTTGACGAACCTGCCGAAGCGGCTGGGAATGTTCGTTGGCCGGGAGCGGGAACTCGTCCTCATGGACCGGGCGCTTGACGGTGAGGGCGGGGCGGCGCAGGCGGTGCACGGCTTGGGCGGGGTCGGAAAATCGACGCTGGCGGCGCATTGGGCCGCTAGCCGCTCAGGGGAGCGCAACCCGGTGTGGTGGATCACCGCCGATACCCCTTCTGCCCTTGACGCCGGGCTGGCCGCCCTGGCGATGGCCCTACAACCTGCCCTCACTGGCGTGCTGCCCTTCGAAGCATTGGCCGAACGCGCGGTGCAGTGGCTAGCAACGCACCAGGGGTGGCTGCTGGTCCTAGACAACGTCACTGAACCCGCCGATATTCAGCCATACCTCGCCCGCGCCGGTACCGGTGCCGTCATGATCACCAGCCGTCGTGCTACCGGCTGGCATGGCATTGCTACCCCCGTCCAGCTTGACGTTTTGGAACAGGGCGAAGCCATTGAGCTGTTCGTCCGCATCCTTACCTACGGCCAGCCCAACGCCAGTACCGATGGGGCGGGTTTGGTATGCGAGGAGTTGGGTCTTCTGCCATTGGCGATTGAACAGGCCGCCGCATTCTGCGCCGAGACCAGTATCACCCCCCGAGACTACTTGGGTCTTCTGGCCAGCTACCCAGCCGAGTTATACGCGGCCAGCGCAGAAGGCGGCGACGCGGAGCGCACCATCGCTCGTATCTGGCACCTCACGTTGGACCGGCTCGCCGACGATCCCCTCACCGGACAGATCCTGCGCGCCCTCGCCTGGTACGCCCCCACCCATATCCCCCGTACCTTGCTGAAAAGCCTTGCCGAACTTCCGGCGCTGCTGCGTGCGCTAGGGCGGCTTAGTGCCCACAGCATGCTCACGCTCGACCAAGACAGCATCGCGGTGCACCGATTGGTGCAGGCCGTCACCCGTACACCCGATCTGTGTGACCCCCACCGTCATCCCGATGCAATCACCGAATCCCGCGCCTTCGCCACCAGCGCCCTCACTGCAGCCCTCCCTACCGACCCTGCAAGCCCTTCGACTTGGGGCATCTGGCGTGTACTGCTACCGCACACCGACGCCCTCACCAGTCATGTCACACCTGACACCGTCGAGACCGCTCGAATCCTCTATGAGACGGGACGGTTCCTTCTCGAGCAGGGCGCGGTGTACCGCGCCATGCCCCGGCTCCAGCGCGCCCTTGCCACCTATGAGCTGAATCTCGGCAACGACCACCCCGATACCCTGGCTTCGCGGAGCGATCTTGCCGGTGCTTATGAATCGGCTGGAGACCTGCAGAGGGCGATTCCCCTGTTCGAACGGACCCTTAGTGAGCGCCGTCGTCTCCTTGGCAACGACCACCCCGATACCCTGGCCTCGCGCAGCGATCTCGCCGGTGCCTATGAATCGACGGGGGACCTGCAGCGGGCCATTCCGCTGTACGAAGAGACCCTCAGCGACAGCATCGTGGCGCTGGGGAGCAACCATCGCCATACCATGAGCCTTCGGAACAACCTGGCCTACGCCTACCAGTCTGCGGGTCATCTGCAGAGGGCGATTCAGCTGTACGAACAGGCCCTCAGTGAGCGTGTTCGTATCCTGGGCAACGACCACCCCGACACCCTCGCTTCGAGGAACCACCTCGCTAATGCGCTCCAGGCTGCAGGGAATCTGGAACGGGCCGTTGATCTGTATGAGCAGACGCTTGCTGAGCGTGTTCGTATCCTGGGCAACGACCACCCACATACCCTGGCTTCCCGCGACAACCTTGCTGTGACCTTTGCGCGGTCAGGCGATCTGGAGCGGGCGATTCGTCTGCATGAGCAGACGCTTGCTGAGCGTGTTCGCATCCTGGGCAACGACCACCCTGACACCCTAGCCTCGCGCAACAACCTTGCCAGTGCCTGTGAATCTGCCGGGGCCATGGAGCGGGCGATCGAGCTATACGAAGAAGTGGTCAATGCCTGCAGGCGCCTCCTGGGCGATGAGAATCCCCGCACACTGATTTCGCAGAACAATCTTGCCTATGCCTACCAGACCGTCGGCGACCGCTCGCACGCGGTTGGTTTGTACGAAAGCACCCTCACCGGATGTCGGCGAACCCTAGGTGATCGCCACCCTCTTACCCTGACGGTGTTCCGCAATCTAGCTGCGTCGAGATGGGGGCGGTAGGCAAAAGGACTCATAATTCGTCGGCCGTGGGTTCGAGTCCCACCCGCCCCACTGCGCGCGCCTTTGACCTGCGGAAACGTCTCGCCAGGGGTGCGGGCATCGCGCGTAGGCCGCAGACGGTGAAGATCCGCCGCGCTCCAGCGGCACGGTCAGGTCGGTGGTCCAGGTCACCTGGTGATCCGGTCTTGAGTTCACGTCTCGCCACGTCAGTCGTGGTTCGTTTCGGAGGGCGAGCGACTGGAGTCGCAGGGTGGGCCGAACGGCGGACAACCACGCCGGGTCTGGAGGTGCTGCGGACCTGGCGGGCCGGCGGGCTGCAGCCCTGGCACACGGAGACCTTCGCGATCTCTCCGGACCGCTGCTGCGTACCAAGACCGGCACAGGCCCGAGCCACCGCTCGCCGGCGCACCCGAGGACGAGGCAGTGGCGCGCATCGCCACCCGCGCCAGAGGACCTGGGCGGCGGCGCGGTCGCCGACAGCCGTGCTCGTGACCATCCAGCAGCACGCCCGGGGCCTCGCCCACGACCTACCGCTTGCGCCCGTTGACCAGCTTGCCACCGTCGAACCCACGGCTGTCGCCCGCCGACGACACCAGCCGGTGCCCCAGGCGGCGCCGCCACGTCGAGACCATGAGTCGCTCAAGGGGCCATCGATCAGCCCGGCTTGCGCGGTGCTGCCGTGATCACCCGAAGACGGGGGTGAAGGCAACGTTCAGGCCGGTGAGCCCGCGGAAGTTGAGGCTGCGCTGCCACCGAGGCGCGATGCCGTCGAGCCTCAGGCCGGGAAGCCGGGTGAGGAGTGCTTCCAGGACGACAGCGCCCTCCAGCCGGGCCAGCGCCGCGCCGAGGCAAAAGTGCGGCCCGTATCCGAAGGCGACGTGCCGCCCGCCAGGCCGTTGGAAGTCCAGCACGTCCGGATCGGGGAAAGCGGCCGGATCCCGGTTGGCGGCACCGCACACCAGGAGCACCACCTGCCCGGCGGCGATGGAGCGACCCGCCAGGTCCAGGTCGTGCCGCGCCCGGCGCAGCATCAGCTGCACCGGGCTGTCGTAGCGCAGGAGTTCCTCGACCGCAGCGGGGATCAGGTCGGTCCGCCGGCGCAGTTGGTCGGCTGCCTGGGGGTGGCGCAGCAGGGCGAGAGCGGCGTTGCCGATGAAGTGGGTGGTGGTCTCATGGCCGGCGATCAGAAGCAGGGCGCAGTTGGCGAGGAGTTCGTCAACGTCCTGGTCGGCACCCTCGGCCCGCGTGGTCAACAGTGCGCGCAGGGTGTGGGGTGCGGGCGGGGAGTCCTGGCAGGTGAGGAGTTCCCGGAGGTAGGCGAGCATGCGTGCCATGCTCTGCGAGGCGGCACGGCTGTCGTCGGCGTCGAGCCTGGAACTGCCGATGGCCGCGGCGATCGGGTCGGACCAGGAAGACAAGGCGGGTCGGTCCTGTTCCGGCACATCGAGGAGGTCGCAGATGATGGTCAGGGGCAGGGGGCGGGCGAGGTCCGCGACGATGTCCAGCCGCCCGGTCGGCGCCGCACGGGTGATGATCTGCTCGACAGCTCCGGAGATCCGGTCGCGGAGCGTCGCTACCGCCCGGGGGGTGAAGGCTCTGCTGAGCAGGGCACGCAGCCGGGAGTGGTCGGGGGCGTCGCTGTAGAGCATCTGCCGGCTCAGGACCCGGGCCAGCGGCCGTAGTTCCTCGGAGACGGCCTCGATGTCGGGGTAGCGCACCGAGGAGAACCGCGGGTCGCCGGCGGCGCTGCTGACCACTGCATGGCTGGTCGCGATCCATGCATCCAGGCGGGGGTCCCAGACGAGGTCGTCTGCGCTCCGTAGCTCCTTGTAGAAGTCGTAGAGGCGCTCTTGGGTCCGGGGCCTCAGGGCGGACAGCAGGGACGCGGGCGAAGCGTGGGTGGGCATCGGCCCAGGCTAGCGACGCAGCGGAAGGTATCTGTCGGATGGTGACTTTCGGTCCATACCTCGTGCCACGGTGATATGGGACATCGCTGACCGGCTGTCATCGACCGGACCCGCGCGTTCCCGTGCGACGGCCCTCTTGCTTGCCGGCGGCGTCCTGCTCGGCCGCCACGCGTCGTCCCGAGCCGTTCGGCGATCCGCCGGGCCTCGACGGCCTGTGGAGACATCTCACCGCAGCAGGAGCTGGGCGATCGCGATGACGCCGACGGTGACGATGACCGCGCGCAGTGCCGTGGGCGGGAGGCGTCTGCCGACCTTGGCGCCGATCTGACCGCCGAGGGCGGAGCCCACGGCGATCAGCAGGACGGCCGTCCAGTCGAACTCGGCGACGAAGAGGAAGAAGCAGGCGGCGACGCCGTTGACGACGGCGCCGAGGATGTTCTTGACGGCGTTGACGCGTTGCAGGTCCTCATCGAGGAACAGGCCCATCAGGGAGAGGTACAGCACTCCCTGGGCGGCGCCGAAGTAGCCGCCGTACACACTCGCCAGGAGCAGTCCCACCAGGAGCACGGGTCCGCCGTGCGGTCGGCCGGTGGTGCCGTTGTCCTCGCGGCGACGCCGTACGACCTCGGCGAGGCGGGGCTGGAGCAGGACGAGGACCAGCGCGAGGGCGATCAGCACCGGCACGAACGTGTCGAACGCCTCGGAGGGCAGCGCGAGCAGCAGGACGGCGCCGCCGAGCCCGCCGACGAGAGCGATCAGACCGAGGACGAGCGCGCGGCGGCCCTGTCCGCGCAGTTCGGCCCGGTAGCCGATGGCCCCGCTGATGGAGCCGGGGACGAGGCCGAGGGCGTTGGAGACGTTGGCGGTGACCGGCGGCAGCCCGATGGCGAGCAGCACCGGGAAGGTGATCAGGGTGCCGGAGCCCACGATGGTGTTGATCGTGCCCGCTGCCGTGCCGGCTGCGAAGACCGCCAGTGCTTCCCAGATGGACAACGCCATCTCCTCACAAGGCTCGGTGTGTCGCCTCCCCGCCGAGTCGCACGCGGTCGAGGGGCTCGTACCGATCATGCACGAGCGGGCCGGCCGCCCGGCCCGCGCGCCCAGTATGTGGGCGCCGTCGGGCAGAGGCGCGGTGTCCCGCTGCGGCGGGACACCCGGTTCAGTCGCCCGAGCCCGCGGCAGGGGCCGTCACACAGTGGGCCGCTGACGGCCCGTCGGCCCCGGCGGGCTCGCCCGACCGTGCCGGAGTGGCGCCGTGGTGGCGCTGGCGCCGGGTGTAGGCGGTGACCGCCTGCCAGAGGTCCCGGCGGTCGGCGTCCGGCCACAGACCGGGGGTGAAGTGCAGTTCGGCGTAGGCCGCGTGCCAGGGCAGGAAGTTGGAGGTCCGCTGTTCGCCGCCGGTGCGCCACAGCAGGTCCACGTCGGGCATGTCCGGGCGCGGCAGGTGCCGGGCGAAGTCGTCCTCGTCGATCAGGCCGGGCTCCAGCCGGCCGGCCCGGGCCCGGGCCGCCAGGGCGGCGGCGGTGCGGGTGAGCTCGTCCCGGCCGCCGTAGTCGATGCACATCGTCAGCGTCAGGCCGGTGCGGGCGCGGGTGGTGCGCTCCCGCAGGTGGAGCAGGTCCACGAGGTCGGGGGGCAGACGGCCGGCGCGGCCGTGCCAGCGCAGCCGGACGTCGAGGTCACGGAAGGGGTTCTCGGCCAGTTCGCCGCGCAGCAGGTCGAGGATCGCGTCGACCTCCTCCGGGTCACGCTGCCAGTTCTCGGTGGAGAAGGTGTACAGCGTCAGATGGCGCAGACCGATGTCCAGGGCGCCGTGGACCACCTCGCGCACGGCCGTGGCACCGGCTCGGTGGCCCGCGTGCCGGGGCAGGCCGCGCTGCTGGGCCCAACGGCCGTTGCCGTCCATGACCACGGCGACGTGGGCGGGCAGCAGACCGGGCGGGATCTCCGGGGGCCGCTCGCCGCTCGGGTGGGG
>NZ_JAKEIO010000092.1 GCF_021474405.1 [Streptosporangium] indianense
GGTTTGCCGTGCGACTCGGATGCGGGCGCCGTCTCTGCCGGTGAGGACGCAGCCGCGCGCCCTGCCCGCTCCGTGCGCCGGCCCCGGCGGCTCGCCGCCGGGGCGGGCCGGGCAGGGGGCCGCTGATGCCGGGACCGGGCCGGGTGCCCTTGCCGCCTCCCGAGGGCGAACCTCGGCCGACGGTGCTGAATCCGGGCTCTCCTCCGTACCGTTGCCCGTCTCCGGAGCGGGGACGCCGACCCCGGCCCCGCCCCGGGCACCACGCGGACACGCACCGGAGGCCGAGTCGGCCCCGGGCGGGAGCGCGCCGGGAGGCCGGCCCGCGCCCCTGCCCATGCGCGGGGCCCGCCGGGAACGTCCGACCCCCGCCGAGGCACGGCCCGGGCTCAGTCCCGACGACCGGCGCGCCCTCGCCGAGAACGTCACCGAACTGCCCACCCCCCGCAACGGCTCCGTGCGCGGCACCATGGGCAAGCCCCACCTGCCCCGTCGCCGCGCCCAGGAGCACATCGCACCCCAGTTGCGCGACGGCCCGACGCCCCGTCAGGACTCCGAGTACCTCGTGGGGCACGACCCCGGTCTGATGGCGGCCTTCCAACGCGGTATCAGCCTCGCGGAGGCACAGCAGAACCTGGAGGCCGACCACACGGAGTCGTCCCCCATGTACTCCACGCACAGGGACTCCGCCGCCACAGGCGCCGCTCCCACGGGTCCCGCGCCCGGCGGGTCCGTCCACCGGGAGTCGACGCACCTCCGGCCCGTCCACCTCGAGGCGCTCCCGCAGGAGCCGTCCCCCTCGAACAGGCCGACGCCCGGGTCCCGTTACGACCACCGCACGACCACCACCCGGCAGGACGGGAGCGCACCCGCCGGATGACCACCCCCCTTCCCACCCCCAGTGCTCCCTCAGACCTTCGTACCCCAAGGAGTCGATCCACCATGGCGAGCGATGCGCCGACCGCCCATGTTTCCGATCTCGACTGGCTGATGAGCGGCCTCGTGCAGCGCGTACCGCACACGACCGCCGCCGTGCTCCTGTCCTGCGACGGACTCGTGAAGTCCGTGCACGGTCTCGACCCGGACAGCGCCGACCACATGGCGGCGCTGGCCTCCGGCCTGTACTCCCTCGGCCGCAGCGCCGGTGTCCGCTTCGGCGACGGCGGCGATGTGCGGCAGGTCGTCGTCGAACTCGCCTCGACCCTGCTGTTCGTCACCACCGCCGGCTCCGGCACCTGCCTCGCCGTCCTCGCGGGCCGCGAGGCCGACGCGGCCGTGCTGGGCTACGAGATGGCGATGCTGGTCAAGAGTGTCCGGCCCTACCTGGTGACCGCTCCCCGGCAGTCCGTCGAATCCCCGGCGATGAGGCCTTGAGCGTGACGGCGGCCGGTGACGGGCCCTGGCTCGACGACGCGGCCGGGCGGCTGGTACGGCCGTTCACGGTCAGCGACGGCCGCACCCGTCCGACCGTCGCGCTCGACCTCATGTCGCAGGTGATGGCCACCGGGGCGGCCCCCCTCGGCTACCTCGGCCCCGAACACGCGGAAGCGATCGAGCGGTGCCGGGTGCCCGTCGCCGTCGCCGAGGTCGCCGCCCACCTCAAACTGCCGGTGGCCGTCACCAAGGTGCTGCTGGCGGACCTCGTCGACTGCGGGGCGTTGACGACCAAGCCCCCCGCGTTCCACCACAACCCGACGGACCGGGCCCTTCTGGAGGCAGTGCTCGATGGACTACGACGACAGCTCTGACTACACCGACGAACCGGGCCCAGGCGCCGACCCGTTCCCCACCGCGCTCAAGATCCTGGTGGCCGGCGGGTTCGGGGTGGGCAAGACGACCTTCGTCGGCGCGGTCAGCGAGATCGCGCCGCTCAGCACGGAGGAACTGCTCACCACCGTCAGTGCCGCGACAGACAACCTCGACGGCATCGAGAACAAGGTCGAGACGACCGTGGCCATGGACTTCGGCCGCATCACCCTCGACCCGCGGCACGTGCTGTACCTGTTCGGCACACCCGGGCAGGAGCGATTCTGGTTCATGTGGGACGAGTTGTGCGAGGGCGCGCTCGGCGCGGTCATCCTTGCCGACACCCGCCGACTCCAGGAGTGCTTCGCGGCCGTCGACTTCTTCGAGCAGCGCGGCCTCGGCTTCATCGTCGCCGTCAACGAGTTCGACGGCGCCTACCGCTACGACCCCGAGGAGGTGCGCGGTGCCCTGGACCTGTCAGCGGACGTCCCCGTCGTGTGCTGTGACGCACGGATCTCCAGCTCCGGGGTCCAGACCCTGCTGACCCTGGTGCGCCATCTCATCGCCCACACGCCGGCCCCGGCGACGGGGTATGGCGCCCACATGTGACCCCCTCACACCCGCCACGGAGCCCCTATATGACGCAAGTCCATAGCTCAGGAGCATGCCCATGACCTACGACCCGCCGCGCCCGGCCGGTCGTCTGCTGCTCACACCCGAGGACCAGGAGGCCCCCGCCCGCACCCGCCGACTGCGCCGACTGGGCCTGGGGGGGGCGCCCCGATCCCATCCTCGACGCCTTCGCGCACCGCCTCGCCGACCTCACCGGGGCGCCGTACGCCATGGTCAACCTGCCCGACGTGCAGGGGCAGTTCTTCGCGGGCCTGTACGTGCCGGCGGTCGCTCCGGTGGTGCGCAGCGACGGCACCAGCCCGCGCCTGGGCCGTGCCCTGCCCCGTGACCACGGTTTCTGCCCCCATGTGGTGGCACGCCGCAAGGCCCTCGCCCTGGAGGACGTCGGCGACTATCCGCGGTTCGCGGGCAATCCGGTGGTCGACGAGTTCGGCATCCGCTCCTACCTCGGCGCACCGCTCATCGACGGCACCGGCCTGGTGCTGGGCACCGTCAGCGTCGCGGACGTCGCGCCCCGGCCGTGGGGGAAGCCGGGTCTGACGACGATCAAGGAACACGCCGCGCGCCTCGTGGTGGAGCTGGAGAGCCGGGACGGCCTGCCGCCCTACTGAGGCCCGGGCCTCCCACGGCCTTCCCGAGGGCGTGAAGCAAAGCTGACGCGGCGCTTAAGAAATCCTCGATGGACCGGCGTGGCCGCCGTACGGCAGATTGCACTGCGATCCCACTCCCATCCCGGTCCAGGGGTTCCTTCGGCATGCCCGGAGCCGGGACTCACGCACAGGAGCCGTAGCGGTGAAGGCGCTGGTCAAGCAGAAGGCGGAACCCGGGCTGTGGCTCGCGGACGTCCCCGAGCCCACCGTCGGGCCCACCGACGTGCTCATCAAGGTGCTGCGCACCGGCATCTGCGGCACCGACCTGCACATCCGGGCCTGGGACGGCTGGGCCCAGCAGGCGATCAGCACCCCGCTCGTGGTCGGCCACGAGTTCGTCGGCGAGGTCGTCGAGACCGGCCGCGACGTCACCGACATCTCCGTCGGCGACCGGGTCAGCGGCGAGGGCCATCTGGTGTGCGGCAAGTGCCGCAACTGCCTGGCCGGCCGCCGCCACCTGTGCCGGGCCACCGTCGGGCTCGGAGTCGGGCGGGACGGCGCGTTCGCCGAGTACGTGGCACTGCCCGCCGGCAACGTCTGGGTGCACCGGGTGCCCGTCGACCTCGATGTGGCCGCCATCTTCGACCCCTTCGGCAACGCCGTGCACACCGCCCTGTCCTTCCCGCTCGTCGGCGAGGACGTCCTGGTCACCGGCGCGGGCCCCATCGGTCTCATGGCCGCCGCAGTCGCCAAGCACGCGGGTGCCCGCAACGTCGTGATCACCGACGTCAGCGAGGAGCGGCTGGAACTCGCCCGCAAGATCGGCGTCAGCCTCGCGCTCAATGTCTCCGGCTCCACCATCGCCGACGGGCAGCGCACGCTCGGACTGCGCGAAGGCTTCGACATCGGCCTGGAGATGTCCGGCCGCCCCGAGGCCATGCGCGACATGATCGCCAACATGACGCACGGCGGCCGGATCGCGATGCTCGGCCTGCCCGCCCAGGAGTTCCCCGTCGACTGGGCCCGCGTCGTGACCTCGATGATCACCATCAAGGGCATCTACGGCCGTGAGATGTTCGAGACCTGGTACGCCATGTCCGTCCTGCTCGAAGCGGGCCTGGACCTGGCGCCCGTCATCACCGGCCGCTACGGCCACCGCGACTTCGAGGCGGCGTTCGAGGACGCGGCGAGCGGCCGCGGCGGCAAGGTCATCCTCGACTGGACCGCGTAACCCCCCGACTCCGCGAGCACCTTAGGAGCTTTCCCGATGTTCGACTCCGTGCGCGACGACCTGCGCGCCACCCTCGACGAGATCCGCGCCGCCGGACTGCACAAGCCCGAGCGCGTCATCGGCACCCCGCAGTCCGCGACGGTGAACGTCACCGCGGGCGGCCGTCCCGGCGAGGTCCTCAACTTCTGCGCCAACAACTACCTCGGTCTCGCCGACCACCCCGAGGTCGTCGCCGCCGCCCACGAGGCCCTGGACCGCTGGGGCTACGGCATGGCCTCCGTCCGCTTCATCTGCGGCACCCAGGAAGTGCACAAGGAACTCGAGGCCAGGCTCTCGGCGTTCCTCGGCCAGGAGGACACGATCCTCTACTCCTCCTGCTTCGACGCCAACGGCGGCGTGTTCGAGACCCTGCTCGGCCCGGAGGACGCGGTCATCTCCGACGCCCTCAACCACGCGTCGATCATCGACGGCATCCGCCTGTCCAAGGCCCGCCGCCTGCGCTACGCCAACCGCGACCTCGCCGAGCTGGAGGCCCGCCTGAAGGAGGCGTCCGACGCGCGCCGCCGCCTGATCGTCACCGACGGCGTCTTCTCCATGGACGGCTACGTCGCCCCGCTGCGCGAGATCTGCGACCTCGCCGACCGCTACGACGCGATGGTCATGGTCGACGACTCCCACGCGGTCGGCTTCGTCGGCCCCGGCGGGCGCGGCACACCCGAGCTGCACGGCGTCATGGACCGTGTCGACATCATCACCGGCACCCTCGGCAAGGCCCTCGGCGGCGCCTCCGGCGGCTACGTCGCCGCCCGCGCCGAGATCGTCGCCCTGCTGCGCCAGCGCTCGCGGCCCTACCTCTTCTCCAACACCCTCGCCCCGGTGATCGCGGCCGCCTCCCTCAAGGTCCTGGACCTGCTGGAGTCCGCGGACGACCTGCGCGTCCGGCTGGCCGAGAACACCGCCCTCTTCCGCGGCCGGATGACCGAGGAGGGCTTCGACGTCCTCCCCGGCGACCACGCCATCGCCCCCGTGATGATCGGCGACGCGGCGGTCGCCGGCCGCATGGCGGAGCTGCTGCTGGAGCGCGGCGTCTACGTCATCGGCTTCTCGTACCCGGTGGTGCCGCAGGGCCAGGCCCGCATCCGCGTGCAGCTGTCGGCCGCGCACTCCACGGACGACGTCCATCGCGCGGTCGACGCGTTCGTGGCGGCCCGGGCCCAGCTGGACTCCGAGCAGGCCTGAGGGACGCGTTTGAGACAATCGATCGCATGATCGAAGCGCGGCGGCTCCACATCCTCCGGGCGGTGGCCGACCACCGTACGGTGACGGCGGCTGCCGCCGCGCTGTACCTCACCCCGTCGGCCGTCTCCCAGCAGCTCGCCGCCCTGGAGCAGGAGACCGGCCACCGGCTCGTCGAGCGCGGCGCCAAGGGCGTTCGGCTCACCCCGGCCGGTGAGATCCTGCTCAACCACACCAACGCGGTCCTCGCCCAGCTGGAGCGGGCCGAGGCCGAGCTGGCCGCGTACAGCTCGGGCTCGGCCGGCACCGTCACGGTCGCCTCCTTCGCCACCGGCATCGCCCTGGTCGTCGCGCCCGCCGTGGCCGGTCTCGCCCGGTCGGCGCCCGGCATCCGCATCCGCGTCCAGGACGCCGAGGGTGACGCGAGCCTGCCGATGGTGCTGGACCGGCAGGTCGATGTCGCGGTCGCTGTCGAGTACCGCGGGGCCCCGCCCGCCGACGACCCGCGGCTGGCCCACGTGCCGCTGTACTCGGAGCCCTTCGACGCGGTCGTACCGGTCACCCACCGCCTGGCCGACGCGGCGGAGGTGCCCCTCGCCGAACTGGCCAAGGACGCGTGGATCGGCCCCTACCCCGGCAACCCCTGCCACGACGTGGTGATACTGGCCTGCGAGAACGCCGGTTTCCAGCCGCGCATGGAGCACTCCTCGGACGACTTCCGCGCGGTCGTCGCCCTCGCCTCGGCCGACGCGGGCGTCGCCCTGGTGCCGCGCTCGGCGCTGCGCGGCATGGACCTCACCGGGGTGGTGGTCCGCCCCGTCGACGGCACGCCCCCCACCCGCCGGGTCTTCGCCGCAGTCCGCAGAGGAGCCGAGGAGCACCCCCTCATCCGGCCCGTCCTGGACGCGCTCGCCGCGGCGGCCGGGGTGTGAGCCTCCCGTAACACCGACGTCTCACATCCGGGATAGCGTCCCGCGCATGAGAAGCGACGAGGTGGATCCCGTCGACGCCCGGCTGGGCGCACGCCTGGCCGCGTTGCGGGCCGAACACGGCTGGTCCCTGGGCGAGTTGGCGGACCGCAGCGGGGTGAGCCGGTCCACCCTGTCCCGGGCCGAGCGGGCCGAGACCAGCCCGACGGCCGCCCTCCTGAACCGCCTGTGCGCCGTCTACGGACGCACCATGTCCCAGCTGCTCAGCGAGGTCGAGGCGGAACCGGAGGCCGTGGTCCGCTCCGCCGGGCAGCCCGTGTGGCAGGACCGGGCCCACGGCTTCGTACGGCGGTCCGTGTCGCCCCCGCACACCGCTCTGCGCGGCGAACTGGTCGAGGCCCGCCTCTCACCGGGCGCGGACCTCTCCTACGACCGTCCGCCCGTGGCCGGGCTGGAACAGCACATCTGGATCCTGGAAGGAGCCCTGGACGTGACGGCGCAGGACACCGAACACCGCCTGGGCGCCGGAGACTGCCTGCGGATGCGTGTGTGGGGCCCGACCCGGTTCCGGTGCGCCGCACCCGAGGGTGTCCGTTACCTGCTGGCGGTGGTGCGGCCGTGATCCGACTGGACGAGGCCGCCCTGCCGGCCCACGCGGAACAGCTGGCGGATCTGCTGGCCGGCACCGTGAACGGCGGTGCCTCCGTCGGGTTCCTCGCCCCGCTCGACCGGGCGGAGGCCCTGGCCTGGTGGGAGGAGCGGGCCGCGGACGTCGCCGCGGGCCGGCTCGCCGTCTGGGCCGCGTGCGAGGGGGAGCGCGTGCTCGGGACCGTGAGCCTGGCCTTCCCCGGCAGGACCAACAGCCGTCACCGCGCCGAGCTCGTGAAGCTGATGGTGCACACGGACGCCCGGGGACGCGGAGTCGGCCGTGAGCTCCTGGCCACGGCCGAGGCAGCGGCCGCGGCGGCCGGTGTCACCCTCCTGCATCTGGACACCGAGACCGGCAGCCCCGCCGAGCGTCTGTACCGGTCCGCCGGCTGGACCCGGATCGGCTCGATCCCCGACTACGCGGCCGACCCCGGCGGGGTGTTGCGGCCGACGACGATCTACTACAAGCGTCTGCCGGTCACCGCTCCCACCAGGTGATTGTCAGTGCGAGCCGCTACGGTGCCTGCCATGCCGGATGCCGAAGACGTACGACGGATCGCCCTGTCCCTGCCGGACACGACGGAGAAGATCGCCTGGAGCATGCCCACGTTCCGGGTCGCGGGAAAGATGTTCGCCACCCTTCCCGAGGACGAGACCTCCCTCGCCGTGCGCTGCCCCAAGGAGGAGCGCGACGAACTGGTGCTCGCCGAGCCGGGGAAGTTCTGGATCGCCGGCCACGAGTCCCAGTTCGCCTGGGTGCGGGCCCGGCTCGACGCCATCGAGGACGAGGCCGAACTGCGGGACATCCTCGCCGACTCCTGGCGTCAGGCGGCCCCGGCCCGGCTCCTGGAGGTGCACCCCCGGCTGGGCCTCCCGGCGGACTGAGGCCCGCGCCCCGCAACCCCGGCCGACCCCGCGGACGAGCGGGCCGGCCCGGGGAAACGCGTGCACGATCATCGGCGCGAGTGCGGTATTGTTTTCCTGCGCGTTCGGCCGGGGGAAACTCCCAGGTCAGACGGGCAACGGGACGTGGCGCAGCTTGGTAGCGCACTTGACTGGGGGTCAAGGGGTCGCAGGTTCAAATCCTGTCGTCCCGACGTGTGAAGCAGCAGGTCGGCGGCCGTATCGGAGCATTCCGATACGGCCGTTCGGCGTTGTGCCACTGAGACAAGAGACGTTGTCCTGCTCATCCCTGCTCACGCCGGCTGCTCGGCAGGGCCGGCCGGCGGTCGCGAGGGCCATCACGACGTTCTCGTCGTGCACGTCGAAGGGTTGCCCGTCGCTCGGCTCGGACAGGTACAGGTCGCCGTAGACCGCGGGCAGCTCCACCTCGCGGCTGATGGCCACCACGGCGTCCAGCAGCCCCTGCATCCGGTCCATGGCGTCCAGCAGGGCGTGCAGCTGCTCGTCGATCCGGCTGAGCTCGGTGCGAAGGCGCACGTGCAGCTCGGGCAGATGCGGCTGTCCCCGGTATCGGCCCTGCTGCTCCGCCGCCCTCACATGCGCCTCCCGGCCGGAGGCCGGTCACGTGATAGAGCTCAGGCCTCAGATCGCGCAGCCCGCATGCGCCAGCGCCTGCTTCAGAAGCACCCCGTGTCCGCCGGGCATCTCGCTCTGCACCGCCGCCGAGACGGCCTCCTGCGGGCTGAACCACACCAGGTCGAGCGCGTCCTGCCGGGGCCGGCAGTCGCCCGTCACCGGCACGATGTAGGCGAGGGACACCGCGTGCTGACGCGGGTCGTGGTACGGCGTGATGCCTTGCGTCGGGAAGTACTCCGCGACCGTGAACGGCTGGAGCGACGCCGGGACGCGGGGCAGCGCCACCGGGCCGAGGTCCTTCTCCAGATGGCGCAGAAGCGCGTCGCGGACGCGTTCGTGGTGCAGCACGCGGCCGGAGACCAGCGTCCGGCTGACCGTACCGTCCGGTCCGATGCGCAGCAGCAGGCCGACACTGGTGACTTCGCCGCTGTCGTCGACGCGTACCGGGACGGCCTCGACGTACAGGATCGGCATGCGAGCGCGCGTCATCTCCAGTTCGTCGGAGGACAGCCAGCCGGGCGTGGTTTCGGTCATGTCAGACATCGCTTGATCATACTTTCAGCCGTTCGGGCTTCCTGGGTAGCCGCTTCAGGAGAACTGTGACCGGCCCCACCCCTGTTCAATCGCCCTCCGGCCGTTCGTTCCGCAACCGGTAGACCCGAAGGGCGTTGTCCCGCCCGGCCCACCGCGCGATCCGCAGCGCGTCCGGCAGGTCCAGCTCGTCGCTGTCCACCCGCTTCTGGAGCAGCTCCGCGAGTCCCTGCCGGAAGGCGAGCGCCCCGAGGTGGTGGAACTCGGGCACACCGTAGGCGTCCGAGCTGTACAGCAGTTTGCGGAACGGGGTGATCTCCAGGGCCTCCGTGAGGACCGCCCCGGCCCGGGCGGGGCCGACGTAGTGGAGGGTGAGGCCGACGTCGAGGTACACCTGCTCGAAGACCGCCGCCAGGTAGCCGGCCTGCCGCTGGTAGGGCCAGCAGTGCAGGAGCAGCACGGGGACGGTCCCGGCGGTGAGGTGCAGCCAGTCCGTGAGGTGGGTGGGGTCGGCGCGGTGCAGCCGGATGTCGTTGTCGCCGAACCCGGTGTGCAGCTGCAGCGGCAGACCGAGGTCGACGGCGGTCCACAGCAGGTGCCGCACGAGGACGGGATCGTCGAGACGGTCCCCGCTGCCGAGCCAGGCCCGGGCCGCCTGAGTGACCTGCGCGTCCGAGGGGCGGGCCGGGTCCAGGTCGAAACCGGTGCGGTAGGCCGCCACCGACTTCACGGCCACCACGCCGGGCCGCCGCACGGCGTCCAGCGCGGCCGCGTGGAAGGCCTGCGCGTACGCGTCCGGTTCGACCCCCGCGGCCCGCACCGACTCCGCGACGCCCTCCAGTCGTACGACCTCGTACGACGTCCCGCCCGCGGCCTCGGCGATGTCCTGGGGCGTGGTGATGCGGTCCGGGGCGTAGCCGGTGTCGACGCAGAAGACGTCCGTGCCCGTCGCGCGCAGGAAGCGGCGCTGCACCTCGCGCCAGCCCAGGTCCGAGCGGCGGGCGAGGTACTCCACGGGGGGAGCGTGCCGGGGCAGGTCGAGCAGCGGAGCGCAGTGGCGCCGCACGGCCACGCCCACGGGGCTGTCGAAGGGCGAGACGCCCGGCCACGCCTCGCCCTCCGTGAGGAGCGACTCGAAGGCGCCCCGGTCGAGGTCGGCCGTGACGGTGCCGTGGCAGTGGTGGTCGACCAGCCGTACGGAGTCGAGCGCCTCGCGGACCGCGCCCACGTCAGTACTTCCAGCGGTACGCCGCCGCCACCCGGTCGTCGTCGAGCCCGGCGACGGACGCCGCTTCGCCGAGGCGGACGGCGATCACCGCGTCGGCCAGGACCGGGCCGAGGCCCGCGCGCAGCGTGTCGTCCGCGCGGAACTCCTCGACGGCGTCCTCCAGGGACACCGGCAGGCGCCGCACGCCCCGGGCCGTCGCCTCCGCCTCGCCCAGGTGGGCCGGGTTCCCGGTGGTCTCGTCGGGCAGGGCGGCCGACGACGTCAGGCCGTCGAGACCGGCGACGATCAGGGAGCCGATCGCGAGGTAGGGGTTGGCGGCCAGGTCGACGGGCTTGATCTCCAGGTTGGCCGCCCGGTCGCGCAGTCCGGCCGTGCCGGTGACGACCCGCAGCGCGGTCTCCCGGGTCTCGCGGCCCCAGGCGGTGAACACCCCGGCCCACTGAGAGGGCCTGAGCCGCAGGTGACTGGAGGGGCTCGGGGCGGTGACGGCCGTGAGCGCGGGCAGGTGGGCGAGGATGCCGGCCGTGAACGACTCCGCCTCGGCCGTCATGCCGTACCGGCCCGCGCCCCCCGAGTGCAGGTTCACGCCGTCGCGCCAGGCGGACAGGTGGACGTGCCCGCCGTTCCCGACGCCCCGGCCCGCCACGGCCGGGGCGAAGGAGACCCTCAGACCGTGCCGCCCGGCCACCGCGCGGACGGTCTGGCGGACCAGCACGCTGCGGTCGGCCGCCGCCACCGGATCGGCGGCGCCCACCGAGATCTCGAACTGCCCGGCCGCGTACTCGGGGTGGACCTGCTCGACGTCGATGCCCTGCGCCGCGCACGCCGCCAGCAGGTCGGCGGTGTAGTCACCGAGCTCGACCTGCCGGATCGCCCCGTACGCCGGTCCGGTCGTCGCCGGCACGAACGCGTCGCCGGGGGCGTCGCCCCGGGCCACGGTCCACTCGACCTCGATGGCCGCCTTGAAGGCGAGGCCGTGCCGCTCGGCCGCCTCGGCGACGACCCGCCGCAGGAACGTGCGGGTGCAACCGGGGTGCCGCTCGCCGTCCTGGGTGATGCGGTCGACCGGTGCCCAGGCCCAGCCGGGCTGCCCGGCCAGGACGACGAGCCGGTCCAGGTCCGGGTAGAGGCGCAGATCGCCGTCGGGGGAGCCCAGGACGTCGGTGGTGACGACGGAGTCGTCCGCCAGGAACGTGTCGAACACCGGTGACATGCCGACGCCCCAGGCCGCCGCGGAGGAGAGCCGGGCCGTAGGGACGGTCTTCACGCGGCCGATGCCCGCGGTGTCGACATAGGCCAGCACGACCCCGTGCACACCCCGCCCGGCGAGCTCGCCGCTCAGCGCGGTGGCCCGCTCGACGTCGCCGGGACGGCCGCCGGGCACGGGATCGGCCAGGGTGGTCATCTACGTCCTCCGCGGATCTCCGGACTTGTGCGGCGAGGGCGGCGCCCGTCAGGGTTTGACGGCCACCGCGCCGTACTGCGGTACCAGCACGGCCGAGCCGGGCTCGGCACGCCACTGCCCGCACGACACCATGCCCGGTTCGAGCACCTCCAGCCCCTCGAAGAAGGCGGCGATGTCCGAGCCGCTGCGGGCCGTGATCGGGGGAGTGGCGTTCTCGTTCCAGAACTTCATGGCCGGGATCTGGCCCGCGCCGCCGAGCTCGTCGTCGAAGGTCGGGTGGGTGAGGACCAGGAAGCTGCCGGACGGCACCGCCGCCATCACCCGGCGCACGATGTCCCGGGCCTTCTCGACGTCCAGGACGAAGTTGAGGATGCCCAGCATCATCACGGCGACGGGCTCGGTGAAGTCGAGGGTCTGCCCGGCCCGTTCGACGATGGCGTCCGGGTCGTGCACATCGGCGTCGACGTAGGCGGTGACGCCCTCATGGGTGCCGGTGAGCAGCGTGCGGGCGTGCACCAGCACGATCGGGTCGTTGTCGACATAGACGATCCGTGAGTCGGGTGCGAGCCGCTGGGCGATCTCGTGGGTGTTGTCCGCCGTCGGCAGCCCCGTGCCGATGTCGAGGAACTGCCGCACTCCCCGCTCACCGGCGAGGAACGACACGGCCCGGCCGAGGAAGTCCCGGTCGGCCCTGGCGATGTCCCGGATGATCGGGAACATGCCGGCGACGTGCTCGCCGACCTGCTGGTCGACCTCGTAGTTGTCCTTGCCGCCGATCCAGTAGTTCCACACGCGCGCGTTGTGCGCCACACCGGTGTTCAGCCTCGCCGACCCTCCCGAAGGGGTGTGGCCATCACTCACGACTCGTCCTCTCCTCGCACGCACGACCGACGCCGGTCGTCGCCGCCATTGTGCCGCTCCGGTGATCACGCTGTCCCGCGAATCGGCGGAGCGGGAGCGGCGGTTGGCGCGGGAAAGGAGCTTTTCGGCGTGTCGACCTAGGTGGGGCTCGCGGCGGGCGACTTCCCGGCCAGGACGTCCTCCAGCCGCTGGGTGCCCTGTTGCGCCGCCTGCTTCATGGAGTCGTCCTCGCCCCCGTCGAGCCCGCCCGCCGTGACGGTGATCGCGTCGTCGCCGACCCGTACGGCGGCGACGTTCAGCGTCAGTGTGGCGTCGTTGCCGTCGACCGGGCCCTGCACCGTCACGCGCAGGCCCTGCCGGGCGTCGCCAACCTTGGGCACCGAGGTCTCGATGACCTGGACGGTGCGCTTGTCCTTGCCGTCGGTCACGGTGAACTCGTCGCACTTCTCCGGCAGGCTCGCCATCCAGTTCAGGGAGTCCTGCACATCGGTCCGGTCGTAGGAGGCGACCTGGTACAGCAGTCGGGAGTCGCCCTGCTCGAAGCCGCGCAGCGCGGACGCGCCCGACGGCCGGCCCAGCAGGTCGTCGTCGTACAGGGAGTCGATGAGCCGCTGGCAGTCGGACGCCTGGGCCTTGCCGGACACGAAGTCGGACACGTCGACCGTGCCGACGAGCATGCTGTCGTGCCAGTTCTCGGCCTCCGTGTCCTTGACCTGCGTCCAGTCGTCCTCGATGTCCGCCTCGGTGATCAGCGCGGTGCGCGCGCCGTCCGTGGAGAGGCTGGCGGTGGGGGAGGGGGTCTGCGCTCTCTCGGCGACCTGGGAGGCGGTGACGCCGGAGACCCGCGAGGCGTCCGTGCCGTCGTCGTCCGAGCAGGCGGCGGTGGAGAGCAGCGTGCCTGCCGCCAGGGAGGCGGAGAGAACACGGACGAGCCTGGACGGACGACGGGTCATCGGGAGTGCCTCCTGGGAACGGGACGCGTGCCCCCAGCGCACCACCACCGCCGGGGGCCCACCACCGGCGTCGGACCGATCGGGTGAGCACCGGCGGGCACCCTGGCCCACCCGGCAGAGCCCTGGCGCCGGGCCCGCTCGCGCTGTTCAATGATGCTGAACAGCAGGAGCGTGAAGCGGAACAGCCTCACCGTCCGTCCGAGCAGAGGAGCCGCCCGTGTCCCCCGCCGTCGTGCCGCCCGTCGGCGCGCGCATCCGGCAGGCCCGGCTGGAGCGCGGCACGAGCCTGCGCGCGCTGGCCCGGGAGGTCGGTGTGTCGGCGAGTCTCGTGTCGCAGATCGAGACCGGCAAGAGCCAGCCGTCGGTCAGCACCCTGTACGCGATCACCACGGCCCTGGGGATCTCCGTCGAGTCCCTCTTCGACGCCCGGGAGGAGGCCGCGCCGGTCCCGCCCGCCACCATCCGTCCCGCGGTCCCGCACGCCGCGTCCCGCGCCACCACGTCCCCCGCCGCCGTGCCCGGCGCCACCGTGCCCCCCGCCACCACGTCACCCGCCACCGTGCCGCTCGCCCTCGCCGCCCTCGCGGCAGCGCCGGGGCGGCGGATCGGGCCGCTGGTCGCCGCGGGCCGGCGCGAGACGCTGGAGCTGGACTCGGGGGTCGTGTGGGAGCGGCTCGGGCGGGCCCCGGGCGCCGAGGCCGACTTCCTGCTCGTGACCTACCGCCCCGGCGGCTCGTCCTCGGCCTCCGGTGCGCTGATGCGCCACCCCGGCACCGAGTACGGCTACCTGACCTCAGGCGAGCTGATCCTCACCCTCGCCTTCGAGGAGTACACGCTGCGGCCGGGCGATTCCGTCTGCTTCGAGTCGACGACACCCCACCGCTACCGCAACGATGGAGAGGTACCGGCGGTGGGCGTCTGGTTCGTGTCCGGCGATGTTCAGTGACACTTGACACCCACCGCACACGGGCGTTCACTCCGAAGTGGGGGTGGTCGCCATGGCGATCCGCACATATGGACCCAACGCCGTCGACTGGGAAGAGCGCATCGACCTGGACCGGCTGCGCGGGCAGCGGCTGGCCCGGCTGCACGAGTCGCTGAACCGCTCCTCCCTCGGCGCGGTGCTCAGCTTCGACTTCGCCAACATCCGCTACATGACGGCCACCCACATCGGCACCTGGGCGATGGACAAGCTGATCCGCTTCGCCCTGCTGGTGCGCGACGGCGAACCGGTCGTCTGGGACTTCGGCTCCGCCGCCCGCCACCACCAGCTCTACAACCCCTGGCTCGACTACAGCGACGGCAAGGGCGGCCCGCCCACCGGGGCCCGGGCCGGTATCTCCACCCTGCGCGGCGCCTTCCACCCCGACGCCGGGATCGCCCAGGACGTGGCGGCCAAGATCGCTGCCGAGTTGCGCGCCCACGGCCTGGCGGACGAGCCGCTCGGTGTCGACGTCGCCGAGATGCCCGTCCTCACCGCGCTGCGCGCCGAGGGCATCGACGTCGTCGACGGGCAGCAGGTGTTCCTGGAGGCCCGCCGCATCAAGACCGGCGACGAGATCGCCCTGCTCACCCAGGCCTGCGCCATGGTCGACGCGGCCTACGAGGAGCTCTACGGCTACCTGCGCCCGGGGGTGCGCGAGAACGAGTGCGTCGGCGTGGTCAGCAAGGTGCTGTACGACCTCGGCAGCGAGTACGTCGAGGGCGTCAACGCCATCTCGGGGGAGCGCTGTTCGCCGCATCCGCACGTCTACAGCGACCGGTTGGTCCGCCCCGGCGACCCCGCCTTCTTCGACATCCTGCACAGCCACCTCGGCTACCGCACCTGCTACTACCGCACGTTCGCCGTGGGCAGCGCCTCGCCGGCGCAGCGGGACGCGTACGTGCGCTGCCGGGAGTACATGGACGAGGCGATCGCCCTGGTCCGGCCGGGCGCCACCACCGCCGACGTCGTGCGGGTCTGGCCGCGCGCCGAGGAGTTCGGCTTCGCCGACGAGACCGCCGCTTTCGCCCTCCAGTACGGCCACGGCGTGGGCCTGTCGATCTGGGAGAAGCCGATCTTCAGCCGTCTGGTCTCCCTCGACCACCCCGAAGTCCTCGAAGAGGGGCTGGTGTTCGCGCTGGAGACGTACTGGCCGGCCGCCGACGGCTGGTCCGCCGCCCGGATCGAGGAGGAACTGGTCGTCACCGCCGACGGCTGCGAGGTCATCACCAAGTTCCCGGCCGAGGAACTGCTGGTGGCCGGGCGCAAGTACTGGACGGTCGGCGGTGAGCTGAACACCCGCCGCGAGGCGCAGTCCCACCTCAACACCGGGGACCGCGCGCGGTCGGACGCCGCGCACCGCGCAGGGGCAGGCGCCCAGGACGGCGCGCAGGCGGGCATCGGGGAACGCACACGGGCAGGCGCCGGGGAGCGCTCGCGGGCCCACAGCGCGGACCGTCCCCGGACCACCGGCGGGAACCGCTGATGGACGCGGGCGCGCTCCTCGACCGGTACGAGCGGATGAACGTCATCCGCCGGACGGAGAAGGCCGCCCACGACCTGTTCCTGCGGGGCCTGGTGAAGGGCACCACGCACCTGGCCGCCGGGCAGGAGGCGATCGCCGTGGGCGCGAGCGCCGCCCTGCGGCCGGACGACTACGTGTTCGCCACCTACCGGGGCCACCATCACGCCCTCGCCAGGGGTGCCACCCCCGAGGAGTGCCTCGCCGAGCTGATGAGCCGCGCCACCGGGCTGTGCCGCGCCAAGGGCGGTTCCATGCACCTGACCAAGGCGGCCACCGGCATGCTCGGTTCGTACGCCATCGTCGGCGCCCACCTGCCGATGGCGGTGGGCGCGGCCTGGTCGGCCCGGCTGCGGGGCACCGAGCAGCTCGCGGTCGCCTTCTTCGGCGACGGCGCGACGAACATCGGCGCCTTCCACGAGTCGCTCAACCTGGCGGCCGTGTGGAAGCTGCCGGTGCTGTTCGTGTGCGAGAACAACCTGTACATGGAGTACACGCCGATCGCCGACGTCACGGCCGTGCCCCGGCCCGCGGCCGACCGGGCCCCCGCCCACGGCATGCCGGGCGAGGTCGTCGACGGCAACGACGTCGTCGCGGTCGAGGAGGCGGTGGCGCGGCTCGCCCGGCGGGCCCGGGCGGGGGACGGGCCCGCCGTGCTGGAGGCCGAGACCTACCGCCACTTCGGGCACAGCCGTACCGATCCGGCGGCGTACCGCCCGGCCGAGGAGGTCGAACGCTGGCTGAAGCACGACCCGTTGGACCTCGCGCGGGGGCGGCTGGCCGAGCTGGGAGTGGGGCAGGAGACGCTCGCCGAGGCCGACGAGCGGGCCCGGGTCGTCGTGGAGCGGGCCGTGGAGGCGGCGAAGGCCGCGCCACCGCCCGACCCGAGTGAGGCACTGACCGACGTGTGGGCGGACGGAGGTGCCGCATGGCGGACGTGATCACCTACCGGGACGCGGTCGCCGAGGGCATCGCCCGGGAGATGCGGCGGGACGCGTCGGTGGTGTGCCTCGGGGAGGACATCGGCGCGGCCGGCGGCGTGTTCAAGACGACGACGGGGCTGTGGGAGGAGTTCGGGCCCGAGCGGGTGTGGGACACACCCATCTCCGAACAGGCCATCGTGGGCGCGGCGATGGGCGCCGCCATGACCGGGATGCGGCCCGTCGCGGAGATCATGTTCTCCGACTTCCTGGCCTGCTGCTGGGACTACCTCGCCAACGAGATCCCCAAGGTGCGCTACATGACCGGCGGACAGGTGACCGTGCCGCTCGTCGTGCGCACCGCCAACGGCGGCGGGCTCGGTTTCGGCGCGCAGCACTCCCAGGCCACCGAGAACTGGGCGCTGGCCGTCCCCGGGCTGAAGATCGCGGCGCCGGCGACACCCGCCGACGTCGTCGGCATGCTGGCGGCGGCGATCCGCAGTGACGACCCGGTGATCTTCTTCGAGCACAAGGGACTGTTCGCGACCAAGGGCCCACCGCCGCCGCCGGAGCACGTCGTCGAGCTGGGCCGGGCCGCGGTCGTCCGCGAGGGCGGCGACGTCACCCTGGTCGCGCTGGCCTCGATGGTTCCCCTGGCCCTGAAGGCCGCCGAGAACCTGGCCGGGGAGGGTGTCGAGGCCGAGGTGGTCGACCTGCGCTGCCTGGTCCCGCTGGACGCCGCGACCGTCCTCGCCTCGCTGCGCAAGACGTCCCGGCTCGTCACCGTCGAGGAGAACCCGTACCAGGGCGGCTGGGGCGCCACCGTCGTCTCGGTCGTCGCCGACGAGGGGTTCGGCCTCCTCGACGCGCCCGTGCGGCGGGTGGCGGGGGAGTGCGTCCCGCTGCCGTTCGCCGACGCGCTGGAGGAACAGGTCATCCCGACCGTCGACAAGGTCGTCACGGAGGTCCGCCGACTCGCCGCCTACTGAGCCGCCCACCCGCCACCGCACACCCCATGGGAGGAAGCGCGATGACCACCAGGACACTGCTGCGCTCCGGTCACGTGATCTCGATGGACCCGGAGATCGGGGACCTGCCCCAGGGGGACGTCCTCGTCGAGGACGGCAGGATCGCGGCCGTCGAACCCGAGATCAGCGCCGACGCCGAAGTCCTCGACATGAGCGGCCACATCGTGATCCCCGGCTTCGTCGACACCCACCGCCACACCTGGGAGGCGCCCATCCGGGGCGTGGCCCCCGACGCCACCCTCGACGACTACTTCGTCGACATCCTCGACACCTTCGCTCCCCTGTACACCCCGCAGGACGTGTACGCCGGGAACCTCGCGGGCGCGCTGGAGTGCCTCAACGCCGGCATCACCACGCTCGTGGACTGGTCGCACATCAACAACACCCCGGAGCACCCGGACGCGGCGATCCAGGGCCTGCGCGAGTCCGGCATCCGGGCGCAGTACGCGTACGGCAGCGCCAACACCTCGCTCGCCGAGTACTGGTTCGAGAGCCGCATCGCGATCCCGGCGGACGACGTACGGCGGATCCGGTCGGCGTACTTCGCGTCCGACGACGGGCTGCTGACCATGGGCCTGGCCACCCGCGGCCCGGGTTTCTGCGTCGACGAGGTCGTCACCGCCGAGTGGGCCATGGCCAGGGAGCTGGGCCTGCCGATCACCGTGCACGTGGCCATGGGGCGCCTCGCCGGCCGCTTCGGCATGGTGAAGCAGCTCCACGCCCTGGGGCTGCTCGGCCCGGACACCACCTATGTCCACAGCTGCCACCTCAGCGGGGAGGAATGGCAGATGGTCGCCGACAGCGGCGGCACGATCTCGGTCGCGCCCCAGGTGGAGCTCCAGATGGGGCACGGCTGGCCACCCGTGATGCAGGCCATCGAGTACGGTCTGCGGCCCGCGCTCAGCATCGACGTCGTCACCACCGTGCCGGGCGACATGTTCACCCAGATCCGCGCGGCCTTCGGCGCCGAACGCGCCCGCGTCAACGCCGACTGCTGGCAGGCCAACATGCCCGTACCCAGCAGCATGCTGACAGCGCGCCAGATGCTGGAGATCGCCACCGTGAACGGCGCCCACGTCGCCGGGCTCGAGGACCGCACCGGCTCCCTGACCCCCGGCAAGCGCGCCGACGTCGTCGCGATCGACGCCACCGCCCCCAACGTCGCCCCCGTGCACGACGCGGCGGCCGCGGTGACCCTGTGCGCCGACGTCTCCAACGTGGACACCGTCCTCGTGGACGGCGAGATCCGCAAGCGGGACGGCAGGCTCCTCGGCGACACCGCCCGGGCCCTGCGGCTCGTCGGCGAATCCCGCGACCGGCTCCTCGCGGCGAAGGAGGCCAAGGGAGCGAAGGCTCCGGCATGAGCGCTCACCTGGTGCGCCACGCCGCCGACCTGCCCGAGGCGCCCCACGACGGCCGGGGCCACCGCCGGCGGGCGCTGGTCGGCGAGGACGACGGCAGCGTCCACACCGGCTTCGGTCTGTGCGACCTGCGGCCCGACGGCCGGGTGCCCGCCCATGTGCACTCGTACGAGGAAACCTTCTTCGTCCTCGACGGGGCCGTGATCCTGGACCTGCCCGAGGGCTCGTACCTGCTGGAGGAGGGCGATTACGGTCTGCTGCCGACCGGCGTTCCGCACGCCTGGCGCGGGGCCGGGAACACCGGCGGCCGCTGGGCGGACATGCTGGCCCCGGTACCGCGCGCCCGCTACGGACACGACACCCAGGCCGTGCCCGGCATGCCCGCCCGTGACCCGGTCCGGATCGACGTCCGCGACCCGCGCACCCGCGCCTTCGGCCATTTCGAGCCCGCCCAGATGGATCCCGGCAAGCAGTCCCAGGACCTGCTGGCCGTCACGGCGAGCATGCGGACCGCGCTGCTCGTCTACAGCGGGATCACGGTGAAGATGATGATCGACGGCGACCTGGGCGCGGTCGCCTCGACCATGTTCATGGTGCAGTACGCGCCCGACGGAATCATCGGCACCCACGACCACCCCTTCGAGGAGACGTATCTGATCCTTGAGGGCGTCGCGGAGGCCACCCTCGACGGCGAGCGGTACCGGCTGGAACCCGGCGACGTGGCCTGGGCGGGCGCCGGGTGCGTGCACGGGTTCGTCAACACCGGACGCGGCCCGCTGCGCTGGCTGGAGACCCAGGCGCCGCAGCCGCCGTCACGGCACTCGTACCGGTTCACACGGGACTGGGACTACCTGCGCTCGGCACTGGAGGAACAGTCATGAGCAGTGTGCTCGTCGTCGGCGGAACGTCCGGGATCGGGCTCGCATTCGCCCGCACGCGCGCCGAGCGCGGGGACGACGTGGTTCTCACCAGCCGCGACGCCCAGCGGGCCGAAGCGGTCGCCAAGGAGTTCGGCGCACGCGGACTCGCCCTCGACCTGGCCCGGCCGCTGGAGATCGCGGCGGCCCTGGCCGGACTGGGGCGCGTCGACCATCTGGTGATCGCGGGGGTCTCCCGGGACGACAACAAGGTGACCGAGTACGACATCGACGCCGCCCTGCGCCTGGTCACCCTCAAACTCGTCGGATACACGGAGGTCGTGCACACACTGCGCGGCCGCCTGCACGACGGCAGTGCCATCGTGCTGTTCGGCGGCCAGGCCAAGGAGCGCCCCTACCCGGGCGCGACGACGGTGGCCACGGTCAACGCGGGGGTGCGGGGCCTGATGAACACCCTCGCCGTCGAGCTGGCTCCCGTCCGGGTCAACGCCGTGCATCCCGGCGTCGTGGGCGACAGTCCGTACTGGCAGGCCAAACCGGAGAAGGTGCTGGCCACCCTGCGTACCGAGACCCCCACGGGACGGCTCGCCTCGATGGACGACGTGGTGGACGCGGTGGACTTCCTGCTGCGCAACCGGTCGGTCAACGCGGTCGAGCTGACCGTGGACGGGGGCTGGTTGCTCGGGTGAGCGGCCTTGTGGCGGAGGTGTCGGCGAGGATGCCGGCGGACAGGCCGGTCAACCGGCACGTCGCAGCGCGTCCTGCGCGACCTCCTTCTCCACCGCCGCCCGCACGAGGGCCGCGGCGAAGACGGCCGGGTCGGTGTCCCCGGCCAGTTCGGCGAGGCGCTCCGGGTCCGTGGGGAGGTTCAGACGCTCGGCGCCCTGGAGGGCCTTGGCGTCCAGGTAGGGGGCCGCCTCCGGCCACACGCCCTGCGCCTCGCGCAGGAAGATGTCGGCGCCCGCGGGCCCGATGCCCGGGAACTCCTGGAGCAGACGGCGCAGTTCGGTCACCTTGCCGTCCGCCTCGCCGCGCAGCCGCCGCAGATCGCCGCCCCACCGCTCGGTCAGCAGCTCGGCCCCGTCGCCGAGCTGGGTGGCCGTGCGTTCGTCGTAGCGCCGGTAGCCGCCCCGGCCCAGCGCGTCGACGCGTTCCTGCCAGGAGGCCCGCGCCATACGCCGCGGATCGCGCAGCCCCGCCTCGTGCAGGGCCCGGGCGGTGGCCAGCGCGACGGAACCGCGGATACGGGCACTGAGCAGATGCGACAGCACCAGCAGCCGGTACAGCGGCTGCGGCGTGTCCTTCAGCCCGATGCCCGCGTCCTCGGCGTACGTCCGGCCGTGCGCGCCCAGAAGCTCCCGGACGACGCGCTGCCGCCGGTCCACGGCCTACCCCTTCAGCGGATCGTGCCCGATGGTCATCAGCCGGTGCCGGCGACGGGTGTCCTCGGCCGTCACCTCCGGCTCGGGTTCGTTCTCGAGGTCCACCTGGTCGGTGACCGTGTCGACGACCTTCCGCATCACGCGCACGTCGTCCTCTGTCAGGTCGGTGCGCCGCTTCTGCAGGATCGCCAGCACATGCTGGCCGGTGGCCGACCCCGCCTGCTCCGGCAGCGGCTCGGCGGCCTCGTCGGCGTCACGGACCCGCAGCCAGGCCGCGAGTTCCTGCGAGGTCATGTTCACCACGCGGTGGAAGTCCTCCCACAGCGCGTCCATTTCGAGGGCGTCGGTCATCGCCTGCCCCTTCCGTACGTCCGTCGCTTGCCCTGCGCCGTCTTCCCGCCGGTCAGCGCGGGAAGTTCTCGGCGTCGAACATCCACCGCTGCTTCTCCAGCTCCGCGGTGATGCCGATCAGCAGGTCCTGGGTGACCGGGTCGGCCTTCTCGGTCGCGTCGATGCGCTCACGCAGCCGGGCGACCGCGTCCTGCAGCGCGTCCACCATCACCTGCACGGCGTCCGAGTCGCGCACCCAGCCCTCCTGCGGAGCGGGCAGCGTGAAGCCCTTGGCGACGGTCCCCGGCCGGCCGTCCGGCGGGACGCCCAGCGCCGCGGACCGCTCCGCGACCGTGTCGGCGAAGTCCCGTGCCGCCGTGACCACCTCGTCGAGCTGGAGGTGGATGGACCGGAACCGCGGTCCGACGACGTTCCAGTGCGCCTGCTTCCCGACCAGCGAGAGCCCGAGCAGATCCACCAACGTGTCCTGGAGTGCCTCGCAGGCGACCTTCCGGGCGTCGTCGGGCAGGGTGCTCCTCACAGTCGTCATAGGGCGCTTCTCCTTCTCACGTCGTTCCTCGTCGTCCGGAGCAGTGCGTCGCGCTCCTCCTCGCCGGTGCCGCCCCACACGCCCGAGGTCTGACCGCTGCTCAGCGCGAAGCTCAGGCACTGGTCGGTGACCGGGCAGCGCGCGCAGACCCGCTTCGCGGCGCTCACGTCGCGCAGGGCGGGGCCGGCGGTGCCGACGGGAAAGAACAGCTCGGGGTCCTCGTCCACGCAGGCGGCGCTCCGCAACCACTCCATGGACGCGCGGGTGCCCTGGGCGCATCGGTGCAAACCCGACGCATGAGCCTTGCCGGGCCTGCGATACGACTGCCGGGAACCCCTGGTGGCGCAGAATCTTCACAGAAGGTGGCCCGAGGGTCTATAGTCCGAAACTAGCAGTGCTAATTAATGCGCGTTGATGCGCGGCGTGAGGAGCCTCCCGTGCGTTCCGTCCACTTCGCGGCCGCCCGCCGCACCCCCATCGGCAAGCTGCGGGGATCCCTCTCCTCGGTACGGCCCGACGACCTCGCGGCGACCGTGGTCCGCGCCCTGGTCGCCGGCGTGCCCGCGCTGGAACCGGCCCGGATCGACGACGTCTACTGGGGCGCCGCCAACCAGGCGGGCGAGGACAACCGCAACGTCGCCCGCATGGCCGCGCTGCTCGCCGGCCTTCCCGACACCGTGCCCGGCGCCACCGTCAACCGCCTGTGCGCGTCGGGCCTGGAGGCCGTGACCACGGCCGCCCGCACCATCGCCGCCGGTGAGGCCGACGTCGTGATCGCGGGCGGCTCCGAGTCGATGAGCCGCGCGCCCTTCGTGCTGCCCCGCCCCGACGAGGCCCTGCCGCACCGCATGGAGACCGCCGACACCCGCCTCGGCTGGCGTCTGGTCAACCCGGCGATGCGCGAACTGCACGGCCTGCTCGCCATGGGGGAGACGGCCGAGGAGGTCGCCGCGCGGTACGGCATCCCGCGCGAACGCCAGGACGAGTTCGCCCTGCGCAGCCACCAGCGCGCCGCCCTGGCCCGCAAGAACGGCCACTTCGACGACGAACTCCTCTCCGTGGAACGCCCCGACGGCGTGGTCGTCGACACCGACGAATGCGTCCGCGAGGACACCTCGTACGAGAAGCTGTCCCGGCTGAAGCCCGTCTTCCGTGACGGGGGCTCGGTCACCGCGGGCAATGCCTCACCGATGAACGACGGTGCCGCCGGCCTCCTCCTGGTCAGCGAGGACGCCCTGAACGAGCTGGGCCTGGAGTCCCTGGGCCGCTACGTCGCCGGCGCCTCGGCCGGCGTCCACCCCGACGTCATGGGCATCGGCCCCGTCCCCGCCACCCGCAAGGTGCTGACCCGCGCCGGCTGGAGCGTCGACGACCTGGAGGAGGCCGAGTTCAACGAGGCCTTCGCCGCCCAGGCCCTGGCCTGCGTGGACCAGCTCGGCATCGACCCCGAGCTGGTCAACCCCAGCGGCGGCGCCATCGCGCTGGGCCATCCCCTGGGATGCTCCGGCGCCCGCATCCTGACGACGCTGCTCCACCGCATGCGGCGCACGGGCGCGGGACGGGGCCTCGCCACGATGTGCGTCGGGGTGGGCCAGGGAAGCGCGCTCCTCGTCGAACGGCCCTAGCGGCCCCAGTGGTCCCAGCGGCCCCGTCCCGGCCCACCAGGCGAGACAGCGCTTACAGCACCCGTTGGTTGCACATAGCATCAGTGTTCGCATGAACACCATGACGCTCTGGCACATCACGGGCTGGGAATGCGCCGCCCTCGCCCTCGCGGCCGTGCTCGTCGGCTTCTCGAAGACCGCGGTGAGCGGGGCCAACACGGTCAGCCTCGCCATCTTCGCGGCGGTGCTGCCGGCCCGCGCCTCCACCGGCGTGCTGCTGCCCCTCCTGATCGCCGGCGACCTCCTGGCCGTCGCCACCTACCGGCGGCATGCCCACTGGCCCACGCTGTGGCGGCTGTTCCCCGCGGTCGCCGCGGGCGTCGTGGTCGGCACGGTGTTCCTCCTCCGGGCCGACGACGCGATCGTCAGGACCTCGATCGGCGCGATCCTGCTGCTGATGGCGGCCGTGACGGTGTGGCGCCGGCGCACCGCGGACAGGGAGGAGGAACCGGAGTCGGTCACGACCCGGTCGGGCCGGATCAAGGCCCGCTCCTACGGTGTCCTCGGCGGCTTCACCACCATGGTCGCCAACGCGGGCGGCCCCGTGATGTCGATGTACCTGCTCTCCGCGGGCTTCCGCAAGCTCGGCTTCCTCGGTACCTCGGCCTTCTTCTTCCTGATCGTCAACGTCTCCAAGCTGCCCTTCAGCGCGGGGCTCGGCCTGATCGACGGCCGCTCGCTGCTGCTCGACCTCGCGCTCGTGGCGTTCGTCGTGCCCGGCGCGCTGTTCGGCAAGTGGGCCGTGCACCGGATCAACCAGCGGCTGTTCGAGCAGCTCGTCATCGCGGCGACGGTCGTGGGCGGTCTGCAACTACTGCTGCGCTGAGCCCCGCAGCAGCGCCGGGAGGGCCGCGAAGGAGTCGATCACGTGGTCGGGCGTGCCGTCGGCGGCCCGCAGCGTCTCCTCCTGGAACTTCCCCGTCCGCACGAGCACCCCGGTGAGCCCGGCCCGCTGCGCCGCCAGCACGTCGGACTCGACGTCGTCGCCGACCATCACCGCCTCGTCCGCGCCCACGTGCAGCCGCGCGAGCGCCGAGTCGAAGAACGCCCGCGCCGGCTTGCCGGTGATCTCGGCCTCCACCCGCGCGGCCCGCTCCAGACCCGCCAGGAACGCCCCGGAGTCCAGCCGCAGTCCCTCGGTCGTGCGCCAGTACAGGTTGCGGTGCATCGCCACCAGCCGGGCCCCGCGCTGCAGATGCCCGAAGGCCCGGTCGAGCGCCGCGTAACCGAACTCGGGACCGGCCCCGCCGACCAGGACGACATCCGGCACGGTCTCCGCGTCGTCCTCCTCGACGACACCGACCCCTTCGAGGTCCTCGGCGATGTCGCCGCTGTTCAACAGCGCGCACCGGGCGCCGGGACAGTGCTCGGCGAGGTACGCGGCGGTGGCGGCGGGCGCGGTCAGGATGTCCTCGGCGGACACGGGGAACCCCGCCTCCGTCAGCGTCCCGGCGATCGACGCCCGGGTACGCGAGGTGGTGTTGGTGACCAGCAGAACGCCGAACCCGGACTCCCGGATCTTCCGCAAGGCATCGACGGCCCCCGGCAGGGGCCGCCACGAGACGGTGAGCACCCCGTCGATGTCGATGAGCACGGCACGCACGGACTCCATGCCAGGACGATAGCCACCCAGAGCCGCTCTCGCCGGTCGGCACCGCCGCGCTGCGCTTCCCCGGTTCTGCGGTCGGCCCACCCGTCCGGGCGCCCGCCGCACCCGACCTCGTACGCTCGACGCCGTGTCCCCTCACGTTCTGATCCTCGGCGGCACGGCCGAGGCCCGTGCTCTGGCCGCCGCGCTGTGCGCGCGTCCCGGCGTCCGTGTCACGACGTCCCTCGCCGGGCGCGTGGCCCAGCCCGGGGCGCTGGACGGGGAGGTGCGCGTCGGGGGCTTCGGCGGGGCCCCGGGACTGGCCCGGTGGCTGCGGGACGAGGGCGTGGACGTGCTCGTCGACGCCACCCATCCCTTCGCCGAGGCGATCACGGCCAACGCCGCCGACGCCGCGCGCGAGTCCGGCGTGCCCGCGGTGGTGCTCCGCCGCCCCGGCTGGCGGCCCGGCCCCGGGGACCGGTGGCATTCCGTCCCCTCACTGGACGCGGCCGCGGACCTGCTCCCGCTCCTCGGCCACCGGGTGCTCCTCACCACCGGTCGCCTCGGCCTGGCCTCCTTCGCCCACCTGACGGACCTCCACTTCGTGGTGCGGTCGGTGGATCCCCCCGAGCCGCCGATGCCGCCCGACACCCATGTGCTGCTCGCCCGCGGCCCGTTCACCGTCCCCGGCGAGACGGCCCTGTTGCGCGAGCACCGCGTCGACGTCCTGGTGACCAAGGACAGCGGGGGAGCGGCCACGGCGGCCAAACTGACGGCGGCCCGGGATCTCGGAGTGCCGACCGTCGTCGTACGGCGGCCGCCGCTGCCGGACGGGGTGACGGCCGTACCCGATGTGGAGGGAGTACTGGAACGGCTGGAGCTCGGGTAGGGCGCTCAGACCGAGCCGGCCGCGAGCGACTTCTCCGCGCTGCGCGGCAGCCCACGGCTCAGGTCCTCCACCAGCAGCCGTTTCGCGATGGCGTCGACCGCCACGCGCAGATCGCTGTCCGTGGGACGGCCGATGTCCCGCCCCAGCCGGTCCTCCAGCCAGTCGGCCCAGGCCCGGGTGAGGACCGCGGCCTCGCGGGCGCCCGCCTCGGTGTGCGACAGCACGGAACCGGCACGGGTCAGGAACCCCTCCTCCACCATCCGCTCGAAGACCGGCAGCAGCACCTCCGGCGGCAGCCTGCGCCGCGCCGCGATCAGCCCGAGACTCGCGTGGCCGACCATCCGCGTGAACAGCTCGACCTGCATCACCGCCCAGGCCCCGGCCACGTCGAGCCGGGTGTCGGACTCCAGGACGATCCGCCGGGCGGTGTCCAGGTCCGTGCCGCCGATGATCTTGCCGACGGCGGCCTCCAGCACCCGCCGGGAGTCCGCGCCGCTCGGCGAGCCGAAGCCCTCGCCCATGTCGGTCGAGCCCGTCCGCGCGGTGTCGCGCAGCCGGACCTGCTTGAGGAACAGGGCGACCAGGAAGCCCAGGGCGGCGACCGGCACCGTCCACAGGAACACGGTCTGGAGCGTGTCGGCGTAGGCGTCGACGATCGGGGCGGCCACCGCCGACGGCAGCTCGTGCACGCCTTCCGGGCTCGTCGCCGCCCGGCCGAGGGTGGCAGGGTCCACCTCCTCGGTCCGAGCGGCCTGCGCCACCCCGTCACGGAGGTTGGGCGCCAGCGCGTTGGTGTAGATCGTGCCGAAGACGGCTGTGCCGAACGAGCTGCCCAGCGTACGGAAGAAGGTCACGCCGGAGGTCGCGGTGCCCAGGTCGGCGTAGTCGACGGTGTTCTGCACCGCGATCGTCAGGACCTGCATGCACAGTCCGATGCCGCTGCCCAGCACGAACATGTACAGGGACTCCAGCCCCGCGCCGGTGTCCGGCCCCATGAGCGACAGCAGGAACAGGCCGACCGCCATCACCAGCGAGCCGACGATCGGGAAGATCCGGTACTGCCCGGTCCTGCTGACCACGGTGCCGCTGAAGACCGACGCGATGAGCAGCCCCGCCACCATCGGCAGCGTCCGCACACCGGAGATCGTGGCCGAGTCACCGTCGACGTACTGGAGATACGTCGGCAGATACGTCAGCGCGCCGAGCATGGCGAAGCCGACGATGAAGCTCAGCACCGAGCACACCGTGAACACCGGGTTGGCGAACAGCCGCATGGGCAGCATCGGTTCGCGCGCCCGCAGCTCCACCCGGCAGAACAGCGCCAGGGCCAGGGCGCCGCCCACGAACAGCCCGATGATCATCCCCGAGCCCCAGGCGTATTCGTTGCCGCCCCAACTCGTCGCCAGGATCAGGGCACCGGCGCCGACCGCGACGAGCGCGATGCCCAGGTAGTCGATGACCGGCCGGGTGACCGACTTCACCACCGGAATGGTCCGGGCCGCCGCCACCACGACCACGATCGCGATGGGGACGTTGACGTAGAACGCCCACCGCCAGGTCAGATGGTCGGTGAACAGCCCGCCCAGCAGCGGCCCGATTACGGTGGCCACCCCGAACACCGCGCCGATCGCACCCTGGTACTTGCCGCGCTCGCGCAGCGGGATCACATCGGCGATCAGCGCCATCGAGGTGACCATCAGACCGCCCGCGCCGATGCCCTGCATCGCCCGCCAGGCGATCAGCAGCGACATGTTCGTCGCCAGACCGCACAGGAACGAGCCCGTGATGAACACGACGGCCGAGACCTGGAAGACCGCCTTGCGGCCGAACAGGTCGCCGAACTTGCCGACCAGCACGGTCGCGACGGTCTCCGCGAGGAGGTACGAGGTGACCACCCACGACATGTGATCCGCCCCGCCCAGATCCGACACGATCGTCGGCAGGGCGGTGCCGACGATGGTCTGGTCGAGGGCCGCGAGCAGCATCCCCAGCATGATCGTCACAAAGACGACGTTGCGGCGACGCGTGTCCAGCACCGGCGGCTGGGAGGCGGGCAGGGCGGTTTCCTCCACGACGGTCACGTCGTCACCTTCACACCTGTGGGCTACGTGCGCATGCCAGAACGTCCGCACGGGTGCCCGGTGATGGGCCGGTCAGTCCCGCCTGTCCCGTCAGTCGCGGGGATGCCGGCGCAGCAGATACGTGTCCATGATCCAGCCCTTGCGCTCACGGGCCTCGGCCCGCAACCGCTCGATGCGGGGGGCGGCCTCGGCGATCGGGCCGGAGACGAGGATCTCGTCCGGGGTGCCGATGTAGGCGCCCCAGTAGATGTCGACGTCCTCCTGCGCGTACTGCCGGAAGGTCTGGTGGGCGTCGAGCATGACCACCACGTCGTCCACGCCCTCCGGGAAGCCCTCCGCCAGCCGTCGGCCGGTGGTGATCTGCACCGGCCGGGCCACGCGGTTCAGCCCCGTGCGGTGCCGGGCGACGAGCGCCGAGACGCTGCTGATGCCGGGCACGACGTCGTACTCGAACGCCACGGCGCCGCGCTCCAGCACCTCCTCCAGGATCCCCAGCGTGCTGTCGTAGAGCGACGGGTCGCCCCACACCAGGAACGCGCCGGTCTGCTCCTCGCCGAGCTCCTCGGAGATCAGCCGCTCGTAGATGTCGGCGCGGGCGCTGCGCCAGTCCCCGACGGCGGGGGAGTACGCCGAACCGCCGGCGCTCCGGTCCCGCTCCGGGTCACGCGCCTCGACGACGCGGTACGTCCCTTCCGGCACGTGCGCGTCGAGCATGTCCCGCCGGAGCCCGGTGAGGTCCGCCTTCACCTCGCCCTTCTCCAGGATGAAGAACACGTCCGTGCTCCGCAGCGCCCGGACCGCCTGGAGAGTGAGCTGGTCGGGGTCGCCCGCGCCGATACCGATGACATGAATCTTTCGCACGCCCCGAGTCTGCCGCACGGGGGTGAGGGCGTTTTCACCGCGGTGGAGGTCGGGGGCCGGGGCGGGGGTTCACTGGGATCGGCGAGACTCCCGGGCGGGCACGCCGAGGCGGCTCGTCGGCGCCGGCGTTTCGGGCTCGTCGGCCCCGGCACATCGGTGCGGCGGCTCAGCTCCCGGCTGCCGCACCCCGCAGCCGAGGCGCCCGCACCCCCGCGTCCACCGCCCGGCCGTGCCGCTCCACGTCTCCGGCCAGCTCCCGTGCCCATGCGGCCACACTCGCCACGTCGATGCCGTGCGGCAGGGACTGCCCCGACTCCGACACCCACGCCTCGGCCGCGCCCGCCCCGCGCCGCAGCAGCCGGGCCCCACCGGTCAGATTTCCCCGGGCGGCGTGCGTGAGCCCCACGGCGAGCTGGGCGAGGCCGCGCCACAACTCGCGCTCCCGGTCGGGCCCCGACTTCCACGCGTCCTCGAAGACCTCGTGCGCGTGGAACGGCTTGCCCTCGTCGAGCAGCCGCTGCGCCTCGCTGACGGTCTCCTCCGGAGTGCGGACGACACCCTCGGGCTGCCGGGGCACACCGTCCGAGCCGTACGGCAGGGGCCGTCCGAGTCCGTCCCGGGGCCGGGCGTTGCGGGCCCGCCCCTCACTGTCGCGGTCCCGTGCGTCGCCCGGCCGGCCCGGGTCGGTCTGTCCTGTGCTGCCCATACGCCGATTGTCCCGCCCGGCCCGCTTTCGGCGCGGCCAGGGGTGTGGGGTAAAGTGCTGTTCGCGCGATCACGCGGTTCACCGCGGGTGGCGCGCACCGGGACGTGGCGCAGCTTGGTAGCGCACTTGACTGGGGGTCAAGGGGTCGCAGGTTCAAATCCTGTCGTCCCGACGGTGCGAAGGGTCCCGCAGGCCGATGCCTGCGGGGCCCCTTTTGTTGTGTGCGTGTGCGTGTGCGTGTGCTTGGGCGTCTGCGGTGTGCGAGCCCTTGACCTCGAGAGCACTCCAAGCTGAAGACTCCCCTGCGTGCCCGAGACCCGGTGCACCGGAGGGAGCGACACCCGCGAAGTACCCCGCCCCGGCTCGCGGCACTGCGGGAGGTGGCGCGGGAGAGCGGCGCGACCGTCAACCAGGTGGTGCTCGCCTGGCCGATCGGCGGCGACCTGCCCGTCGTGCCGCTGGCCGGGGTCTCCTCGGTGGCCCAGCTGGAGGAGAACCTGGCCGCGGTGGACCTGGAGCCGACCCCGGAGCAGCGAGCGCGGCTGGACGCGGCGCACTGAGAGCGTGGGACCGTGGAGGGGAACGGCATCCGGACCCACCTCCGGAAGGAGCACCGGCCATGACCACCCCCCCCGCCCCCCCCCGCCCCCCCGCCCAGCGCCCCCCCGCGGCCGTCGGCGGCCCGGGCCCCGCCCGCCCCCCCCGGCCCCCCCCCGGCCGGGCCCGGCGCGGGCCCCGCCCCCGGCGGCGACCTCTACGAG
>NZ_JAKEIO010000093.1 GCF_021474405.1 [Streptosporangium] indianense
GTGTCGGGGGCGTGGACGGTGAAGATCACAGTGGGGCGCTGAGGGCGCCTGCGAAGGGTCAGCCGGGCGGGCCCGGCGTCCTGCACGCACCGCACCTGCCGCGAGTCCAGCCAGCCCAGCTTCCACTTGTGCCAGGCGAAGAGGTCGGGCGCGAGCCCGAACTGGCTGCCCATCAGGTCCCAGTCGCCGACGTGCGTGTCCCAGTCGCCCTTGCCGTCCGCGGGCCGGTGGTACAGGTCGGGCAGATCGAACACGTGCCCGGTCTCGTGGGCGAGCACCAGCCGGTCCGGTGGGTGCTGTTCGAACACCGTGACGATCCGGCGCAGGTCGGTGCCGTCGGCCCGCAGGGGGCTCGTCAGATTCACCACCTTGGTCGCGTCCGAGTCGACGCCGGGCGCGTCGGGGTCGGCGACGAAGTACACGACGTCGTAGCGCGAGAAGTCGACCCGGGGGTCGGCCGCCGCGAGGGCGTCGCGCAGGTAGGCGGACCGGCGCTCGGGGCTCCAGTCCCGCTTTATGTCGTACGCGGTCGACGGCTTCGGCATCCGGATCCACTGCCGCAGCGCGTGCGGGCGCAGGGTGAAGCGGCCGTAGGAAGCCTGTTCGAAGAAACGGGTCGTGGCCGGGAAGTGGTCGGCGGTCAGCTCCTGCGGGGTGGTCAGCGGGTGGGCGTCCGGGAAGGACAGGAAGACCATGACCGCGTCGAGGGACCGGGCCGGGCGCGGATAGGCGGCGTTCCAGGTGTCCAGGCCCTCGGAGTGATGGGCGTCGGTCCGGGTCAGGGCGCAGGGCGCGGCCGAGTCGGATTCGGCGGCCGAGGGCCCGGTGCCGAGGGAGGTGGCGGCGAGCGCCGACATGGTGGTGAACACGGCCGCGGTACTGCGCAGTCGGGCGCGCGGAAACGGACGCGGCACGGGTACCTCCGGGTACGGTTCGCGGGACACCGCACCCAGCCTGTGATGATTTGTCGTACTGCGCCCTGTTTGCCTGCACCGGTCGGGTGAAGGGGTCGAAAAATCGCGGAAGTCGACACCCCCGAAGCACTCACAGAACGTCACAACTGGTCGGGGGCTTGAAGAAGCCGCCCAGGTGTGCGCAGAAACGATCTGGCTGTAGGGCCGGTTGGCCGGGAAGACTGGACACCGGCTGGAAGGCGCTGGTGCCAGCCTCTATGATCGGCACACTTTCCTGACCTTTCCTGCACGGACAGAGATCGAATACATGCGGGAGCGAGCGGTGAGCGGAACCTCCGAAGGGCCGGCGCCCGCAGCAGAACTGGACCGGCCGATCGTCACAGAGAGTGAGATCGATACGTCTGCCCGTACCGGGCCGCCGTCCCGGCAGCCCTACCGCGCAGCCTTCACGGCCGCCCCGATCGCCATGGCGGTCGTGGACCGCGAGGGCACGGTCGTCAGCGCCAACGACGCACTGGCCGCGCTGCTCGGCGGCGACCCGGAGGAGCTCACCGGGTCCGTCGCCGCCGACCTCGTCGACCTCACCTCCGACGCCCGCACCTGGCACGCCTACCGCGAGGTGCTGCGCGGCCGGCAGTCCCGGCTGCGCTGCACCCGCCGGCTCAAGCACCCCGACGGGCACTCGCTGTGGGTGCAGGTGACGGTCACCCCGTTGCCCGTCGAGGACAGCGGCGTCCTGCTGGCCGTCGCCGACATCAGCGCCCGGCGGGAACTCCAGGCCCGGCTGCGGCACTTGCAGATGCACGACCCGGTGACCCGGCTGCCCAACCGCACCCTGTTCTTCGAACGGCTGTCGGCCGCGCTGGAGGCGGAGTCGTACGAGGAGAGCGGCACGGGCCGGATCGGGCTGTGCTACCTGGACCTGGACGGTTTCAAGGCCATCAACGACACCCTCGGCCACCGGGTCGGCGACCGGCTGCTGGCCGCCGTCGCCGAGCGCCTCACGCGCTGCGCGGACGAGGCCGGCCACGCACGGACCAGCATCCCGCTGGTGGCCCGGCTCGGCGGTGACGAGTTCGCGCTGCTCGTCGAGGACTCCACGGGCACCGAACAGCTGGCCGAGCTCGCCGAGTCGGTGCTGCGGGCGGTCCAGGAGCCGTTCGACATCGCCGGGCAGCGGCTGTCGGTCTCGGCGTCGATCGGGGTCGTGGAGCGGCACGCCGCGGGCACCACGCCCACCGCGCTGATGCAGGCGGCCGACACGACGCTCTACTGGGCGAAGGCCGACGGCAAGGCCCGCTGGACGCTGTTCGACCCGGAGCGCAACGCCCACCGCATGACCCGCCAGGCCCTCGCCTCCACACTCCGGCCGGCCATCGACCGCGGTGAGTTCCAGCTGGAGTACCAGCCGCTGGTGGGCATGGAGGACGACCGGCTGCACGGCGTCGAGGCGCTCATCCGCTGGAACCATCCCCAGTTCGGCGTACTGACGCCGAATCGGTTCATCGGACTGGCCGAGGAGGACGGCTCGATCGTCCCGCTGGGCCGCTGGGTGCTGCGCACGGCCTGCGAGCAGGCCCGGCGGTGGCAGCTGGACCACCCGGACGAGGCGCCGATCTTCGTCAGTGTGAACGTGGCCGTGCGGCAGGTCTGGGACTCGGACCTGGTGGCCGACGTGGCGGAGACGCTGGACGCGACGGGCCTCGCGCCGCACCTGCTCCAACTGGAGCTGACCGAGTCGGCGGTGATGGGCTCGGCCGGCCGGCCGCTGCAGACCCTGAAGGCGCTCAGCGACATGGGGGTGCGGATCGCCATCGACGACTTCGGCACCGGCTACTCGAACCTGGCGTACCTGAGTCGGCTGCCGGTGTCGGTGCTGAAGCTGGACGGGTCCTTCGTGCGCGGCTTCCAGTACGACGACCGGGAGGCGGCGGCCCGCGCCAACCCGGCCGACGAGGTCGTCGTCGAGGCGATGATCCAGCTCGCGCACCGGCTGGGGCTGACCGTCACGGCCGAGTGCGTCGAGACCTCGGCGCAGGCCACCCGGTTGCGCAGCATCGGCTGCGACACCGGACAGGGCTGGCTCTACTCCCGTCCGGTGTCACCGGACCGCATCTCCGAGCTGCTGGGCACGCCGGACGTTCAGGCGGAGGCGGGCGCCGGCAAGCCGTAGGCGTCGGCGATGAGTTCGTAGGAGCGGACGCGGACGTCGCCGCCGTGTGCGTTGGCCGTGATCATCAGCTCGTCGGCGCCGGTGCGCTTGGCGAGGTCGTCCAGGCCGGAGCGGACCTCGTCCGGGGTGCCGTGGACGACGTTGGCGTTCCAGGAGTCGACGAAGTCGCGCTCCATCGGGCTGAACTCGTAGGCCTCCGCCTCCTCCGGGGTGGGCACGAGGCCGGGGCGGCCGGTGCGCAGCCGGACCATGCTGAGCGCGGCGGCGAGCACCTGCCGGCGGGCTTCCCGCTCCTCGTCGGCGGCGAACGCGGAGACGCCGATGAGGGCGTACGGCTCGTCGAGCACGGCGGACGGCTGGAACGACTCCCGGTACAGGTCGAGCGCCGGGAGCGTGTTCTGCGCCGAGAAGTGGTGCGCGAAGGCGAAGGGCAGGCCCAGGGCGCCGGCCAGGCGGGCGCTGAACCCGGAGGAGCCGAGGAGCCAGAGCGGCGGGCGGTGCGGGGACTGGACGCCGCCGGGGCTGGTCGCCTGGACCGGGCCCGGTACGGCGTGGATACGGCGGTAGGGATGCCCGTCGGGGAAGTCGTCGTCGAGGAAGCGGGTCAGCTCGGCGAGCTGCTGGGGGAAGTCGTCGGCGCCCTCGTTCAGCCGGTCGGTGCGGCGCAGGGCGGCGGCCGTGGCGCCGTCCGTGCCGGGGGCGCGGCCGAGGCCGAGGTCGATCCGGCCCGGGGCCATGGCCTCCAGCGTCCCGAACTGCTCGGCGATCACGAGCGGGGCGTGGTTGGGCAGCATCACGCCGCCCGAGCCGAGGCGGATGCGGTCGGTGTGGGCGGCGAGGTGGGCCAGGATCACGGCCGGGGACGAGGAGGCCACGCCCGGCATGGAGTGGTGCTCGGCGACCCAGTAGCGGTGGAAGCCCCGATTCTCGGCGAGACGGACCAGGTCGACGCTGGTGCGCAGGGCGTCGGAGGCGGTGCGGCCGGCTCCGACGGTGACCAGGTCCAGTACGGAGAGGGGGACGGGGGCGCTGCCCCGCGCCGCGCCGCGGATCTCGTCGCCGCGTGTGTCGTCTGCCGCCACGGTGGGGTGCCTCCTGCTGTGGACCGGGTGCTGTCGTTCCGGCTCTAACAGGGGACTGTCCCCGGTTATTCCCGGCCCCTGCGCCCGGGGCCGTCAGGCGGCCTGCTCCCAATCGCTCCGGGCGCTGTCCTGCGGAGGCATGCGGTGCGCCTTCTCGCGGGCCCGCAGGACGGTCCACGCGAGGGCGGCCAGGGAGGCGGACCACCAGGGCAGCGGCCACACAGCACCCCACCAGCTCAGGTGGGGATGGAGGGAGGCGTCCGCGGCGGCCGAGGCCATGGCCGCGGCCAGGCTCCAGCACAGCAGGCGCCCGGCCAGCTGGACAACGCTTGCATCGGATCTGAACGGGCCCGGTTCGGCCATCGGAAGTCCTTCACGGCACGACTGGCTGCGGACGTGGTCAGTGTGCACGGAATGGACAGTGAAGGGGAATGCGCTTTCAGTCAACCGAAGTTACGAGCGACGTGACGGAGTTGAGCGTTCCCTGGTGATGGATGGAGAGTTTGAGAGCTTTCGCCCTACTTCGCACCGAGGGAGGGGTGGGACCGATTCCGGCACCTCTTCGCCGCCCGCGACCGCTGCCACGGGCGGCGAGGATCAGGGCTTCGGACTCATACCTGGACGATCGGCTCCCGTGTGAAGAGGGCGCCCAGTTGCGGCGCGTTCACCCGTCGGTCGGCCAGGCGCAGGGCCTCCCAGACCGTGACCTGGTTGGCGGTGAGGACCGGCTTGCCCAGTTCCTTCTCCAGAGCCGGGATGTGGGCCGCCGTGTGGAGGGCCGTGTCGGGCAGCAGGACGGCCTCGGCGTCGGGGTGGTCGGAGTTCCGGGCCAGGGCGAGGAGTTCGGCCTCGCCCCAGGTGCCGACCTCGGCGGCGGTGATGATGCCGGAGCTGTTGACCGACACAACCTCCACACCCGCCGCGCGGAGGAACTCCGCGAACAGCTGCGCCACGTCCTCCGGGTAGGTCGCGCCGATCGCGACCCTGCCCGCGCCCACCTCCCGTACGGCGTGGGCGAAGGCGAAGGACGTGGACGACGCCGGCATGCCGGCCGTCTGCGCCAGGGTGCGGACCTGCTCCTGGGCGCCGTCCCAGCCGTAGACGAAGCTGCCGCTGGTGCAGGCCCACACCACCGCGTCCGCCCCGGCGTGCCGCAGTTCCTGGACGCCCGCCGCGAGCCGGCCGGCCGAGCCCATCTCGAGCAGCGCGTCCACCCGGTGCGCGTCCTCACCGATGTCGGTGTGCACCAGGTCCACCCGGATGTCGCTGCCCAGCAACTGCTCGATGCGCGGATAGTCGTCCTCGGCGGAGTGGCCCGGGTAGAGAAATCCCAGTGCTGTCATGTCCAGCCTTCCTGCTGCTGCTCTTCTTCCGGCACTACGGGACCGGGGTCCGCCCCCGGCGCTGCGGGGCCGGAACGCGCCGCCGGATTGATCAGCGCTTGGTACGGCCCCACCGCACGGGTACCCAGTCGGCGCAGTGCCGCCCACATCGTCACTTGGTTGGCCGAGATCACGGGGATGCGCAGCTCGGCCTCCAGCTGGGGGATCACGTCGTACGTGGGCAGGTTGGTGCAGCTGATGAACAGCGCGTCGGCGTCGTCGCGGACGGCCTGCCGCGCCATGTCCACCACATCCCGGTAGGGCACCTTCCAGATGTGCCGGGTCAGCCCCATGAAGGCGCAGCCGGAGATCGTCACGCCGGCCTGGGCGACATAGGCCTCCAGCGACTGTGTCACCGAGACCGTGTACGGCGTCACCAGTGCCACCCGGCGTACGTCCAGTTCCACCAGGGCCTCCAGCAGCGCGCCGGAGGTGGTGATCGCGGGGACGGCACCGGCCCGGCTCATCGCCTCGCACATGGCCCGCTCACCCATCATGCCGCCGACGAAGCTGCCCGACGTACAGGCGTAGGCGACGACCTCGGGGGCGATCGCGGTGAGCGTGCGGACCGCCTCGCTCAGCGTCTGGTGCTCGCTGACCAGGCGGGCCAGGTCGAGACTCACCTCGACCGGCACGAACGGTGTGCGGGTCACATGGAGGGAGACCTCGTCCGGCACCCAGCGCCACAGTTCGCGGTCGAGTGCGAAGTCGAACGGGGCGACGACACCGACCCCGCGCTGCGGGCCGGGCCCGCCGAGAAAAGAGACGTCCATGGCAAGCACCGGCCTCACGCTGGGCAACGAGTGTGCAACGGATCGTGGGAACGCCCGTGTTGACGACGGTAGGTTCGGGTGCGAGCGTGGTCAATCCGCCCGGATCACTCCTTGGTCAACACCGGGTTAACTCGTCGTCACCGGCGGCCGCCGCACGGCCGCCGGCCCCGCCGAACGGCTGGAGAATCGGCTGCTCATGCCCACCCCCACGCTCCTCGTCCTGGACGCCGAACCCCTCCCCCGCCTCGGCCGCCTCACCGGCCGCGCCCGTATCGAACACACCGACGCGGCCCATCTGGCCGAGCGCCTCCCGCGTGCGGACGTACTCCTGGTGTGGGACTTCACCTCGCGCGCCGTGCGGGACGCCTGGCCGGGCGAGGGTCCGCGGCCGCGCTGGGTGCATACGGCCAGCGCCGGTGTGGACCATCTGATGTGTCCGGAACTCGCCGCCTCCGACACGGTGGTGACCAACGCGCGCGGCGTCTTCGACCAGCCGATCGCGGAGTACGTCGCCGCGCTCGTGCTGGCGATGGCCAAGGATCTGCCGAGGACGCTGGAGCTGCAGCGGGAGCGGACCTGGCGGCACCGCGAGTCGCACAGGATCGCCGGGAGCCGTGCCGTGGTGGTCGGTTCCGGGCCGATCGGCCGGGCGATCGCGCACACCCTGGGGGTGCTGGGCATCACGACCGCGCTCGTGGGCCGCGCCGCGCGCTCCGGCGTGCACGGCCCGGAGGACCTGGACCGGCTGCTGGCGCGCGCCGACTGGGTGGTCGCGGCGGCGCCGCTCACGGACGAGACGCGGGGGATGTTCGACGCCCGCCGCTTCGGCCTGATGCAGCCGTCCGCCCGGTTCGTCAACATCGGCCGTGGGCAGCTGGTCGTCGAGGACGCGCTCGCCGAGGCCCTGGCCAAGCGGTGGATCGCGGGCGCCGCCCTGGACGTCTTCGAGGCCGAGCCCCTGCCCGCCGACAGCCCGTTGTGGGGGGCGCAGGACCTGATCGTGTCCCCGCACATGAGCGGCGACATCATCGGCTGGCGCGACGAACTCGGCTCCCAGTTCGTGGAGTTGTTCGAACAGTGGGCGGCCGGGGAGCCGTTGAGGAACGTGGTCGACAAGCAGCGTGGGTACGTACCTGGTCACTGACGTTCCTGGGAGGGTGGATGACCGAGCTCACCGAGCTGACCGCCGTACGGCTCCTCGCGGGGTACCGCAAGGGCGAGTGGAGTCCCGTGGAGGCGACGCGGGCGGTGCTGGAGCGGGCCGAGGCGATCCAGCCGGAGGTGAACGCCTTCGTCCGGCTGACCGCCGAGGACGCGCTGGAGCGGGCCCGGGAGTCGGAGGAGCGATGGCGGCGCGGTGAGCCGCGGGGGCTGCTGGACGGGGTGCCGGTCACCGTGAAGGACATCCTGCTGCAGCGCGGGGCGCCGACCCTGCGCGGCTCGAAGGCCGTGGACCCGGCGGCGGGGCGATGGGACGAGGACGCCCCCTCCGTGGCCCGGCTGCGCGAGCACGGGGCGGTGTTCGTGGGCAAGACGACGACGCCCGAGTTCGGCTGGAAGGGCGTGACGGACTCGCCGCTCAGCGGGATCACCCGCAACCCGTACGACCCCTCGCGCACGGCGGGCGGGTCGAGCGGCGGCAGCGCGGCGGCCGTGGCGCTGGGCGCGGGGCCGCTGTCGCTCGGCACGGACGGCGGCGGCAGTGTCCGCATCCCGGCGTCGTTCTGCGGGATCTTCGCGCTGAAGCCGACGTACGGGCGGGTGCCGCTCTACCCGGCGAGCGCGTTCGGCACGTTGGCGCACGTCGGGCCGATGACCCGGGACGCGGCCGACGCGGCGCTGCTGATGGACGTCATCGGGCATCCGGACCCACGCGACTGGTCGGCGCTCGCGGCCCCGGCCGGTCCGTACACCGACGCCCTGGCGGGCGGGGCGGGGATGCGCGGGCTGCGGGTGGCGTACTCGCCGTCGCTGGGCGGGCAGGTGGCGGTGCAGCCGGCGGTCGCGAGCGCGGTACGGCGGGCGGTGGAGCGGCTGGCGGACCTCGGCGCGTACGTCACGGAGACCGACCCGGACCTCACCGACCCGGTCGAGGCCTTCCACACCCTGTGGTTCAGCGGGGCGGCCCGGGTGACCCAGCATCTGGGCCCGCGGCAGAAGGAGTTGCTGGACCCGGGCCTGCGGGAGATCTGCGCGCGGGGCGCCCGCCACACGGCGCTGGAGTACCTGGCCGCGGTGGACGTCCGGATGGACCTGGGCCGCCGGATGGGCCGCTTCCACGAGGGCTACGACCTGCTCGTCACGCCGACCATGCCGCTCACGGCGTTCGAGGCGGGCGTCGAGGTGCCGAAGGGCTCCGGCCATCGGCGGTGGACGGGCTGGACCCCGTTCACCTACCCGTTCAACATGACGCAGCAGCCCGCGGCGAGCGTGCCGGTCGGCGCCGACACGGACGGTCTGCCGATCGGGCTCCAGCTCGTGGCCGCCCGGCACCGCGACGATCTGGTGCTGCGGGCGGCCCACGCGCTGTACGGGGCGGGGGTGGCCTCCGCCGGCCGGCCTACGCCCGCCGGAAGCTGAGCGACTCCCCCGCCGCTCCCGACCTCCACAGGTCGTTGCACGCCTCGGCCATGGTCTCCAGGCCGTCGACGACCTGGCCCCAGACGATGCCGGGGACCCAGCCGACGTCGCCGTTCAGCAGCAGGTTGTTGCGTTCGTAGAACAGGGCCAGGTCGACGAGGGTGGTCCCGGCGCGGACCTCACGGTCGTAGCCGTACGCCTTGGTCCCCAACTCCGCCCCGGCGAAGGTGAAATAGCACAGGTCGCCGGGGATCGGGGTGATGGTCGGGTTCTCCAGGGGTGGCTCGGTTGCGGCGAAGGGCGGGAAAAGGGCGTAGATCTCGTTGCGTGCGTACTTCGCGTGGTAGACGTCGCCGGCCAGCGGAAGGGAGTCCCAGACGGCCGCGCAGGTGATCGGCGCGCGGTCGTCCAGCAGCCTGGCCGTGCAGGTCACGTCACGCTTGACCAGCGAGACTTCGATGTAGCGATCAGCCATGCCCTCCATGGGAGTGCCCGCCGCCGCTGCGGTCAAGGGCGCACCGGGTACGTGCGGGGCTTGAAAAGATCGGCATAACCCGCAGGCGGTCGGGTAGCCGCGCGCCCATGGCTCCACCACAGAGAAGCCCACTCAAAGGTCCTGAACCCATATTCCGGCCCGGCTCCGGGCCCGCCCGCCGCTCGCTGCTCGCGGGGGTGGCGGCGCTCGGCGCGCTGGGCGCCGCCGGATGCAGCAAGGTCGCCACGGCGTCGGACGCCGAGGGCGGTGACCTGCTCGGCCGGCTCCGGGCGGCGGGCGTCGTCCGGCTCGGCATCGCCGGCGAGATCCCGTTCGGCTTCATCGACAAGAACGGCGAACTGACCGGTGAGGCACCGGAACTGGCGAAGGTGATCTTCAAGCGGCTCGGAGTCGACCGGGTGCAGCCCGTGCCGACCGAGTTCGGCTCGCTCATCCCGGGCCTGAACTCCCAGCAGTTCGACGTCGTCGCCGCCGGGATGTACGTGAATCCCGAGCGCTGCGAGCAGGTCATCTTCGCCGACCCCGACTACCAGATGCTCGACGCGTTCATCGTGCGCAAGGGCAACCCGAAGGGGCTGCACAGCTACGAGGACGTCGTCGGGAAGAAGGCGAAGTTCGCCACCGGGACCGGCTACGCCGAGATCCAGTACGCCGTGGACGCGGGGTACGAGGAGAGCGACATCCTCATCGTCCCGGACCAGGTGGCGGGGCTGAACGCCGTCGAGGCGGGGCGCGTGGACGTGTTCGCCGGTACGGCGCTCACCGTGCGCGAGGTGGTGAAGAAGTCCGCCAAGGCGGAGGCCACCGACCCGTTCAAGCCGATCGTCGACGGCAAGCCGCACGTCGACGGAGGCGCCTTCGCGTTCCGCCCGACGGAGACGAAGCTGCGCGACGCCTTCAACGTGGAGCTGCGCAAACTCAGGAAGAGCGGCGAACTGCTCCGCATCCTCAAGCCGTTCGGTTTCACCGAGGCCGAGATGACGGATCTGACCGCGAAGGAGCTCTGCGGCGGATGACCTCGGGACTCTGGGAACTCGTGCTCAAGGGCGTCTGGGTCACGGTCCAGCTGCTCGTCTGCAGCGCCCTGCTGGGCGCCGCGGTGTCCTTCGCCGTCGGCGTGGCGCGCACCCACCGGCTGTGGATCGTCCGCTTCCTCGCGGGCCTCTACACCGAGGTGTTCCGCGGTACGTCCGCGCTGGTGATGATCTTCTGGGTGTACTTCGTGCTGCCCATCGCCTTCGGCTGGCAGCTGGTGCCGCTGTGGGCGGGCACCCTCGCGCTCGGCCTGACGTACGGGGCGTACGGCTCCGAGATCGTGCGCGGCGCGCTGAACGCGGTCGACCCGGCGCAGAAGGAGGGCGGGATCGCGCTCAGCTTCACGCCCTGGCAGCGGCTGCGGCTGATCCTGCTGCCACAGGCGGTGCCGGAGATGATCCCGCCGTTCTCCAACCTGCTCGTCGAACTGCTCAAGGGCACCGCCCTGGTGTCCATCATGGGCATGGGTGACCTGGCGTTCAGCGGCAACCTGGTGCGGCTCGCGCTCCAGGAGAGCGCGGAGATCTACACGATCGTGCTGCTGATCTACTTCGTGATCGCCTTCGTCCTGACCCGCGGCATGCGCGGCCTGGAGCGCAAGCTCAAGACCGGCACGAACAAGCCCGTCGGGAGCACACCCGACCAGGAGCTGGACCGTGCGCAGACCACCGGTGTGGGAGGTGCAGTCGCATGAAGTGGGACTGGAGCGCTGTCAGCGGCTTCCTGCCGCACCTCTGGGACGGTCTGCTGGTCACCTTGCAGATCCTGGCCCTCGGTTCGCTGATCTCGTTCGCGCTGGGCCTGGTGTGGGCGCTGCTGATGCGGGTGCCCTCGCGCTGGGTGACCTGGCCGGTCGGCGTGGTCACCGAGTTCGTCCGCAACACCCCGCTGCTGGTGCAGCTGTTCTTCCTCTTCTACGTGCTGCCCGAGTGGGGCCTGACCTTCTCGGCGCTGACCACCGGCGTCTTCGCGATCGGGCTGCACTACTCGACGTACACGATGCAGGTCTACCGGGCCGGTATCGAGGCCGTGCCGGTCGGCCAGTGGGAGGCGGCGACGGCGCTGAACCTGCCGCTGCGCCGGACGTGGACCGCGGTGATCCTGCCGCAGGCGGTGCGCCGGGTCGTGCCGGCACTCGGCAACTACGTCATCTCCATGCTCAAGGACACGCCGATGGTCATGGCGATCACCGTGCTGGAGATGCTCGGCCAGGCGCGCCTGTACTCGCAGGAGCACTTCCAGTTCACCGAGCCGCTGACGGTGATCGGCGTGGCCTTCATCGTCATTTCCTACCTGGCCTCCCTTGCCCTGCGAGCCCTGGAGCGACGCCTTGCCCACTGACACCCTCCCCAATCCCGGCACCGACCCCGAGAAGACCCCCGCCCGGGGCACCGGTGAGCTGATCCGGCTGGAGCAGGTCACCAAGCGGTTCGGGAGCAACACCGTCCTGGACCACCTGGACTTCTCGGTCGACGCCGGCAAGCACGTCACCCTGATCGGTCCGTCCGGATCCGGCAAGACCACGATCCTGCGGCTGCTGATGACCCTGCTCAAGCCCGACGAGGGCACGATCACGGTCGACGGGCAGCAGCTGTTCCCGGCCTCCGACAAGCAGGTCCGCGAGGTCCGCAAGAAGATCGGGATGGTCTTCCAGCAGTTCAACCTGTTCCCGAACATGACGGTGCTGCGCAACATCACCGAGGCGCCGGTCACGGTCCTCGGCCTGTCCAAGGACGAGGCGGTGGAGCGGGCCAAGGGGCTGCTCGACCTGGTGGGCCTGGCCGACAAGTGCGACGCGCACCCGGCCCAGCTCTCCGGCGGCCAGCAGCAGCGGGTGGCGATCGCCCGGGCCCTGGCGATGCGCCCGCAGGTGCTTCTCCTGGACGAGGTGACCTCCGCGCTCGACCCCGAGCTGGTCGCGGGCGTCCTCGACGTCCTCAGGGACATCGCCCGCTCCACGGACATCACGATGCTCTGTGTGACCCACGAGATGAATTTCGCCCGGGACATCTCCGACCGGGTACTGATGTTCGACCACGGCCGGATCATCGAGTCGGGCACACCGGAAAAGATCTTCAGCGACCCCGAGCTCGACCGGACACGGGAGTTCCTCAGCGCAGTGCTCTGACTACACCCCGTGAGCAGGCAGAACTCCCCACCTCGTGACGAGGGCGTGACTGGGGCATGCTTCTGGCATATGCCAGAGTGTCATTGCCCCAGTCCGGGGCCCCGGGAATCTTGTCAACCCCCGCTCCCCGCAAGCCTTTTGCCGGTTAACCTGGAAGAGGTTCACTGACCGGATTACGGCCCTACAGCAAGCGCAGGGGGAGACCACCGTGGCGCTGAAGCACGAGCCGACCACCCCGTACCACTCGGCCCAGGAAGCCCTGCGCGTCCTGGAGACGGTGGCGCGGAGCACCAGCGGTGTCACCGACACCGAGCTGGCCCGCCACACCCGCATCACCCCGGAGCGCCTGACCACGCTCCTGCGCATGCTGCGCCGCGAGGGCTACGTCGAGCAGATCACCGACGGCGCGTACGTCACGGGCGAGACCCTGACCCGCCTCGGCTCCGCCCACCACCGCGAGCAGGCCCTGCGCGACAAGCTCCAGCGCACCCTCGACCGGCTGCGCGACTCCGTCGGCGCCGCCGTCTACATGAGCCGGTACGTCGACGGCGAGATCAGCATCACCCAGTACGCCGACAGCCCGGCCGCGCCCAAGGTCAACGAGTGGGTCGACTTCCGCTCCTCGGCCCACGCCACCGCCATCGGCAAGAGCCTGCTCACCCAGCTCGACCACGCCGGCCGCCGCGACCACCTCGCCCGGCACAAGATGGCCCGCCTCACCTCGCGCACCATCACCAGCGACCGGCTCCTGCTCTCCCGCCTGGAGGCCCAGCCGCCCACCGTGCCCGTCCTGGACCTCCAGGAGTACGCCGTCGGCACCGTCTGCGCGGCCGTCCCGATCACGGCCGGCTCCTCCGTCGGCTGCCTGGCCCTGTCCCTCCCGGTCGAACACGCCCACCGCCTGCGCCAGGCCGCGGACACCCTCAACCGCCACGCGGCACCGGTGCTGCTCTCCATGGCGATCTAGCCGGATGCCGAGTGGTCAGGAGCACCCCTCGGCATTGGGTAGTATTTTCTCCGTCGCCCGCCGCGGAACACGGTTCCGAGGGCAGGCGAGAGTCATGCGCCGCTAGCTCAGTTGGTTAGAGCAGCTGACTCTTAATCAGCGGGTCCGGGGTTCGAGTCCCTGGCGGCGCACGGATGAGGGGCCTCTCGTGGGAGCGAGGGGCCCCTTCTCGTCGTAGCCGGACGTCGGGAAGGGATCTTGGCGGGACCCACGGTGCCGGAGGAGGTGCCGGAGCGAGACGGTTCCTGATCGCCGCCGGGACGCGCACCTACCGCGAGTTCGGCGAGCTGCCCCGGGCGCAAGGCGTCCCTCGACCCTGACCCGGCCGACCTGACGCCCTGCGGGCCCGCCTGGCCGGCCCGGGCGGCAACGGACCGCTCGTCGTCACGGCCGCGCCCGGCTCGGGAAAGTCGGCGGTGCAGCTGCGAGCTGATCTGGAGCGCCCCCGTCCCCGCCCTGACCTCACTCGTCCTCCTGCCCGCCTTCGACGTCGCCGTCAGTACGGGACAGCAACCGGTATGCGCCCTCCGGCCCCCGCCGCCACACCGGATCCGGGCAGCGCACGCCCTGCTTGCGCAGGGACGCCCGGTGGATCTTGTTCGTCGCCGTCACCGGCATCCGCCGCACCACCCGGACGAACCGCGGCGCCATCTTCGTCCCGAGATCGGGCTGGGCGGCGAGGAAGGCCGCGAAGGACTCCGGGTCGAACGATCCGGCGATCGTCGCCATCACCTGGTCACCGGTGACCGGGTCCGGTACGGCGTACACGCACACCGCCTCCGCCCCCTCGTAGCGCGCCAGGATGTTCTCGATCATCGCGGCCGCCAGGTTCTCCCCGTCGACGCGGAGGCGGTCGTCGGTGCGGCCGGCGAAGTAGAGGTAACCGTCGGTGTCGCGGCAGAAGAGGTCGCCCGTCCAGTACCCGCCGTCCCTGACGCGTTCCGCCTCCGCCCCCGGATTGCGCCAGTAGCCCTCGAAGAGGCTGGGACCGCGGTTGACGAGTTCGCCGATCGCCTCGTCCCCGTTGAGCAGCCGCCCCGCCCCGTCGAACACGGCCGGCGCGCACTCCTTCCCCGTACCCCGGTCGAGGACGACGAGCCCGGGTGCCGCCCGGCCGACCGCACCCGACGGCGTGCCCGGCGACCACGTGATCGCCGCCCCGCCCTCCGACGAGCCGTAGCCCTCCACCAGCCGCACCCCGAAGCGCCGCTCGAAGGCCGCCGCGGCCACCGCGCCCGCCTCCGTGCCGAAGCCCAGGCGGAGGGAGGTGCCCCGGTCGTCCGGGCGCGGCTCGGTGGCCAGGACGTACTGGATCGCCCGGCCCACGTACGTGAAGTACGTCGCCCCGTACCGCCGCACGTCCGGCAGGAACCCGGACGCCGAGAAACGGCGGCGCAGCGCCACCGTCGCGCCGGTCACCAGCGCGGGTGCCCAGTCGGCGATCACCGCGTTGCCGTGGAACATCGGCATGCAGACGTAGTGGACGTCGTCCGGGCCCAGGGCGAACCGGTCCGCCAGCGAGCGGCCGGCGGCTGCCAGGCGGCCCTGGGAGCACAGCGCGGCCTTCGGGGCACCGGTCGAGCCGGAGGTGAAGTAGAGCAGGAACCGGTCGCCGGGAGCGGCCCGGCACGGGTCCGGGCGGGCGCCGGCGTACGGGGTGAGGAGCTCGGCGTACTCCGCCGTGTCCGTCACCAGGAGCCGCACCCCGGGCAGGTCCAGGCCTTCGATCAGCGGCAGGTGAGCCCGCTCGGTGATCAGGACACGGCACTCGGTGTGCAGGATGTCCCGGGCGAGTTCGGCGCCGCGGCGCGTGGGGTTGATCCCGGCGACCGCCGCCCCGGCCAGGGCGGCCGCGCCCAGCCACAGCGGGAACTCGGGGGTGTTGTCGAGCAGCAGGCCGAGGTGGGGTTCGGCGGCCGGCGGGAGGAGGTCCCTGAGCAGTGCGGCCCGGGCCGCGGCACCCGCCGCCACCTGGTGGTGCGTCAGGGTCCGGTCCTCGCACCGCAGACCGGGGCGGTGGTCACCCCACCGGGCGGTGACCAGCTCCGCGACCGTGCTCGCCGTCAAGTTCATGGGCGGGCAGAGTAATTGACGTATCGTCAGATGTGGAGGGCCGCGGCCGCACGGTTCACGGCCGCACCGTCGTCCGGCTGTCGACGCTGAAGACGACGTCGCCGTACTCGCCGAAGGCCTGTCCGTACGCGGCGACAAACCCCGCGCAGAACACCACGGCCACCCCGAGGAACGCCAGCATGCCGACGGCGCTCACCGCCTGCCTCGTGCGGCTCGGCGTCTGGGCCGTGGCCACGACCTGCCGGCCGTCGGTGTAGTACACCGTGACGTAGTCGCCCTCGACGGTCGTCGCAGGGCCGCCGTCCTCCTCGAAGCGGATGACCCGGCCGTCGTGTGCGATGAACTCGTAGACGTGGTGGAGGGTGCTGCGCACGGAGGTGTCGCCGTGGCCGCCGCTGACGTTGGTGAAGGTGCGCAGGCAGCGGCCCTCCGCCGTCAGCCCGCTGTTCCAGGCGCCACGGATCTCCAGCCAGCGCCGCACGACGCGGCAGGCCATGAAGAGGGCCAGGGCCATGATCAGGCCGGGCACGACGTAGAAGACCACGTCCATCGCGCATCCCCCGAGGTCGATGCGCCGACCCGGGCGGCCGACGTGGGAGGAACCTACCCGCGCCGGCCGCACCGGTGACTCAAGGGAACCTCAGAGGTTCAGAACGTCACGTCCGAGCAGGCGTAGAACGCGTTGGCCGTGTCGGCGATCGTCCACACGGCCACGATGACGTGCCGGCCGCTCAGCCCGGTCGGCAGCCTGCCACTGTGGGAGAGCGTGGACGGCGGGCGCTGCCCGTTGTACGGCACCGTGAAGAACGGGGTGAGGTTGAGGTCGGACCGGGCCAGGTTGTGGTTCTGGTTCCAGCCCGGCTTGGTGACGTAGTACTTGAAGTCGGTCGTGGCGTGCATGGCCGTGAACTGCCAGCGGAACGTGTAGTTCTGGCCGCCCGTCACCCGGGTTGTGGGCCAGGCGCCGCCGGACGGGGTCCGCGGGGCGCTGAGCTGGCTGAACTGGCCGAGGCCGGCGTTGCAGATCTGTCCGTCGGCCGGCCCGGAGGCGGGGAATCCCTTCGGGCCCTCGACACTCTGCGGCTCCCACTGGATCGAGCCGCAGTTGGTCACGGTGCCGTTCTGACAGAGTTTCTGCCTGCTGATGGGGAGATCGGTGTAGCCGTGGCCGCTGGCACCGCCGGAGGAGAGCACGAGGGCTCCGGTCGTGGCCAGTCCCACCGCGACTGCGGACAACTTGGTCCTGGTACGCATGCTGCCGCTCCTGGAGAACGTGGGGGAAGTTCGGTGAGCCGTGCGTGTAGGTCTAGACCAAGTTCGAGATTATGGGCGCTAGTTGAACATGTCCATACCAATCACGGAGCTGTTTCTCCCCGGCCCGCGCAGAACGCCACCGTCAGGTCCTTCACCAGCGCCTTCCGCTCGTAGTCGTCGAGTTCGACCAGCCCCCGCACGGTCAGCCGGGTCACCGTGTCCTCCACCGAGTCCACGACCGAGGTGAGCACGCTCGCCCGGTGCCGCGCGTCCAGCGCCGCGATCCGGCGGCGGTGCATCGCGGCGGCGATCTCGGGGGCGTACTCCACCCGGACCGGCTGCACGGAGAACACCTCCAGGCCGACCGGGGCCGCGTCCGCCGCCACCAGCCGGGTCAGTGTCTCGCCCGCCGCCTCCCCGGCTCCCCGCGGCCCGCCCGGCATCTCCACCGGCACCCGGGCCAGCGCCGCCTCGACGCACTCGCGCAGATACGTCTCGTGGTCCTCGACGCCCAGCACGGCCCGCGCGGTGTCCCGCACCCGCCACACCACCAGCACGACCACCCGCAGCGCGACGCCGCCCCCGTCGGCCGCCGGCACCGGCTCGCTGCGCCAGTGCCGCAGCCGTACGTCCACCCGGCGGCGCAGCAGCAGCGGATTCACCCACAGCAGACCGGAGCGCCGGACGGTCCCCCGGTAGCGCCCGAACAGGCCCAGCACCCAGGCGCGCCCGGTGCGGCCCCGGGCCAGCCCGCCGATCCCGAACAGCCCGAGCGCCCCGGCCCCGGCATACGCGGCCCACTGCGCGGGGCCGAGCCCGGCCCCGGCGTACGCGGGCAGCCGCAGCGCCTCCAGCACGAGCGGCGGCAGCGCCCCAGCCCACCACGAGGTGGCCACGCACCCGGCCGCGCCGCAGGCCCCGGCCAGTACGCCCGCCGCTCCGGGCAGCACCCGGGCGGGCCGCTCCACCAGGTCGGGATCGACCTGGGGCACCGGGCACTGCGGCGTGACCGCCGGGCGCCGCAGCCGCGGTTGCTCCCCCGTCCCCTGCCTGCGGCCGACGACCGCCGGCTTCAGCGGCACCGGGGCCGGGTCGGGGTCGTCACGGAACAGCAGGTGGACGGGGATCTCGGTGGTGGCCTCGTTCTGGATGAGCCGGGCGGGCCGGGCCGGGCCCTCGGCCGGCCCGTCGGGCTCGGACGGGTGGGAAGTGGTCGTACTCATGCGTGCCTCCAGCCTCCGCGCCAGATGCGTCACAACGGTGGTCCCGGGTGCGGGCCCGCGGAAGGGGACCCGGCCGGGGTTCGGGGCCCGCCCGAGGGGGGCCGATCAGGGGCCTTGGCCCTGTGAGAACCGGGGCCCTACGAGAAGAGGCGCCGCCAGGTCTCCGGCCCCGGGTAGCCGTCCGCGGCTCCGCCTCGCCAACCCTGGGCGCGCTGGAAGGCCTCGACGGCGCGCCGGTCCGCCTCACTCCAGAGCGGCCCCGGCCCGACCTGGTAGAACCTGCCGAACCCCTTGCTCACGAGCTGCTGGCCCAGCTGGGTGACGTAGGCGTTGTTCGCGCCGGGGCGGAACATCGCCCGGCCCGGGTAGCCGGGGACGCCGTGGGAGGCGGGCGGCGGGCCGACCGCTCCGTCCTTCACGTCCTTGCCCTTGCCGGTGACGAGCAGCTCCCAGGTGTGCGGTCCGGGCAGACCGTCGGCCTCCGCGCCCGTCCAGCCCTGCGCCGTCTGGAACGCCCGGGTCGCCCGCCGGTCGGCGTCGGTCCAACGGGGCCCCGGTCCCGACGCGTACGAGCCGCCGGCCCCGCGCGCGACGAGCATGCGGCCGAGCTCTGTGACGTACTTGTTGTTCGCGCCGGGGCCGAAATACGCCGCTCCCGGGAACGGCGTGGCGGCCGGGGCGCCGGGCGTGCCGGCGTCCTTCCCCGGCACCGGCTCCTCCGGGACGACGCCCTTGTAGCGGTAGGGGACGTACCGGGAGGAGTTGCTCCAGTAGGCGTACGGGGTGGACGCGCGGCGGGTGTGCGGGCGGGTCTGCTCGTAGGCGGTGTAGGTGGTGTGCGCGCTGTCCGTCCAGCCGCCGAAAATGGTGACGTGCGAGCCGTTCGCGGGGTCGGCCGCATTGTGGAACAGCAGGATGTCGCCCGGCTGGAGTTCCTCTTTGGAAATCTTTTCCGCGTACTGGGCGAGGCTGCCCGTCCATTCGTTTCGGGGCAGTTTCCAGGCCATCGACACATAGCCGGAGCAGTCCTGCCGGTATCCGTCGGACCAGTAGGCGCTCATGCTGTACGGCACCGTGGCGGCGACCCAGGTCTTGGCCCGGTCGATGATCTCCGTGCGGGTGAGCGAGGCCGGCTTGGGGGCGACGGAGGTCGTCGCCGGACCGCCCGGGCCGTACAGCGGGGCCGTCACCCCTTGGGGGCTGTCGGGCTCGTCACCTGCGCGGACACCGGGACGGTGGGGGGCGTACGAGGCGGCCGCGGCCGGTACGGCGTGGCCCGCGCCGAGGGCCGCGGAGGCCACCGCGGCCAGGGCGAGGGCCCGGTGGGCGGCCGGGTGGCCGCTGGTACGGCCCGCCCGGGAATGCGGCAGGACGCGGCGCCAGTGGACACAGCCGGGGCAGTCGCAATCGCTCGCGGGGTCGATTTCCTCGAATACCGGAGACTCCATGCGATTCCCCTCACACTTCCGGCGGAAAATGCGGCGCCCGTGCACCGGAGGGCCCGCGTCGCCAGTTTCGCAACTGTCTTCCGCACGCGCATGCTGACGGTCCGAATGATGTACGCGGCCGCCTCGGCGGGGGCCCGCGCCCGGGCCGGGTGGTCGGGAGCACCCCGCGGCGTCCTGTAGGGTTACGACGTCAGCAGGCGCCGCTAGCTCAGTTGGTTAGAGCAGCTGACTCTTAATCAGCGGGTCCGGGGTTCGAGTCCCTGGCGGCGCACCGACCGGAAGGCCCCTCGCAGCAGCGAGGGGCCTTCTGTTTGTCTTCGTATGTCCGTCCGAGGTCCCCCTCCGGTCCTGGCCGGATACCCTCTGGCCATGGCAGCGCGTGACCTACAGGAGCGGATCAAGAAGCTCATCCTCGACCGCCGGCTGGCCTCCGGGGCCCCGCTGCCGACCGAGCCCGAGCTGATGGAGCACCTCGGCGCGAGCCGGAACTCGGTGCGGGAGGCGCTGAAGGCGCTCCAGGCGATGGGCATCGTGGAGATCCGGCACGGCTTCGGCACCTACGTCGGCCCGATGTCCCTGGCCCCGATGATCGAGGGCCTCGCCTTCCGCACGGTCGCCGGGCACTCCCGGGGCGAGGACTCCCTGCTCCAGCTGCTGGAGCTGAGGGAGGCGGTGGAGACGGGGCTGGTGTCCCGGCTCGCCGGGCGGATGCCGGAAGCGGACCTCGTTGAACTGGACGCGCTCGTCGACCGTATGGAAGAGCAGGCCGCGCGCGGCGCCGGCCTCGCCGAGACCGACCGGGCCTTTCACGCCACCCTCTACCGGGGGCTGGACAACGTGCTGCTGTGCGAGGTCCTGGAGGCGTTCTGGGACGCCTTCCACCGGGTCCGCACGGACCTCGGGGGCGAGCCGCAGGACCCGAAGGTGACCTGCCGGCAGCACCGGGAGATCCTCGACGCGGTGCGGTCCGGGGACGCGATGCGGGCGGAGGAGGCCATAAGGGAGCACTTCGGAAACATCCGCGCCCGCCTGTCGACAACGGCTCCGCAGGCCCCCCACACCCGCCACAATGAACGCGTATGACCGGTTACCGCCGCGTTCGCATCTTGCGATCATGATGGACGCCGTAGAACCTTGGTCTTCTCGTTTTACAGGATGCTGCGCTTACGCGGCAGTTGGGGGGATTCGGAACCGGTTGCGGACCGGGCGGGGGTAGGGGCCCTGTCCATGAGCCGATGCCGTGGGGGGCATCATGCAACCGGAAGGTCGCGTTGCCGTGTCTATAGGGTGTGGATGACGTGGTGACTGCGATCCACCACTGAGACGTCTGTGAAGGTCGAGGGGGACCTGCACCAGACGGTACGAAGCTACGAAACACGCGCTTTTCGCGTGTGGGGGGATGACTCATGACGTCGAGGCCCACGGGTGCCCGGCAGGAAAACGACCCGTCCCAGACCACCCAGCTCAGGGTGCCGGCGCACCGGATGAGCACCACGGGGACATTCCGGCGGATCAAGAAGACGCTGCCGAGATACGACTACGAGCACTACAGCCGGCTCGCGGGTCCCCTCACCCAACCGGATCCGAACAAGCCGTACAAGGTGCAGTACCGCTCCCTCATCTCGCAGGAGCCGCACCGCATCCGGGTCGCGCTGATGCTGGCCGCGGCCCCGGTGCTGTCGCTGGTGCTGCTGTTCTGGCTGCTCCAGCCCGAGCACTGGACCGAGCGCGACTACCCCGCCTTCGACTGGCTGCCCGCGCTCGACATGGTCATGCTCGTCTCGATCGGTCTGATCGAGTTCTTCCGCTGCATGAACGTGCTGTCCAACGCGCACGCCACGCTGGTGGCCCGCGACCCGATCCCGGTGGTGCCCGAGACCGGCACCAGAGTGGCCTTCCTCACCTCCTTCGTGCCCGGCAAGGAGCCGCTGGAGATGGTGACGAAGACCCTGGAGGCCGCGGTCAAGATCCGCCACCGGGGCCTGATGCACGTCTGGCTGCTCGACGAGGGCGACGACCCCGATGTGAAGGCGGTCTGCGAGCGCCTGGGCGTGCACCACTTCTCCCGCAAGGGCGTCGCGAAGTGGAACCAGGCCAAGGGCCCGCACCGCGCCAAGACCAAGCACGGCAACTACAACGCCTGGCTGGAGGCGCACGGCGACGACTACGACTTCTTCGCGTCGGTCGACACCGACCACGTGCCGCTGCCCAACTACCTGGAGCGGATGCTCGGTTTCTTCCGCGACCCGGACGTCGGCTTCGTCATCGGCCCGCAGGTCTACGGCAACTACGACAACCCCATCACCAAGGCCGCCGAGTCCCAGCAGTTCCTCTTCCACGCGCTGATCCAGCGCGCCGGCAACCGCTACGGCTCCCCGATGTTCGTCGGCACGTCCAACGCGGTGCGCATCAAGGCGCTGAAGCAGATCGGCGGTCTGTACGACTCGATCACCGAGGACATGGCGACCGGCTTCGAGATGCACCGCCACAAGAACCCGGCGACGGGACGCAAGTGGCGCTCGGTGTACACGCCGGACGTGCTCGCCGTCGGTGAGGGCCCGAGCGCCTGGACGGACTTCTTCACCCAGCAGATGCGCTGGTCGCGAGGGACGTACGAGACGATCATCGGGCAGTACTGGAAGGGCTGGTACTCGCTGCCGCCGAGCAAGCTCTTCAACTACACGATGATGATCATCTTCTACCCGATGTCGGCCCTCAACTGGATCCTCGCGGCGCTCAGCTGCGCGCTGTTCCTGGGCCTGGGCGCCTCGGGTGTGAACATCGACCCGGCCGTGTGGCTGATGCTCTACGGCAACGCCTCCGCCTTGCAGATCGGCCTGTACGTCTGGAACCGCCGGCACAACGTCTCGCCGCACGAGCCGGAGGGCTCCGGCGGTGTGGCCGGCATGGTGATGTCCGCGCTCTCGGCGCCGCTGTACGCGAAGGCGCTGATCGACTCCGTGCTGCGGCGCAAGAGCAAGTTCGTGGTGACGCCCAAGGGCGACTCGGCGAGCCCGGACCGCTGGTTCGGCACGTTCCGCTACCACTGGTACTTCGTCGCGATCTTCGGTGCGTCGATCGTGGCCGGCTTCGTCTTCGGCCACTCCCACCCCGCGATGATCATCTGGGCCACGTTCGCGCTGCTGATCACCGCCTCGCCGGTGTTCGCCTGGCGCTGGCAGCTGCGGCAGGACGCAAAGAAGCCCGCTGCCCACGCCGCGGGGCAGCCGCAGGACCCTGCGGGTCCGAACCGGACGCAGTCGCTGCCCATCCCGCAGCAGCCGTCGGCTCACACCCCGCAGCAGAAGCCCACTTGGGCCGCCACCCCGGGCGCACACGGGGAGGTCGGGGGATCCGACCAGACCATGCACATCGCCCTTGGTGGACTTGGGGGACGTAAGGAATGAACGACCGTGCAGGCCGCCGCCGGGCCCGTCGACTCGCGATCGGCACGGCGGTGGTACTCGCGCTGGCCGGGATGAACGGGCCGTGGCTCTACCGCTTCAGCACCGAGAAATACCACCAGTACACAATCAACAAGCCGGAGTACAAGGCCGCGAACGGCAAGTGGGAGATCGTCGATTTCCCCGAGGAGTACCGGCAGAACACCATCCACGCGGCGCTGCTGCGCACCGGCAAGGTGCTGCTCGTCGCGGGGTCGGGCAACAACCAGGACAACTTCGACGCGAAGAAGTTCGACACCCGGATATGGGACCCGGTCAAGGGCACCATCAAGAAGGTGCCCACCCCGGCCGACCTGTTCTGCACCGGCCACACCCAGCTCGCCAACGGCAATCTCCTGATAGCCGGCGGCACCAAGCGCTACGAGAAGCTCCAGGGTGACGTCACCAAGGCCGGTGGCCTGATGATCGTCCACAACGAGAACCCGGACGAACCGATCACCCTGCCCGCGGGCACGACGTTCACCGGCAAGAAGAACGGCAAGACCTTCGTCTCGAAGGACCCGGTCCTCGTGCCGCGCGCGAAGAAGGTGTTCGACAAGGCGACCGGCAAGTTCCTGCGCAACGACCCCGGTCTCGGCCGGATCTACGTCGAGGCGCAGAAGCGGGGCAAGAAGTACGAGACGGGCACGCAGGACAACTACCGCGTGCACGGCCTGAAGGGCGCCGACGCCAAGAACACCTACGGCATCGCGCAGAAGCTCGCCCTCGACAAGAAGGACTTCCAGGGGATTCGGGACGCCTTCGAGTTCGACCCGGTCGCCGAGAAGTACATCAAGGTCGACCCGATGAAGGAGGCCCGCTGGTACCCGACGCTCACCACCCTGAGCGACGGGAAGATCCTCAGCGTCTCCGGCCTCGACGACATCGGCCAGCTGGTCCCGGGCAAGAACGAGGTCTTCGACCCGAAGACCAAGAAGTGGGCCTACACCGGCAAGGTCCGGCAGTTCCCGACGTACCCGGCGCTGTTCCTCATGCAGAACGGCAAGGTCTTCTACTCCGGGTCCAACGCGGGCTACGGGCCGGACAACGTGGGCCGTGAGCCGGGCGTGTGGGACGTCGAGACCAACAAGTTCTCGAAGATCCCGGGCCTGAGCGACCCCACCCTGATGGAGACGTCGGGCACGGTGCTGCTGCCGCCGGCGCAGGACGAGAAGTACATGGTGGTCGGCGGCGGCGGCGTCGGCGAGTCCGAGAAGTCCAGTGAGAAGACCCGGATCGTCGACCTGAAGAAGCCGGACCCGCGCTTCGTGGACGGCCCGTCCCTGGACAAGGGCACCCGCTACCCGAACGCCTCGATCCTGCCCGACGACAGCGTGCTGATCTCCGGCGGCTCGGAGGACTACCGCGGCCGCGGCGACTCCAACATCTTCGAGGCGCGGCTCTACGACACGGAGAAGAACGAGCTCAGGCGCGTCGCCGACCCGCTCGTGGGCCGCAACTACCACTCCGGGTCGATCCTGCTGCCCGACGGACGCGTGATGTTCTTCGGCTCCGACTCGCTCTACGCCGACAAGGCCAACACCAAGCCGGGCGAGTTCGAGCAGCGCATCGAGATCTACACGCCGCCCTACCTGTACGGCGACAAGGAACAGCCCGCGCTGTCGGGCGGTCCGCAGACCATCGAGCGCGGTGGGACGGGGACGTTCACCTCGTCGGACGCGGCGAAGGTGAAGAAGGTCCGGCTGATCCGGCCGAGCGCCGCCACGCACGTCACGGACGTCGACCAGCGGTCGATCGCCCTGGACTTCAAGGCGTCCGGCGACAAGCTGACGGTGACCGTGCCGGAGAACCGGAACCTGGTCCAGGCGGGCTGGTACATGCTGTTCGTGACGGACGCCGACGGCACCCCGAGCAAGGCGCAGTGGGTCAAGGTGCCCTAGCGGCCCCGGGACCGGCGACGAGGGGCGCTCTCCCTGTGGGAGAGCGCCCCTCGTCGTGTGCGTCGGTGCGTCAGCCGGTGGCCTTCGCCAGCTTCAGGGCGTAGTCCGCCCACCACTCGCCCGCCTTGGGGCCGCCCTTGCACTCGCCGTCCGACTCGCCCGGCCGCTTCACCCACAGGTAGGCGTCGACCAGCGGGTCCGCCGTCTTCGTCGTCGGGGTCTCGCCCAGGGAGCGGCCCGGCGGGTTGCACCAGCGCTCGTCGGGCTTGCCGTCGCTGTAGGGCCCCTTGCCGTTGCGGCTGGTGTCGATGACGAAGTGCTTGCCGCCGACTTTGGCGGAGAGCTGCTTGCCGTAGGCGATGGAGTCCTCGGTGGAGTAGAAGTTCGAGACGTTGACCGAGAAGCCGTCGGCCTGGGCGATGCCCGCGCGGTTCAGCGGCTCGAAGATCTGGTCCGGGTTCTGCCATCCGGCGTTGCCCGCGTCCAGGTAGACCTTGGTGTTCTTCAGGGACTTCAGCTTGGTGACGGCGCCCTTGAGGAGGTTGTAGCGCTCCTCGTGGAACTGCTCCGGGGTGCAGCCGTCGACCAGGTGCAGCAGGGCGTCCGGCTCCAGGACGACCAGGGCGGGTCGGTCGCCGATGCCCGCGGCGACGCCGTCGAGCCAGTCGCGGTAGGCGTCGCCGTCGGCGGCGCCGCCCTGCGAGTACTGGCCGCAGTCGCGGTGCGGGATGTTGTAGAGGACGAGCAGAGCCGTGCGGCCGGCCTTGTCGGCGGCCTCGGTGAAGCCCCGGGTCTGCCCCTCCGGGTTGTCAGGGCCGACCCATTCGGCGACCGGCTGCTCGGCGATCTTGCGAATCTGCTCGGCGTCCTGCTTCTTGCCGGACTTCTCCAGCTCGGCGACCTCCCGGGCCGCCGTCCCGTCCGGGTTGACCCAGAAGGGCGCTTTGTCCTTGGGTTGTTGGGTGATCCCGGCGCCCGCGTCACCGCGGTCGTCCGAGCCGCCTCCTCCGTCGGAGGAGGAACATCCCGTCACCAGCAGTGCCGCCCCCAGCACCGCTGCGGACATCCGCCTCCCGGCGAAAGTCCGAACCCCCCTGCTGCCGTACATCCAACTCCCCCTTGGGTGCACCGTTCCAAGTCTCAATCCTGACATACGTCCCGCGACGTCCATGCGGCGAGGCCCACCCGTCGATGACGCAGCGCCACCGTACCGGGACCTGGCGTTATCCAACCCCTAGGCCTGGGCGGCGCTTTGGTTCTAGAGTCTTCACAGCACATGCCCGACCTTCGGCCAGAAATTCACCCACCGTGGCTCCCGTGGCCTCCCGCGCAGCTCGCCGGGTCACTCCCGCAGCCCGTGCGCGCGCGGTCGAGGACCGGCCCGGTCGGCGGCCTCAGGGGGAGCGGGTCGCCGACCGGGTTGGGTGGCCGCACACGGCTGCCGCGCAGGGCTGCCGCAGGGGGGCTTCAGCGGCCGGTTCCCGTCAGGTACGCCGAGACGACCACGTTCGCCGTGTAGCTGCGGGTCGTGCGGTCGAAGCTGCCGCCGCAGGTGACCAGCCGGAGTTCCGCCCGCCCCGACTCACGGGGGCCGTACGCCTGGTGGGCGTCGAAGTGGTCGCGGGTGAGGACCTGGACGGACTCGACGGTGAACTCGGCGACCTTGGCGTCCGCCCTGACCACCCGGATCGTCTGGCCCGGCCGCATGGCACTGACCCGGTAGAAGACGGCGGGCCGGGTCTCGGTGTCGACATGACCGACCATCAGCGCGGTGCCGGGCGCCCCGGGCGCGACCCCGCCGGCGTACCAGCCGACCACGCCCGGCTGGTCGTACGGCGGCGGGTCGGGGGCCCCGCGCGCGTCGAGACCGCGTGCCACCACGGGGGCCTGCACGCCGAGCCCGGGGATGTCGATCCGCTGCGGCAGCGCGTCGCGCAGCGGCCGGTGCTCGGGCGGCAGCTTGATGTCCGGGGGCCGTCCGGCCGCCGCCATGTCACCCGTGGCGGGCGCCGCGATGCCGTGCCGCATCTCGGTGACTTCGCGGCCCCACAGCCACAGTCCGAGCAGCAGTACGACCCAGGCCATGCCGGTCAGCAGGCGTCCGGTGCCCGAGAAGCGTCTCGGCTCGTGATCGCGATCGTGCATGGTCAGTCCGTCCCGCGGCCCCGGCGGGCACCGCGCAGCACGACGACCACCACCGCGGCCACCCCCGCGAGCACCAGCCCGGTCACGCCCTGCGCCGCGCCGGGACCGTCGCCGCGCTCCTGCGCGGCGACGGCGGCACCGCCACCGCCCGCGGCGACGGGGGCGACGGGCGAGGCGGGCGCCCCGGGCGCGCGGGAGGGTGACGCCTCGGACGCCTCGTCGTCGACGCCGGGTGTCGCGGTCTGCCCGCCGCCCTTCCCGGGCACGGGTGGCTGTGCGCCCATGCCGGGCGCCGGCGGCTGCCCACCGAGCCCGGAGACGGGTGGCTGTGCGCCCACTGCGGGCGCGGGCGGCTGTCCACCGGCCCCGGGCACGGACGCCCGGGGGGACCCGGACGGTCCGCCCTCGTGGTCCCGGACGGTGAGCGTGCCGGTCCGCCGGACGGCACCGCAGGTGACCCGCACGGTGTACGAACCAGCCTTGAGCGTGGAGCGGACGCGGCTGTCGCCGGTGACCTCGTCCGCGCCGCCGGCGGTGAGGCGCGCGTCCGCGACGAACGCCGACGAGGCGGCCACGGCCGTGCGCTGGGCGCAGCCGGTCACGCGCAGCGTGACCTCACTGCCGGGTACGGGGGCCGCCGGGCTCACCGACACACTCCCCGCGTCCGCCGCGTACGCCGCCGGTGCGAGGGCGACGACGGCCAGGACGCTCGTACAGACAGTGACCTTCAGGGAACCCATCGTGAACCTCCAGACGCCTGGAGCCTCCCCCGCCCGGTGGGCCGCCGCATCCTCAGGGACGCGGCGGCTGCTCCGTACGGGTGACCTGGGGTTTGAGCCCCTCCCGCCGCCTGCCCGGGGCTCAGACCCGGTCGACGAGGTCCGCGATGGAGTCCACGACCTGAGACGGCCGGTACGGGAAGTCCTCGACCTGCTCGGGCCGGGTCAGGCCGGTGAGCACCAGGAACGTCTGCATCCCGGCCTCCATGCCGGCCAGCACGTCGGTGTCCATGCGGTCGCCGATCATCGCACTGGTCTCGGAGTGCGCCCCGATGGCGTTCAGCCCGGTCCGCATCATCAGCGGATTCGGCTTGCCCGCGAAGTACGGCTTCTTGCCGGTCGCCTGGGTGATCAGCGCGGCCACCGCGCCGGTCGCGGGCAACGGGCCCTCGGTGGAGGGGCCGGTCTCGTCGGGGTTGGTGCAGATGAACCGGGCTCCGCCGAGGATGAGCCGCACCGCCTTCGTCATGGCCTCGAAGGAGTACGTGCGGGTCTCACCGAGGACGACGTAGTCCGGCTCGTGGTCGGTCAGGATGTAGCCGATGTCGTGCAGCGCGGTGGTCAGCCCGGCTTCGCCGATGACGTACGCCGAGCCGCCCGGCCGCTGGTCGTCCAGGAACTGGGCGGTGGCCAGCGCCGAGGTCCAGATGGACTCGATCGGCACCTCCAGACCCATGCGGCGCAGCCGGGCGTGCAGGTCGCGCGGGGTGTACATCGAGTTGTTGGTGAGGACCAGGAACGGCTTCCCGGACTCGCGGAGCCTCTTCAGGAAGGCGTCGGCGCCGGGGATCGGTACGCCCTCGTGGATGAGCACACCGTCCATGTCGGTGAGCCACGACGCGATGGGCTTGCGGTCTGCCATGTGCGGAATCTCCTGCCGTACGCGGTCCAGCCTGCGACCCAGCCTAAACAGTGCCGGGATCTTGCGGAACGCTCCGCGTACGACGTCCCGACTGGCGGGACGGCCTAGCGGCGGCGGCGTGCGACGAGCAGGGTCACTCCGCCGGCCAGCAGCAGGGCCGCGGCGGCCGCGCTGACCTGGGTGCCGGTGCCGGTACGGGCCAGTTCCTCCGCGAACGGGAGCCGGTCCTCGCGGGGCGGGACGGAGGCGTCGGGGTCGGGGCGGGGCTCCGTGCCCGTGTCGGTGCCGGTGTCCTTGCCGGTGCCGGGGTCGGTGTCCGTGCCCGTCCCCGGTTCGCCGCCGTCGATCCGGAAGCGGTAGTCGTTCGACTGCCCGACCCAGTCGCCGTCGTCGTCGTGCCGCTGCACCACCGCGGCGTTGGCCGTGACCTCGTTGGGCTCGGCGTCCGAGGTGAGGGTGAGCCGCACCTTCACGGTGACGGTGTCGCCGGGGGCGACGGTGAACCCGGCGAAGCCGCCCTCCTCGTCGGCGAACGCCGCGACGAGCTCGTCCTCGCCGGTCTTCTCGAACCGCACGGGGTGGGCGTTCTCCCCCTCGAAGAACTCGAGGCGGGGCTGGGACGGCTCCAGGGTCCGCTTGTCGTCGACGAGCACGACGACGGGGTGGATCCCGGCGCAGGTCCGGTCGGTCGTGTTGGTCAGGTCGACGGACCAGGTGCCGAACCCGCCGCCGGCCGTGTAGGAGGCCGGCCCGCCGTGGATGCGGGTGGTGAGCGGGAAGGTGTGGTCGTCGGGCGCGGCGCAGGCGGGCGCCGGGGCGTCCGCGAGCGCCGGGTGTGCGCCGGGAAGCAGGACGGCGGTCGCCGTTGCCGCCGCCAGGCAGAGGTGAGCGGGCGTGCAGAGTCGCATGATGATGTGACATTCCGAGCGGAGGGGCCCGCGAGACGTCACCGCCGCGCACCGGCCCCGAACGGCGGCGCGGATCCGCCCGGTCGGCGGACAGTCCCCGACGGCATCCGGCGGACCAGTCCGGGTGGAAGCGTCCCGGGTCGGACCGTCCCCGACGGCATCCGGCGGACAGTCCGGGTCGGACCGTCCCGGGCGGGAGCGTCCCGGGTGCGGACCGTCCCGGGTGCGGACCGTCCGGGGTGCGACCGTCCCGGGTGCGACCGTCCCGGGTGCGACCGTCCCGGGTGCGACCGTCCCGGGTGCGACCGTCCCGGGTGCGACCGTCCGGGGTAGGACCGTCCCGGGTGGGGTCGTCAGGGGTGCGCGGACAGTGCTGGACCACCACCCGGCCGGGATCGTCCCCGCGCCCCCGTCTTAGCCTCCGCCGCGTCCGAACACCGGCCCCAGCACCAGCTGAGCGGCGCCCACCGCCACGGTTCCGTCTCCCCCGGCCGCGACGCGTACCGGGACGGCGTCCTGGCCCGTGCGGCGGGCCCGAGCGAGCAGGACCGCGCCGACCCCGTCCGTGAAGACACGCGGCGCCGCCGCCACCGTGCGGCCGCCGAGCAGGACGACGTCGATGTCGAGGAGCCCGACGAGGTTCGCCGCCCCGGCCCCGAGCACCCGCGCCGCCTCGTCCAGATCGCCGCGCGCCACCGCGGCGAGGCACAGGGCCTCGACGCAGCCGCGGTTCCCGCAGGTGCAGGGCGGGCCGTCGAGCTGGATCACCTGGTGGCCGAACTCCCCCGCTCCGGTCCTGGCCCCCCGGTGCACGCTGCCACCGATGACCAGCCCGGCGCCCAGCCCCGTGCCGAGGTGCAGGTACGCGAAGGAACCGCGCTCACCCCCGGCGGCGAGACCGAGCGCCGCCGCGTTGGTGTCCTTGTCGACCACGACCGGCACCCCGAGCCGCTCCGCCAGCGCATCGCGCAGCGGGAAGCCGTCCCACTCGGGGAATCCGGTCACCCGGTGCAGCACGCCCCGGTCGTGATCGAGCGGCCCGGGCAACGCGACACCGACCCCGAGAAGGCCCGGACCGCCCCCGGCC
>NZ_JAKEIO010000094.1 GCF_021474405.1 [Streptosporangium] indianense
CTCCCCGGACACGGCCCGCCCCAGCCCGCCGGTGCTTTCCGGTGCGTCCGGTCCGCCGGTGCTTTCCGGGCTGCTGGGCGTTCCGGGCTCGTCCGGTCCGCGGGTGCTTTCCGGGCTGCTGGGCGTTCCCGGCCCGCCGGTGCCTTCCGGGTCCTCCGGCCCGCCGGGGCCTCCCAGCCCGTCCGACCTGCCCGATCCTCCCGGGCTGCCGGGGTTTTCCGGTGTGTCCGGTCCGCCGGAGTCTTGCGGGCTCCCGGAGCCGTCCGGGCCGCCCGGGGCGGGGGCGTTCTCGGCATCTCCGTCCGGGGTGCCGTTCTCGTCCCGTGTGCCGCTCTCGTGCTGGAGGGCGCCCACATCCCTGATGCCGTCCCCGTCCCGGGGGTCGGCCTGCTCGTCGTGGTCGTTCTCCCCCTCGTCGCCGTCGTACGCCTCGAAGCGGTCCGGTCCGTTCACACCGCACCCCCGTATCCGGGCGGGGCGCCCGGAGGTTCGGTGTCGTGGGCGGTGGAGAGCAGTTGCAGGCCGAGCCGCAGGCGGCGGCGGGCCTCGTCCTCGGTGATGTCGAGGTCCGTGGCCGTCTGGCGGTAGTCGCGGCGCTGGAAGTAGGCCCGCTCCAGGGCCGAGCGCAGCGGGACCGGCATGGACTGGACGATGTAGTCGGCGCGGGCGGCGACCGAGGCGCGGCGCACCCTGTGCTCCAGTTCCTCCGCCGTGCCGCCGCCGTCCCGGGCGAGGGCGGCGGTCTCGGTGGCGCGCAGCCGTTGTACCGCGAGCCGGTGCGTCAGGGTCGCGACCCAGGTGCGCAGCGGCCCCTGCCTGGGGTCGTAGGAGTCGGGATGCTCCCAGACATGGGCGAAGACCTCGCGGGTGATGCCGTCGGCGGCCCGCTCGTCGCCGAGCACGCGGTGGGCGAGGCCGTGCACGAGGGAGGCGAACCGGTCGTAGAACTCACCGAGGGCGGCCGCTTCGCCGCGGGCGAGCCGCTGCTGCATGGTGCGGTCCCAGCGAGGCGGTACGTCCTTTTTCGCCATGCGGCCCCCTCACCCCCTGCTCGTGTTCCGCGCCCGTGCTGTGTCCAGCCTCAGTCCGGCGTCTCCTCGAATGTAGTCGGCACGTCCGCTCACGCACGCCCCTTTGTGGCAATGTGCGCCCCCTGATCGGCCGCAGGTGGTAGAGGACGGCCGGCGCTCGCACCGCATGCCTTTGGGCTCGCGCCTACCCCACCGACCGTCGATCAGGCCTGACTGAAGAGGATCGAACAGGATCGAAGCCGACTAAAACAAGCCTCTTCCGCGGGGGATCCGTTTTCCGGGGTGCGTTTCAGGGAACCGCCGCTGGGCAGCCGCGCTGCAAGGAAGCGTAGGGTCTGCTTCCGGTTTGGCGATCGAAGGGCGTGGTGGTGACCTTCAAAGTGACCGGCGGCGAGCAGGGCGAATGGGCCGTGCTCCAGGTGTCGGGCGAGCTGGATCTGGTGACGTCACCGATGCTGCGTCAGCGCGTGCACGACGTGGTGGCCGAGGGTTATCACTGTCTCGTCCTGGATCTGTCCGAGGTGTTCTTCTGCGACTCCAGCGGCGTCGGCGTGCTCATCGCGGCCCGCCGGCTGATCCGCTCGTGCCAGGGCCGGCTGCGCCTCGTGCTGCCCGCCCGCGGCGCGGCCGACGGCTCCCACGTCAACCGGGTCCTCGGCGCGCTGGGCGTCCGCAGGCTGTTCGACGTGTACGGCGACGTGGAGGCGGCCCTCGGTGACGAGGGCGAACCCCTGTCCGCGTGACGGCCCGGTGACGCACCGTACGGCGAATGTCGCCGTTCCGACACGCCGTTGTCCCGGAATTCCCCCGGTCTTGGCACAAGTGACGTTTTCCCGCGTCCGAACGGCACCCTCCGTCGTACGCTCCGACCGAGACGCACCCCACCCGACGTAAGGCGGCCCGAGAGAGACATGGTCAGCAGCGAGTACGAGAGCAGGATCGCCGCCCGGTTCGCCACCTTCGACCAGGACGGCAACGGCTACATCGACCGCGAGGACTTCTACGGCGCGGCCAAGGCGCTGCTCACGGAGTTCGCCGTGGCGGCCCGGTCCGACAAGGGCCAGGCCCTGTACGGCGGTGCCGAGGCGTTCTGGCAGGGCATGGCCGGGATAGCGGACCGCGACGGCGACCAGCGCATCACGCGCGAGGAGTTCGTCAACGGCGCGGTCAAGCGCCTGCGCGACAACCCCGACCGGTTCGCCGAGATCGCCCGCCCCTTCCTGCACGCGGCCCTCGACGTCGCGGACACCGACGGCGACGGCGCGGCGACGGTCGACGAGGCCGGACGCGTCCTGAAGTGCCTGGGCGTTCCCGAGGACGTCGCCGGACCGGCCGCCGCCACGCTCGACACGGACCATGACGGCAAGGTCGGCGAGGCCGAGGTCGTCCCGGCCTTCGCCCGCTACTTCACCGTGCCCGAATAGCCCGGGCGGGGGCGTGTCCGCAGCGGGTCACGTGCCCGCGTAGCGCTCGCGCAGCTTGTACTTCAGCACCTTCCGCAGGGTCTCGCCCCGCGGAAGGGCGTCCACCACCTCCAGCCGCTCCGGCAGCTTGTGCACCGACAGTCCCTCGGCGCGCAGGAAGGCGGTGACGTCGGCGAGCGTCAAGGTCGCTGCCCCCTGCGGCTGTTCCACCACCGCGCACACCAGCTCGCCGCGCGCCGCGTCGGGCAGGCCGATCACCGCCACGTCCCCGACCGCCGGATGCCGGTGCAGCAGGTCCTCGACCTCCTGGGCCGAGATGTTCTCGCCCTTGCGGATGATCACGTCCTTCAGCCGGCCGGTGAGCACCAGGTGTCCGGTGTCCGTGAGCCGGCCGAGGTCACCGGTGCGCAGGAACCCCTCGGCGTCGAAGGCCTCCGCCGTCTGCCGCGGATCCAGGTAGCCACGGCACACGGCTTCCCCGCGCAGCCGCACCTCCCCGTCCACGATCCGGATCTCCATCCCCTCCGGCGGCCGTCCCTCGGTGGTCGCCAGCAGCTCGGGGTCGTCGTCGGGCGCGCCCATGGTGATCATCGGCACCTCGGTCATGCCGTAGCCGTGGGTGAGCCGCACGCCCATCTCCCGCACCACCGCGTGGTAGAGCTCCGGCGGCTTGGGCGCCCCGCCGCCCGCCAGCAGCCGCAGTGAGGGCACCACCGGCTCGCCCGGCCGCTTCCGCTGCTCCGCCAGGAACATCGAGTAGAACGCCGTCGAGCCACCCGCCATCGTGACCCCGTGCGCGCGGTACGCCGCCAGCGCGTCCGGCAGCGCGAACTGCTCGAACAACACCGCCGGGAAGCCGTACAGCAGCAGCATCACCGTGTAGTCGGGGCCGCCGATGTGGGCGTACGGGAAGGCGATCGAGCCCACGTCGTCCGCCGAGGGGCGCAGTGCGTGCGCGAGGCAGGAGCCGCCCGCGAGCAGCGAACGGTCCGTGTGCAGCACGCCCTTGGGGTCGGAGGTCGTGCCGGACGTCCAGTAGATCCAGCGGACGGCGGTGCCGTCGGCCGGCGGGGGAGGCAGGAGGGACGGATCGCCGTCGGGCAGGTCGTCGTAGGCCTCGAAGACGCCCTTCGCGCCCAGCCGCCGGGCCATCTCCGCGTGGTCGAAGCCGCGCCAGGTGCCGGGCACCGCGAAGAACTCGGCCCTCGACTCGCGCAGCGCGAAGCCGACCTCGCGGTCCCGGTAGAAGGGGATCACCGGGGTCTGCACGGCGCCGAGCCGGGCCAGGGCGAAGGACAGCACGGCCGTCTCGACACGGGTGGGCAGCTGCCAGGCGACCACCGTGCCGGGGCGTACGCCCATGCCGTACAGCCCGGCCGCGACCCGCTCGGCCCGGGCGTGCAGAGCGCCGAAGGTCAGCGTCCGGTCGTCCTGGAGGAAGAGCGGGCGGTCGGGCGTGAGGGCCGCGCGGCGGGTGACCAGCTCCCACAGCGTGCGGGACGCGCTCAGGGCGTGCGGGGTGTCGTTCACGGCTGCCCCCCTGCTGCTCGGCAAGCTCCTTGGCTGACGGGTCGTCAGGTGCGATGCTATCTGACGAGTCATCAGATAAGTACCGTCCGGCGGAGGGGACCCATGGCGACCGAACTGCCCCGCATCATCAGCGTCGACGACCACGTGATCGAACCCGCCCACCTCTTCGACACCTGGCTGCCGGCCAAGTACCGCGAGCGTGGCCCCAAGGCGGTGACCGCCGGCATCGGTGACCTCGCCTACATCGGCGGCACCTACCGCATCACCATGGACCCGGACGGGCCGCCCACCGACTGGTGGGTCTACGAGGACCTGAAGTTCCCGTACAAGCGCAACATCGCCGCCGTCGGCTTCGACCGCGACGCGATGACCCTGGAGGGCATCACCCGCGAGGAGATGCGGCCCGGCTGCTGGGACCCGAAGGAACGCCTGAAGGACATGGACCTCAACCATGTCGAGGCGAGCCTGTGCTTCCCGAGCTTCCCGCGCTTCTGCGGCCAGACCTTCGCCGAGGCGCACGACAAGGAGGTCGCCCTCGCCTGCGTGCGCGCCTACAACGACTGGATGGTCGAGGAGTGGTGCGGCGACAGCGGCGGGCGGCTCGTCCCGCTGTGCCTGATCCCGCTGTGGGACGTCGGCCTGGCGGTCGAGGAGATCCACCGCAACGCCGCCCGCGGGGTGCGCGCGGTGACCTTCTCCGAGATCCCCACCCACCTCGGGCTGCCGTCCATCCACTCCGGCTACTGGGACCCGTTCTTCGCGGCCTGCCAGGAGACCGGGACGGTCGTCAACATGCACATCGGCAGCAGCTCCCAGATGCCCGCCGCCTCCCCGGACGCCCCGCCCGCCGTCCAGGCCTCACTCAGCTTCAACAACGCGATGGCCTCGATGATGGACTTCCTCTTCAGCGGCGTCCTGGTGCGCTTCCCCCGCCTCAAACTGGCCTACTCCGAAGGCCAGATGGGCTGGATCCCCTACGCCCTGGAGCGTGCCGACGACGTCTGGGAGGAGCACCGCGCCTGGGGCGGGGTGCGGGACACCGTCCCCGAGCCGCCGTCCACGTACTACTACCGGCAGATCTTCTGCTGCTTCTTCCGCGACCGGCACGGGGTGGCGTCCCTGGACGTGGTGGGCCGCGACAACGCCACCTTCGAGACCGACTACCCGCACGTCGACTCGACCTTCCCGCACACCAAGGAGGTCGCCCTGGAGCACGTCGAGGGCCTCGACGACGAGACGGTGTACAAGCTGATGCGGGGCAACGCCATCCGGATGCTCGACCTGGACCTCGACCGCTGATGGACCTGTCGGACACGCCCGAGGAGGCCGCCTTCCGGGCCCGGCTGCGGGAGTGGCTCGCGGCGGTGCTGCCCGGCCTCCCGCCCAAGCCGTCCCCCGACGACTGGCCGGGGCGGCGCGCCTACGACCTCGGCTGGCAGCGCCGGCTCCACGACGCCGGGTACGCCGACGTCCACTGGGACGCCTCCCCGACGACCCGTCTGATCTTCCTGGAGGAGACCGAGAAGGCGGGCGCGCCCTACGTCGGTGCCAACTTCGTGGGCCTGCTGCACGCGGGTCCGACCATCGCCGCCGAGGGCACCGCGGAGCAGCGGGAGCGCTGGCTGCCGCCGATCCTGCGCGGGGAGGAGGTCTGGTGCCAGGGCTTCAGCGAACCGGGCGCCGGTTCCGACCTCGCGGCCCTGCGCACCCGCGCGCGGCGCGACGGCGACGCCTACGTGGTGACCGGCTCCAAGATCTGGACCTCCCACGCGGAAGTCGCCGACTGGTGCGAGCTGTTGGTCCGCACCGACCCCGAGGCGCCGAAGCACCGGGGCATCACCTGGCTGGCGATGCCCATGGACGCACCCGGCATCACCGTCCGGCCGCTGCGGACCCTTGCGGGGTCGGCCGAGTTCGCCGAGGTGTTCCTGGACGAGGTGCGGGTGCCGGTGGCGAACCGGGTCGGGGACGAGGACGACGGCTGGCGCGTGACCATGGTGACGCTGTCCTTCGAACGCGGCACGGCGTTCGCGGGCGAGGTCGTGGCCTGCCGGCGCGTGCTGGGCGAACTGGCCGTCGAGGCCCGCAAGAACGGCCGGTGGGACGACCCGGCACTGCGGCGCCGGCTGGGCCGGCTGCACGCCGAGTTCCGGGCGCTGTGGCGTCTCACGCAGTGGAACGTCAGTGCGGCGGAGGCGACGGGTGGGGTGCCGGGCGCCTCCGGCTCCGTCTTCAAGCTCCGCTACTCGCACGCCCGCCAGGAGCTCTACGACACCGCCGCCGCGGTACTGGGGCCCGACTGCCTGGACCTCGACCGCCCGTGGACCCTCGACCGGCTGTCCGCCCTGTCCTACACCATCGCGGCCGGCACCTCGCAGATCCAGCACGACATCATCGCCGAGCGCATCCTCGGCCTGCCCAGGGGACGGTGAGCTGCGGTGCGCTTCCGGCTGACGGACGACCAGCGGGCGCTACGGGAGGGCGTACGCGAGGTGTTCGCGCGGCGGTTCGACGGGGAGGCGCTGCGGGCGGCGGTGGACCGTGCGGACGGGGCGGGCGCCGGCTCCGGAAGCGAGGGGAGGGGGGCTGTCCCCGGCGCCGGTGACGGGGCGGACGGTTCCGGTCCGGGCGGTGGCGCCCAGCACGCTGCCGGCGGCGGCAGCGTGCTGGGCGACGGCGCGGGCCGGTTCGGTTCGGGCGGTGGGCGGCCTGCCGAGGGGCCCGGTGGTGCGGGCGGTGTGCGGGCGGCGCGGGTCGACCGGGGGTTGTGGCGGGATCTCGGGGAGCTCGGGTTCTTCGCCCTGCGGCTGCCGGAGTCGGAGGGTGGGGTCGGACTCGGGTTGCCGGAGGCCGTGTTGGTGTTCGCGGAGGCGGGGCGGATGCTGCTGCCCGGCCCGCTCGTCGCCACCCATCTCGCGGCCGGTGCCGTGCCGGGCGCGGCCACCGGGGAGACGGTCGTGGCGGCCGTGGACGGCGGGCTCGTGGAATGGCTGGCGGAGGCGGACGTAGTCCGCGGCGACGCCACCGGGGCCGTCGCCCTGCGCTCGATCGACCCGCTGACGCCCCTGCACCGCGTGCCCGCCCGCCGAGCCGCGGCCGACCCCGTCGCGATCCTGCTCACCGCGGCGGAACAACTCGGCACGGCCACCCGCGTCTGCGAACTCGCGGCGCAACACGCCCGGGCGCGCGAACAGTTCGGCCGGCCCGTCGGGGCCTTCCAGGCGGTGGCGCACCTGTGCGCGGGGATCCTGGTCCGGGTCGAGACGGCCCGCGCCGCGGTCCACGCCGCCGCCGTCACCGGCGACCCGGCCGACATCGCGGCGGCCCGGCTCCTCGCCGACGAGGCCGCCGTGCGCGGCGCCCGCGACTGCCTCCAGGTGCACGGCGGCATGGGCTTCACCTGGGAGTCCGAGGTCCATCTGCATCTGAAACGCGCATGGGTTCGAACCCAGCGTGCGGGCGGTGTCACGGAGAGTGAGGAGCTGCTCGCGGCGGCCCTGGCGTCCGAAACGGCCTGACGGGCCGTCTGGCTGCGGTGTCGCCGTACGCCCTCCCGGAGATGTCACGGATCGTGGCATACCGGAATCACGGAGCGTTGATATCGGCTTGTGTCCTCAGTGTGACTCGTTACGGCCTGGAGTCGATTGCCGACTCCGGTACCTTGTGTCAGATGCGAGTGGCTCCGAGCGCAGTGCGACCCCGTGGCGCCGCCTGTTCGACTGCCCGCGGCGAGCGTCGCACAGTATGCCGCAGGGGTACTCCTTCGCGCTGGAATATGCCCGAAGCGCTTGTTGGCGTGACTGTACGTCAACCATGCTGTCCCACAAGGGATTCACGTTCTGTGATCCTCGTCCCGGCCGTTGTTCTGGCCATGCAGAAAATGGCTACGATCGTGGCCCTCGTGAGGCGCGAGCCTAAGTGTCCGCCGGTTCGGATGGTGTGAGCGGTGCAGGTGCTTCAAGTGCAGCTGGAGATCCGGCCCGACCCCGCAGAAGTGGGGCGAGCCCGGCGGTGGGCCCGCTCCCGCCTGGCCGGGTCCGGCATACAGGCCGATGAGCCCGTCGCCGAGACGCTGATCCTGCTCGTCTCCGAACTCGTCACCAATGCCGTGGTGCACACCGGGTGCCCGGCGGTGCTGCGGCTCTCCCTGCCGGGTGCGGCGTCCGGGGAGGCCATCGTCCGCCTCGAGGTCGCCGACCGCAGTGTCCGCGCCCCCGTGCCCCGATGCGCGGACGACGACGCGACCGGCGGCCGCGGTCTCGCCCTCGTCGACGGTCTCGCCGACCGTTGGGGCTGGAGCGCCGAGGGTACCGGCAAGCGCATCTGGTGCGAGCTGGACTGCGGTGCCGAACCGCGCGGCACCGCCGTGTGCGGGAGCCGTGTCGTGTCGTACGGCGGGGCCGCGGCGCCTCGCGAGGGGATCACCTACGAGGCGGTGTAGGGCCCGGTCGTCCGGCTGGTGACCGAGGTGTACGGGGGCACGGCGACTGAGCGCTCCAGTCCTGCCGCGATGCGGTGCGCCTGGGTGTGCTTCCGTGCGCGCCTGGATCAAAAAGGGCATAAGTGACAAACCCTCGAACGGGCGTTGACGCGTCGTAATGATTTGATCACGCTTGTGGGAACGATTCGCCGTGAGGGGACGGCGAGGGCTTCAGCGACGGGAGTCCTCGGCGAGTGTGGGTCGTGATCCGGTGTCCGTCGCCTCAGGGCCGGGGGGACCCGGGACGGGACGCTGGATCGGGGTGGCGGCGCGGGCTGCCGGGCTCGGGGTGTGCAGTGCCGCGCCGTCGGCCGTCCTTCCGCAGGGGGTGGTGAAGGGCGCCAGAACCGTCCCGGGCCGCAGGCATCCGGCCCGGGACGGTGCGGCCGCCGCCGGTCGGATGACCGGGGCCGCGATCCGGGAGTAGGTGACGGCGTTGCTCGTGCCGGCGGGAGTGGTGACGCGGACGGGGACCGGTCCGGCCGGTCCCTGGTGAGAGTGACGGTGGTGCCGCCGGAGGCCGGCCCTTGTACGGGGGTGACGGAAGAAACCACAGGAGCGGCCAAAGCTGCACTCCTTCGCATGGGACACGGCCTGCAAACGAAGGGGACCCGTCCGGGCGGAGGGGGGCCACCGCCCGGACGGGCGTCATCACCTCCGCTGCGCGGAGGCCGCCAGGGGGCCGCCGGTGGACCCCTGGTGGGGAGAAATGTGCATGCGCCTCCTACTGGTCGATGCAGACGTGCGAGGAACCGGCGCAAGGCGTCCGGCGACGTCGGAGGTGTCATCGCTGCCGGGCCCCTGAGCGGGCGAAGAGACAGGTCCGGTACGTCCCCTGGGCAAGGAGAAAACCGGCATGAGCTGCCTCTGACGTTCCCCCGGCTCGGGGATGGGCAGCCCGCCGGTTCGTACTCTCAGTGACCCACAAGGCCAACCGAGTGACAAGGGGGTGTCATCGCACGTCACCCGGACGGAGTAATGGGTGACGGGGCGCGTGGCCGGCTCCGGCACGGCGTCGGCCGGTGTCGTGGACGACACCGGCCGACTGGATCCAAGTCCCCACCAGGGGTGCCCATCGCGGTCTGCCAACATTCACTCCCGGCTTCTCCGGAGAAGCCGCAGGTGGTGCGGCTGCCGCAACCCCCGGTGCGGATGGGCAGCCCACCGGTTGGATCTCCTTCAGTAATCCACCTCCGCCACGGGACCGGCAAGACGCTCTGTGCCATGTCACGCGAATGGCCCATCGGAATATGCGACCGGCCCCGGCGCGGAACTCACTCATCCGGCTTGCCCTGAGTGCGCCCGGTCAACGGCCACGGTCAAGTGGGACTGCCGAGAGGCAGTCCGGCGCACCGACCAAGGGAGATCCCGTGCTGACCGTGAGAAGAGGGCGCTGCCTGGTGCTGGCCGCGCTGCTGGGTACGGCGGTGGCGGGTACAGTGCCGCCCGCCGCCCACAGCCTCGGCCCACGCCGGGCGGCGGCGGTGCCGTGCGGGAACGTCACCGCGCTGATCCAGGAGATCAACCAGGCCAACAGCCGTGGTTCCGGCTCCATTTCGCTCACGCCGGGCTGTGACTACCGGCTCACCGCCCCGGCCCGGTCCCCGGGTCCCAACGGCCCCAACGGGCTGCCCGTGATCACCGGGAACCTGGTCATCAGCGGCGCCTCCGCCAGCATCACCCGCGTCGCCGGCGCACCGTTCCGCATCGCCGAGGTCGCCGCCGGCGGCTCACTCACGCTCAACGGGATCACACTGGCGAACGGCAGCGCCACGGCGACCCCGGAGGGGTCCGGGGGCGTCGTCCTCACGCAAGGGATCCTGTCGCTGGCCAACTCCCGCGTCACCGGTGGCGAGGCCGCGCGACTCGGCGGCGGGGTCGCCGTCGCCTCCGGCGGGACCGCCCGCTTGTCCAACAGCTTCGTGTCGGGCAACACCGCCTCGGACGGCGGTGGCATCCATGTCGGCACCACCGGCCGGCTGATCATGGGCGGCGGATCCGTCACGGAGAACACCGCCACCTACACCGGTGGGGGACTGGCCACCTACGGAAGCACGTCGCTCAGCAGCGTGACGGTGAGCCGCAACGACGCCGAGACCTTCGAAGGCGGAGGCCTCTTCGCCGGTGCCGGTGACCTGACCGTCAACTCGTCGACGATCGCGACGAACTCGGCCGCCTCGAACGGTGGCGGCATCGCCAACCTCGGCGCCTCGGTGCGGCTGGTCGCCACCCGTGTGACACAGAACGAGGCCGAGCTCGGCGGCGGCGGGCTGTACCACCTCGCCGGCACCTCCACACTGGTCCTCGCCACCGTCACCGGGAACACCGCGGGCGAGCAGGGCGGCGGTGTCCTCCGGGACGGCGGTGCGGTCGTGCCGGCGGGTTCCGTCATCACCGGCAACACACCCGACCAGTGCGCCCCGCCCGGGGCGGTCCTCGGCTGCTCCTCGTGAACGCTCCCCCCGGGGGCCGCCGAGCTCTTCGAGGTGCTGGAGTGTTCTGCCCCCGGTTAGAGGACGGCCACGGGTGCCACCGGGGCACCTGTGGCACCCGTGAACGGCTCGGGTGTCGCAGTCAGCAGAAACGAGTAGCGGCCCGTTTCTCCACAGGCTGTGGACAATGCTTCGAGATTCCAGTTCTGCCCTTGCGGCATTCCCATCTCCACGAGATGCAGGGCGTGCACCGGCAGCCACAGTCCGTCCACCTCGGGCGGGAACACCTCGAAGGTCAAGGTGTCGTTGGCGACGGCCGCGACATCGCGCGCGTGGAACCACTCCGGCGTACGGATCGACAGCCCCGGCGACGGATACGCGTAGCCGTGCCGGTCCCCGGCCAGGAGGCTCCGGATCTGCCCGGTCCGCACGAGCACGACGTCACCGGCCCGCACCCGGGTGCCGGCCAGCTCTTCGGCGGCGTCCAGGTCCTCGGGTGTGACGGCGTACCCGCCGTCGAGCCGCTCGGATCCCCGGGCCCGGGCGACGTCCAGCAGCACTCCGCGTGAGACCACGTGCCGGACCGTGCCGATGCCGCTGAAGCCGGCGCCGCCGTGCGGGGTGACGGTGTGGGCCGGGCGGCCGTTGTAGATCCGGCCCGAGTGCGAGACGTGCGGCAGCGCGTCCCAGTGTGTGGCGGCCTGGAGCCCCATGGTCACGACGTCGTCGCTGCACGCGACCGTGCCCGGGCCGAAGATCTCCTGGTTGATCTGCACCATGGCGTGCAGGGGGTTGACGCGGCCGGGGATCACGCCGGTCTGCACGCCGTCCTGCTGGAGGGGCAGCGCCAGCGGGACGCGGAGGCCGGTGCGGACGGTCGCCGCCGCCTCCCGGATCACCTCGTCGGTGATCAGGTTCAGCGTGCCGATCTCGTCGTCGGCCCCCCAACGCCCCCAGTTGTTCACGCGCTCGGCGATGTCGTGGAACGCGTCCGGCAGCGACATGAGTCCTCCCCGGGGCTTGTCTTCCCGTATCTGACGGGTCGTAGAATTCGGGAACCGACAATCTAACGGTCCGTCAGAAACCGTGGGACGGGAAGGGGCCGGGCGTGGGGAACTTCTTGGCAGGCAAGGTCGTCGCCGTCACGGGTGCCGGGCGCGGCATCGGCCGGGCGGTCGCGCTCGCCGCGGCGGCCGAGGGGGCGAAGGTCGTCGTCAACGACTACGGGGTCGCGGTCGACGGCGCCTCACCGACGAGCGAGGTCGCCGAGGCCGTCGTCAAGGAGATCGAGGCGGCGGGCGGGGAGGCGGTGGCCGTCGCCGACGACATCTCCACCATGGCGGGCGGGCAGCGGGTCGTCGACGTGGCGCTGGCCTCGTACGGGCGGCTGGACGGGGTCGTCTGCGTGGCCGGGATCCTGCGTGAGCGGATGCTGTTCAACATGACCGAGGAAGAGTGGGACCCGGTCGTCGCGACGCACCTGAAGGGCACGTTCACGGTGTTCCGGGCGGCTTCCGCGGTCATGCGGAAGCAGCGGGCCGGGACGCTGATCGGCTTCACCAGCGGCAACCACCAGGGGTCCGTCTCGCAGGCCAACTACAGCGCCGCGAAGGGCGGGATCATCTCGCTGGTGCGGAGCGCTGCGCTGGGCCTGCACAAGTACGGGGTGACCGCGAACGCGGTGGCGCCGGTGGCGCGGACGCGGATGTCGGCGGGGGTGCCGATGGAGCTGGCGGAGATCGGGGAGCCGGAGGACGTCGCCGCGCTGGTGGTGTACCTGCTGTCCGACGCTGCCTCCCGGGAGGGGATCACCGGGCAGGTGTACACGGTCGCCGGGGCGAAGATCGCGGTGTGGGCGCAGCCGAGGGAGCTGCGGGCGGCGTATGCCTCCGGCGGGTGGACCGTGGAGGGGATCGCGGAGTTTCTGCCCGGGTCGGTGGGGGTGGATCCGATGCCGATGCTGGAGCGGGTGGTGGCCATGGAGAAGGCGGCGGCTCGGGGAGAGCGGCCGAACGCCCAGTAGCTCGGGGGCGGCGGTGGTGCGGCGGGCGCGGGTGCGTCGTGGCTTGTCGCGCAGTTCCCCGCCCCCTTCGAGGCGTTGGTCCGCGGGCAGTCGTGCCGTCCGGGGCGGCACGGGTGGGCGCGGGCGGCACCCCGCGGCGCCGGGTTGCGCACTCGGCCCGCCTCAGCTCGCCCACCCAGTCACTTCGACCCAAGGCGGCGATCGTGGACTTCGGATTCACTCGAGAGGACCAGGACTTCCGTGAGGAAGCCCGGGCCTGGCTGGCCGGGAACGTCAAAGGCGGGATCGGCCGCCGCACTTGGGAACGCACCCTCGGTGCCGAAGGGTGGATCGGGCTCGGGTGGGGGGAGGGCGGCTACGGGAATCGGTGCGCCACTCTCACCCAGCAGGTCGTGTGGGCCGAGGAGTACGCGCGGTCGGGGGCGCCGGCGCGTTCCGGGCACATCGGGGAGAACCTGCTCGCGCCCACGCTCCTCGCCCACGGCAGCGACGAGCAGAAGTCCCGGTTCCTCCCGCCGATCGCCGCCGGCGAGGAGCTCTGGTGCCAGGGCTACAGCGAACCCGGCGCCGGATCCGATCTGGCCGGGATCCGTACCGCGGCCGTGCGCGAGCCGGACGGCCGTACCTACCGCGTCACCGGCCAGAAGGTCTGGACGTCGCTCGCGCACGTGGCGGACTGGTGTTTCGTGCTGGCCAGGACCGAGCCCGGCTCGGCGCGGCACCACGGGCTGAGCTTCCTGCTCGTGCCCATGGACCAGCCCGGCCGGATCGAGGTCCGCCCCATCCGCCAGATGACCGGCACCAGCGACTTCAACGAGGTCTTCTTCGACGGCGCCCGCGCGGAGCACGTCGTCGGCGCGGCGGGCCACGGCTGGCGTGTCGCGATGAGCCTGCTCGGCTTCGAACGCGGTGTGTCCACGCTGGCCCAGCAGATCGGCTTCGCCGAGGAACTGGGCGCGGTGGTGCGGGCGGCCGTCGAGTCGGGCGCGGCGCGGGATCCCGTCGTACGGGAACGGCTCGTGCGGCAGTGGGCCGAGCTGCGCACGATGCGCTGGAACGCCCTGCGCACCCTGGGGAGTTCCGGTGACGCAGGCGCTCCGAGCGTGGCCAAGCTGCTGTGGGCCGGCTGGCACCAGCGGCTCGGGGAGCTGGCGGTGCTGGTGCGGGGCGCGCGGGCGGCCGTGGGCCCCGTCGACCGGTCGGCGTCGACGCCGTACGAACTGGACGCCTTCCAGCACCTGTTCCTCTTCTCCCGGGCCGACACGATCTACGGCGGCTCGGACCAGATCCAGCGCACGATCATCGCCGAGCGCGTGCTCGGCCTGCCCAGGGAGCCCAAGGGGGCCGTGTGATGCGAGGCGTGATCTTCGACGGGAAGCAGGTCCGGGTCGTGGCGGACCTGGAGGTGCGCGAGCCGGGGCCGGGCGAGGTGCGGGTGGCGATCTCGGCGGCCGGGCTGTGCCACAGCGATCTGTCGGTGGTGGACGGGACCATCCCCTTCCCCGTTCCCGTGGTGCTGGGCCATGAGGGGGCGGGAGTGGTGGAGACGGTGGGTGTGGGCGTCACCCATGTCGCACCCGGTGACCATGTGGCGCTGTCCACGCTGGCGAACTGCGGTACGTGCGCGGAGTGCGACCGCGGGCGGCCCACCATGTGCCGGCGGGCCATCGGACGCCCGGGCCGGCCGTTCCGCCACGGCGGCTCGCCGGTGCACCAGTTCGCGTCCAACTCGGCGTTCGCCGAGCGCACGGTGGTCAAGGCCGTGCAGGCGGTCCCGATCCCCGACGACGTCCCGCCGACGTCGGCGGCGCTGATCGGGTGCGGGGTGCTGACGGGCGTGGGTGCGGTACTGAACCGGGCGCGGGTGGACCGCGGCGACAGCGTCCTGGTCATCGGGACGGGCGGCATCGGTCTGAACGTGCTCCAGGGGGCCCGGCTGGCGGGTGCCGGGCGGATCGTCGCCGTCGACGCCAACCCGGCGAAGGAGGAAGCGGCGCGACGGTTCGGCGCGACCGAATTCCTCACCTCGGCCGAGGGTGTGCGCGACCTCCTGCCCACGGGCGTGGACCACGCCTTCGAGTGCGTCGGCCGCGTCGAGCTGATCCGGCAGGCGATCGACGCGCTGGACCGGCACGGCCAGGCCGTCCTCCTCGGGGTCCCGCCCGCCGCGGCCGAGGCGTCCTTCCGCGTCTCCTCCCTGTACCTCGACAAGTCCATCCTGGGCTGCCGCTACGGCTCCTCACGCCCGCAGCGGGACATCGCCCTGTACGCCGAGCTGTACTGCCAGGGGCGGCTCCTGCTCGACGAACTGGTCACCCGCACCTACCCGGTCGAGGACTTCGAGAAGGCGGCGGCGGACGCGGAAGCGGGGCGGGTGGCGCGGGCGGTGCTCACTTTCTGAGGACCGCCCCGTTCACGATCCGAGGGCCGCGGTGCTCATCGTTCAACGGCCGCGGCGCTCATCGTTCAAGGGCCGCGGCGCTCTCGTTCTCCGCCCGGAACGTGCGCCGGTAGGCCGTGGGCGTGACGCCCAGGGCCGACTGGAGGTGCTGGCGCATCGACTGGGCCGTGCCGAAGCCCGCGTCCCGGGCGACCCGGTCGACGGAGCGGTCGGTGGACTCCAGGAGGTGACGGGCCCGCTCCACGCGCTGCTGGGTGAGCCACTGGCCCGGGCTGACGCCGGTCTCCTCACGAAAGCGGCGGGTGAAGGTGCGGACGGACATGGACTCCTGGGCGGCCATGTCGCGCAGCTGGATGGGCTCGTGGAGACGGCCCAGGGCCCAGGCGCGGGCCGAGGTCGTGGTCGCCTGCTGCGGGTCGGGCACGGGCCGGTGGATGTACTGCGCCTGACCTCCGTCGCGGTGCGGCGGTACCACCGTGCGGCGGGCCACGTCGTTGGCGACCGCCGTGCCGTGGTCCCGGCGCACCATGTGCAGGCACAGGTCGATGCCGGCCGCGACACCGGCGGAGGTCAGGACGTCGCCGTCGTCGATGAACAGGACGTCGGGGTCGACCTCGATCCGCGGGAAGAGGCGCTGGAAACGGTCGGCGTCGGCCCAGTGGGTAGTGGCGGGGCGGCCGTCCAGGAGACCGGCGGCCGCGAGCACGTAGACGCCGGTGCAGATCGAGGCGAGCCGGGTGCCCGGGCGGATGTGAGCGAGGGCGGCGGCCAGTTCGCCGGTCAGCACGCCCTGCTCGAAGACGGGGCCGAGTTCGTACGACGCCGGGACGATCACCGTGTCGGCGGTGGCCAGGGCCTCGGGGCCGTGCTCGACCTGGATGGCGAAGTCGGCGTCGGTCTGCACCGGTCCGGGCGGGCGGACCGAGCAGGTGACGACGTCGTACAGCAGGCGTCCCCCGGGGTCCCGGGGGCGGCCGAAGATGCGGTGCGGGATGCCCAGCTCGAAGGGGAGCAGGCCGTCCAGGGCGAGGACGACGACCCGGTGCGGGCGGAACTCCGGCTCACGGCTCATGGCCCGATCCTAGCGAATGCTGTCCTTCGGGCCACTCGATGGAGCGCACCGCAGGCCGGAAGCTCTATGTCGTGACCCAGACAACCGAAGCAGCGGCTGTCCAGCAGCCGCCGAAGCCGACCCGCGGGCGCGTGCACCGCGCCTGGTTCGTCGCCGCCGTGACCTTCGTGACGATCATCGGTGCCGCCGCCTTCCGTTCCGTGCCGGGCCTGCTCATCGACCCGCTGCACGCCGAGTTCGACTGGTCGCGCGGCACGATCGGCGCCGCCGTCTCGGTGAATCTCGCGCTGTACGGTCTGACGGCCCCGTTCGCGGCGGCCCTGATGGACCGCTTCGGCATCCGCCGGGTCGTCGCGGTCGCCCTGACGGTGATCGCGGCCGGCTCCTGGCTCACCGTGTGGATGACCGCGGCCTGGCAGCTGATGCTGTGCTGGGGGCTGCTGGTGGGCCTCGGGTCCGGCTCCATGGCGCTGGCCTTCGCCGCGACCGTCACCAACCGCTGGTTCACCGAGCGGCGCGGCCTGGTCAGCGGCATCCTCACCGCCGCCTCGGCCTCCGGCCAGCTGATCTTCCTCCCTCTGCTGTCCTGGATCATCGACCGCTACGACTGGCGCCCGGCGGCCGTGACGGTCGCGCTCGCCGCGCTCGCGGTCGTGCCGTTCGTGTGGCTCCTGCTGCACGACCACCCGGCGGACGTGGGCCAGAAGCCGTACGGCGCCGCCGAGTTCGTGCCGAAGCCCCCGCCCGTCCCCGGCGCCGCCCGCCGGGCCGTGACCGTGCTGCTGTCCGCCGTGCGCACCGGCCCGTTCTGGCTGCTCGCCGGTACCTTCGCGATCTGCGGCGCCTCCACCAACGGGCTGATCCAGACGCACTTCATCCCCGCCGCCCACGACCAGCACATGCCCGTCCAGGCCGCCGCGTCCCTGCTCGCCGTCATCGGCGTCTTCGACGTCGTGGGCACGATCGCCTCCGGCTGGTTCACGGACCGCTTCGAGCCGCGCCGTCTGCTGGCGGTGTACTACGCGCTGCGGGGCGTGTCGCTGATGTTCCTCCCGCTCCTGCTGGGCCCCGCGGTTCACCCTCCGATGGTCTTCTTCATCGTCTTCTACGGCCTCGACTGGGTCGCCACGGTCCCGCCCACCCTGGCCCTGTGCCGCGAGCAGTACGGCGAGGACAGCGCGATCGTCTTCGGCTGGGTCCTGGCCTCCCACCAGGTCGGTGCCGCCCTCGTGGCCTTCCTCGGCGGCGTCGCCCGCGACACGTTCGGCACGTACGACGTCGTCTGGTACGCGTCGGGGGCGCTGTGCGCGGCGGCGGCGCTGATGGCCCTGGTGATCCGCCGCCGCCCGCTGCTCACGACGGCGGCCTGAACCCGCCACCCCTCAGGCGGTGTCCAGCCGCGTGAGACCCGCCCGGGCGGTACTGCGGATCCGCTTCGTCCGCCCCCGCTCGGCGAGAACGACGAGGACCTCGGCGTTCGCACCGGCCGCGGCCTTCAACTGGAGCCAGTCGGAGGCGGCGAGCAGGTCGTCCCGACGCCAGGGCAGGCGGAGCGCCACGCACCGGAACAGCGACCATTCCTCCAGACGCCGCACCAGGAAGGGACGGCCGACCACCACCCGGGCCATGGCCGCGGCCCACTCCTGCCAGACGGGTTCGGGCCAGAGTTCCGCGGCCCGGCGATCGACGTGCCGCACCACGGCGGCCTGGGCCATCACCTGGTCCGGGTCGGCGAGAACGCACCCCACCAGCTCGGTCTCCTCGTCGTCGGCGACCTGCTCCAGCGCGACCAGATACCCGGCATGTCGCGCGTGCTCGGCGGGCTCCTTCGCGCCGTCTTCGGCGTGCATGGCTCTGCCTCCCCGTTCCGCCGGACGCTCCCGCTGTTCGGCCTATTCTGAATGCTGCAACCGCACTGCTCCGAAGGGTGAGTTGATGACACTCGGCATGGTCCTCGGTGACGGGGTCGTCGTGACGTCGCTTGTTCGTTCACGCTCGACCTTCCGAGGAGTTCGCCGTGTCCCTGATCCACTGGATCGAGGCTCGACCCCGTTCCGCCCGCTGGCACTCTGAGTCCGGGCTGCCCCTGCCCCGCCGGGTCGTCGTCGCCGACGACCGGACGAAGGCCTCCGACGCCTACCGGCTGGCCTGCGAGGGCACCGCGTTGCTGTGGCGCGGGGATTTCCACAACGCCCGTCAGCTGCTGCGCGCGATGGACCGCCGTGTCGGTCGCCGTGCACCCGGAGTGCAGGTCCAGCCGGCCGAGGCGTTTCACGGACACCGCCGGCACCGGGCCCACCGTGCGCGCGTGCTCGGCAAGTTGCTGGTTCTGCTGGAGGAGGACCACACCCTGACGCTGCGCCGCGCACCGGATGTACGCCGGGCCTGTGACGAGGCCTACGGGCCCCCGTCCGGCGGTCCTGTCGCCGTCGCCCTCACCGAGCTGCTGGGGGTGATCGGTGCCCGGGAATGGCGGGAGAGGGGCGTTCCCGTACCGGCGCTGTGCGCACGGATCCACCCGCACTACGGGGTGTTCGCGCCGACCAGGAGCGAGTACGTCGATCTGGTCGCTCGGGCACCACTGCCGAGGGCCGGGGTCAGGACCGCGTTCGACCTGGGCACGGGCACCGGCGTGCTCGCCGCCTTACTGGCCCGGCGGGGTGCCGGACGGGTCGTGGCCACCGACGTCAGCGCGCGGGCGCGGGAGTGCGCCCGGGACAACGTACGGCGGCTGGGGCTCGACAGGATCGTCCGCGTCACCGGTCCCGAGCTGTATCCCGACGGCCGTGCCGACCTCGTCGTCTGCAACCCGCCCTGGCTCCCCGCCCGGCCCGCCTCCGACCTCGACCTCGGCGTCTACGACGCGGGCGGTGCGATGCTCCACGGCTTTCTGAGCGGGCTCGCCGGCCGGCTGGAACCCGGCGGTGAGGGCTGGCTCGTCCTGTCCGACCTCGCCGAACGGCTGGGGCTGCGTGACCGGGGCGAGGTGCGGGCCGCCATCGCGGCGGCGGGGCTGCGCGTGGCCGACCGGCTGGACACCCGCCCGCGCCACTCCCGCGCACGGGACACCGGCGATCCGCTCCATGCCGCGCGATCCGCCGAGGTCACCTCGCTGTGGCGGCTGACGGCTGGATGAGCCCTACGACGGCGTCAGCCGGGTGAACCGCCCCTGGTGGAACAGGAGCGGTCCGGCCGGGGTGTCGCCCGTGGCCAAGGCGTTCACGCGGCCGATCACGACGAGGTGGTCGCCGCCGGTGTGGACGGCGTGGATCGTGCAGTCGATCCAGGCGACGGTGCCCGACAGCCGTGGGGCGCCCGACACCGGCGCCGCGTCGTACGCCACTCCCGCGAACTTGTCCGCGCCGCTCACCGCGAAGGCCCGGCACACCTCGTCCTGGTCTGCCGCCAGCACGTTCACGCAGAACACCCCGGCGCGGGCGATGCGCGGCCAGGTCGTCGACGTGCGGCCCACCATGAAGGCGACCAGCGGCGGGTCCAGGGAGAGGGAGGTGAAGGACTGGCAGGCGAAACCGGCGGGGGAGCCGCCGTCGGTGGCCGGGGGTGCCGTGATCACGGCCACGCCCGTGGCGAAGTTCCCCAGGACCCTGCGGAACTCCCGGGCGTCCAGCGGAGCGCGTTCGTCGGCGCCGACGCACCTCAACTCGGGGCGGGGCAGCGGCTCGACGGGCTCCGGTGCGGCTGTGCGGACCGACCTGAGGTAGCGGACGGCGGCTTCCGCCATCCCTGCTTGTCCCATCACCCCGCCATTGAAGCTGACGTATCGTCAGATAGGAAGGGTCAGCGTCCCCGGAACTCCGCGCCCCGCCGCTCCACGAAGCTCCGCACGCCCTCCTGCGCGTCCGCCGTCGACATGTTGATCTCCTGCGCCGCGGCCTCGGCGGCGAAGGCGGTGGTGCGGTCGGTGTCGAGGGAGGCGTTGACGAGCTGCTTGGTCAGGGCGAGGGCGCGGGTCGGCCCGGCGGCCAGGCGCTCGGCCCAGGCGCGTGCCGTCTTCTCCAGCTCCGCGTCCCGTACGACCCGGTTGACCAGCCCCAGGCGTTCGGCGTCCGTGGCGGTGAGCGCGTCGCCGAAGAACATCAGCTCCTTCGCGCGCTGCGGGCCGACGAGACGGGGGAGGAGATAGGCGCCGCCGCCGTCGGGGACCAGCCCGCGGCGTACGAACACCTCGATGAAGCGGGCGGATTCGGCCGCGAGGACCAGGTCGCAGGCGAACGCGAGGTGCGCGCCCAGGCCCGCCGCCGTGCCGTTCACGGCGGCGATCACCGGCTTCTCGCAGTCGAGCACCGCGGTGATCAGCCGCTGGGCCCCGGTGCGCAGGGTGCGGGCGACGTCGCCCGCGAGCGGTTCGCCGGGCGTGCCGGCACCCCGCAGGTCCGCCCCGGCGCAGAAGCCGCGGCCCGCCCCCGTGATCACCACGGCCCGCACCTCCGCCGTGGCGGACGCCTCCGACAGCAGCCCGATCACCTCCTCGCGCTGCCCGGGCGTCAGGGCGTTGAGGCTCCCGGGCCGGTTGAGGGTGACGGTGAGGACCTGGTCCGAGGTCGTGTGCAGCAGCGCGGGCCCCGTCATCAGCGGCACACCGCCAGCGCGTCCAGCGCCACGGCGCCCTGCCCCTGCGGCAGCACCATCAGCGGGTTGATGTCCAGTTCCGCCAGCTGGTCCCCGAGTTCCAGGGCCATGCGCTGCACGCGCAGGACGACCTCGACCAGCGCGTCCAGGTCCGCCGGGGGCCGCCCCCGCACCCCGTCGAGCAGGGCCCGGCCGCGCAGCCCGGCGAGCATGTCCCGTGCCTGCTCCTCCCCGAAGGGCGGCACCCCCACGGCGGTGTCCCGCAGCACTTCGACGAGCACACCGCCGAGCCCGACGGTCACGGTCGGGCCGAACAGGTCGTCGTGGGCGACGCCGACGACCATCTCCACGCCCTGCTCGACCATCTGGCAGACCAGCACGCCGTCCAGGGCGACGTCCTCGTAGCGGGCGATGTCGGTCAGCTCCCGGTAGGCGTCGCGGACCTGGCTGGCCGAGGTCAGCCCGATCTTCACCAGACCCAGCTCCGTCTTGTGGGCGATCCGGGCGCCGGAGGCCTTCATCACCACCGGGTAGCCGACCAGCCCGGCCGCGCGGACGGCCGCCGCCGCACTGGTCACCAGCTGCTCGCGCGGCACGCGGATGCCGTACGCCCGCAGCAGCTGCTTCGCCGCGTGCTCGCTCAGCTGCCCGCCCGGGTGCATCAGGGCCTGCGCCTTGCGGTAGGACGGCGAGAGGGTGCGCGGGGCCTCGTCGAAGGGGGAGCGGTAGGCGGCCGTGAAGCGGTGGTGGGCGAGATGGGCGCGGACCGCGCTGAGGCAGTTGCCGACCGTGCGGAAGGTGGCCACCCGGGAGGAGCCGAGCAGGACCTCGCGGTAGGCGGGCTCGGTGCCGACCGGCGACCCCCACACCACGCAGACGAGCTTGTCCGTCTGCTCGGCCGCGTCCACCAGGTCCCGGACGAGCCGGTCGCTGAGCGGCGGGAACGGCCCGGTGACCGGGCAGATCAGCACACCCACCTCCGGGTCGTCGAGGAGAGCGTCGATGATCTTCCGGCCGCGTTCGTCCCCGACCGGGTGCCCGCCGTTGTCGACCGGGTTGGCGACGGACAGGTAGTCGGGGATCCACTGGTGCAGCTCGGCCTGCTTGGCCTCGGACAGGACCGGCAGGCTCAGACCCGCCTCGGTCGCCAGGTCGGCGACGTGCGCGCCCGTGCCGCCGGAGATGGAGTAGACGACGACGCCGTCGGCGCGCGGGGGCCGGGCCCGGGCCAGGAGGGCGGCGGTGTCCTGGAGTTCGTCGAGCCCGTCGACGCGGATCACGCCGTACTGGCGCAGCGCCGCGTCCACCACCGCGTCGGCGCCGGTCAGTTTGCCGGTGTGGGAGGCGGCCGTGCGGGCGCCGGTCTCGGTACGGCCCACCTTGACGGCGACGACCGGCACCCCGCGCCGGGCGGCCCGGTCGGCGGCGAGCAGGAAGGCACGGCCGTCCTTCAGCCCTTCGAGGTAGCAGGCGATGGCGCCGACCTCGGGCTGCTCGGCGAAGTAGGCCAGGAAGTCGGCGCTGTCCAGGTCGGCCTCGTTGCCGGTGGGGGCCCAGTGGGACAGGCGGATGCCGAGTTCCTGGAGGGCGAAGACGGGACGGCCCTGGTGCCCGGACTGGGTGATCAGCGCGATCGCCGGCCCCTGAAGGTCGTCGCGGAACCGCTCGAAGGCGTTGAGGTTGGTGTTGGGCCCCAGCAGCCGCATCCCGGACTGCTCCACGGCGGCGGCCAGTCGCCGCTGGGCGGCCTCGCCCTCGGGCCCGGTCTCCGCGAACCCGGACGCGAAGACCACCGCGAACCGGGCTTTGGCGTCGGCCAGTTCCTCGATCACCGGCAGCGGGTCGCCGACCAGCACCACGGCCAGATCGACCTGCTCGGGCAGGGCGGCGACGGACGGGGAGCAGGGGATGCCGAAGACGGCCGGCCGGCCGGGATGCACCGGGTGCAGCCGCGCGCCGACCCGCTCCGCCCAGTCGACCAGCTGCCGCGTGATGCCGGTGTTCGGACGGCCCTCGGTGTCCGAGGCGCCGATCACGGCGACGGACCGGGGGCGGAAGAAGCGGTCGAGATCGGGTACGCCGGCGTGCAAAGGCCGCCCGCTGACGTCCAGGTCGCCCGCCTGGGCCGGTCGGCCGTGCACGACGGGCCCGGACCGCTCGCCACAGGCGATGGCCCGGGTCCGGCGGGAGTCGGTGGTGAGGGTGCCGTGAGTCGATCCAAGCATCGTTTCCGCCCGCTCCTGTGAGACAGCAGCCAACTGACGCACAGTCAGGTTACTGAACTGACGCGACGTCAGGAACGGTGCGGGCAGGTGAAGTTGCTGCGACCCCCGACCTGACGGAGGCGGGAACCCACCCGGCAGCACGCCGGACCGGGCGCCGACCCGGGTGGGGAGGGCGTCGGCCCGGGTGGGGCGGATGGGCCCGGCAGCCCGCGCCGATCCGGGCGCGGGGCGCGCCTATGGCCCGGCAGTGTGCCGGACGGGGCGGGGGCGCCTATGGGTCCGGCAGCGCGCCGGACCGGGCGCGGGGCGGGTATGGGTCCGGTGGTGCGCCGATCCGGGTGCGGGCGCCTATGGCCGGGCAGTGCGCCGGACGGGGCGGGGGTGCCTGTTGGCCCGGCAGTGTGCCGGGCCGTACGCGGGGCGAGTCTCAGCCCGGCAGGCGGGACACGCCCTCCGCACCGTTCCGTGCGACGGCCTTCGCGATCTTCACCGCGTCCAGCGCCATCTCGCGGAGGTTGCCGCTGATCGGGTTGGTGAAGCCGGTGAAGTACAGGCCCGGGGCGGCCTTCGGGGTGCGGGCGCCGTGGGCGACGGGCCTGCCGCGGTCGTCGAGGACGCCGAGGTGGCCGACGAGGCCCTCCAGGGCGCGGACGTATCCGGTGGCTGCGATCACCACGTCCGGGGAGATCCGGCTGCCGTCGGCCAGCGCGACCTTGCCGCCGTCCTCGAAGCCCTCCACGGCGGCCACGATCTCCACCCTCCCCTTGCGCACGGCGTCGATCAGGCCGACGTCCTGCACCGGGATCGCCCCCTCCTTCACCCGCGTGTACAAGCCGGTGTCGGGACGCGGCAGCCCGTGGGCGGACAGGTCGGGCACGGCCACCCTGGCCTGCACGCGGGAGATCCGGTCGACCAGGCCGACCGGCAGCCGGCGCACGAGGACGCCGCTGTACTGGGCGGCCCAGCCGGCGGTCGAACGGCGGACGATGTGCGGGACGGTGCGCACGGCGAGCCGGACCCGCGAGGCGCCGGCCTCCACCAGGTCGACGGCGATCTCGGCGCCGGTGTTGCCCACCCCGACGACGAGGACGTCCCGGCCCGCGTAGGGCTTGCCGCTGCGGTACTCACCGGCGTGCAGCAACTCGCCGGTGAAGGCGGAGCGATCGGGCCAGTCCGGCAGGCGCGGGGTGTGGTTGTAGCCGGTGGCGACGACCACCGCCGCGCCGGTCAGTTCCCGGCCGCCGGTGGCGTGCAGCAGCCAGCCCGCCCCGTCGGGGGCGCGCTCGACGCGGGTCACCTCGACGCCGGTGACGATCTCCAGACGGTGGTGCTCGGCGTACTTCTCCAGGTAGCGCACCACGTCGTCCCGGGACACCCACCGTCCGAACCGGCGCGGTATCGGCAGTCCGGGCAGGGCGGAGAGGCGGCGGGTGGTGTGCAGGTGCAGCCGGTCGTAGTGGCGGCGCCAGGACGCCCCGACGCGGTCGGACTTCTCCAGGACGACGGCCCGGACGCCCCGGGCGCGCAGCGCGTACGCCACGGACAGTCCGCCGGGGCCGCCGCCGATGACGTAGACGGGGCGGTCGGGTGGGGGCTGTGCGGAGGCGTGTGTGGGGGGTGTGGAGTCGGCCATGAGCGGGAGCGTAATCACGGGACCGCTTGATGGGTCTCGGTCAAGACCGGAATTGGTTACGGAATGATCACGGCTGTAGGGGGAGGGGGCGGGGCTCGTGGTCGGCGGCCCGGTTGTGGTGGTGCGGTGATCGTTTCTGGCGGTACCGGGCCGGCCGGGGGGGCGTCCCGCTCGCCGGAACGGGTCGCAGCCGGGGTCTTGCGCATCCCTGTAACTGACGTACCGTCAGATTTCATGGACGCGATCTGGCTCACCGGGGCGGAATGGCTGGCCGTGCTGCGGATCGGGCTCGGGCTGTGGTGGCTGGAGAGCTGGCGGCACAAGGACCGCAAGGCCTGGTTCGAGCGGGGTGCCGGCATCGCCTGGGCGGCCGGAATAGCCGCCGAGCACCGCTGGGGCGTGGTCCGTTCGGGCTTCGAGGCGGCCGTGGCGCCCCGCCCGCGCGTGATGGCGTACGTCGTCGTCTACGCGGAACTGGCCCTCGGGCTGGGCCTGATCAGCGGCTTCCTCACCCCGGTCGCCCTGGTCGGCGGCCTCCTGCTCAACGCGCTCTACTTCACGCTGATGGTCCACGACGTCGCCGAGCAGGGGCAGAACTCGATGATGGCGCTGATGTCGGTGGTCGGGCTGTTCGGAATGTCCTGGCAGACGTGGTCGCTGGACAGCGCGCTGGGCCTGTTCCTGTGACCGGCCGCTTCGACCTGCCCGAGCCCGATGCCTTCACCCGGACGTACTGGGACGCGGCCGCCGAGGGCAGGCTGCTGATCCGCCGCTGCGGGGCGTGCGGCCGGGCCCACCACTACCCGCGCGAGTTCTGTCCCCATTGCTGGAGCGAGGACGTGTCGTGGGAGACGGCGAGCGGCCGCGCCACGCTCTACACCTGGTCCGTCGTCCACCGCAACGACCTGCCGCCCTTCCGGGACCGTGTCCCGTACGTCGCGGCAGTGGTCCGACTGGCGGAGGGCCCGCGAATGATGACGGAGATCGTGGGGGCGGATCCCCACCGGACCGATGGGGATCCCGGCCTGTCGGACGGGGCGGACCTGGAGGTGGTGTTCCGGGACGGGATCCCGCTGTTCCGGCCGGTGCCGAGGGGCTGAACGGCCGCTGCGGCGGGGCGGGCGGACGTGGCGCCGCGAGGGGTGATGCCGTGGCTCCGCAAGCCTGCGCCGGCCCTCCGCCGTGATCAGGCGCGAGGAGCCCGGCCTCCCTCCCGGCACCCGGGTGCTCGGGGGTGGCGGACTTCTTCCCGTGCCGGCATCCCGGATCGGGCCCCGAGGGATTGAATGGGCCCCATGGCCCCCATACGCGACCAGTCCCCGACCGGCCCCCACCCGGACCTGTACGGCCACGGCCTCCGCCTGCGCCCCTGGGACGCGGGGTCGGGTGCCGACGTCGACACGTGGCTGCGAGGGCTGCGCGATCCGGAGTTCCGGCGCTGGAACACCCCGCTGCGGCCGGTCACCGACCGGGCGAGTGCGCGGGAGTCCCTGCTCGCGCGGGCGCAGAGCGCGCTGGAGGGGACGTCGGTGTCGCTCCGGATCGCGGACGCGCGCAGCGACGCCCCGCTGGGACACATCGGCGTCAACGAGATCAAGTACCACCTGAAGGTCGCCCGGGTCGGCTACTGGGTCCTGCCGGAGGCCCGCGGCCAGGGCGTCGCCACGCGCGCTCTCCTGCTCGCCGCGCGCTGGGCCCTCACGGAACTCGGCCTGCACCGGCTGGAGCTGGACCACGCGGTCGGCCACGACGCGTCGTGCCGGATCGCCGAGCGGTGCGGGTTCCTCCACGAGGGCACCCTGCGCGGCGCGATCTTCCAGGAGGACCGGTACGACGCCTTCCGGGACGCCCATCTGCACGCCCGCCTGGCAACGGACCCGGAGCCGCGGGATCCCCAGGAGGAGACGACGACGGTGATGTGACGCGCATCACCCTGCCTGGGTGATCAGTTCCTCCCGCACCACCGGTCTGACCCCGTGACCGAAGCACCACCGCAGTGCAGAGAAGGGACCGCCCGAGATGACCGCAGCCGTGAAGGGCCCCGCCCGTTACTTCCCGTCCATCGAGAAGAAGTACGGCCGGCCGATCGCCGACTGGCAGGAGCTGATCCGCACCTCGCCGCTGACCCGGCACATGGAGCTCGTCACCTGGCTCAAGACCGAACACGGCCTGGGGCACGGCCACGCCAACGCGCTGGTGGCGTACACACTCGCCGAGGACAGCGGCAGGTGAGCCGACCGGGCCCGCCGAAAATCAGGAGTACCCGTCGGCCGGCGGACGGCACCATGAACCATGGGCACCGACACGAACACACGTAAGGGGAGGGCCGGTTGGCACCTCACCCATGACCTCGACGACTTCCTCGCCCGAGCCGGCGCCTTCCTGCGCTCCCGTCCGGCGCCGCACACCGTGCCGCTGACGGTCACGGAGACCCTGCGGACGCGCGGCCGGTCCGTGTACGGGGACGGGGCACCGGAGTTCGGCGTACTGGAACGGGACGGCGAGGTCCGGGCGGCCTTCTTCCGCACCCCGCCGCACTGGCTGAACCTCACGGCCGTGACCCCCCAGGAGGCCGACACCCTCGCCGCGCGCCTGGCCGCCCTCGGCCGGCGCCCGCCCGGGGTGCACGCGGACTCCGGCACCGCGGCCGCCTTCGCCGAAGCCTGGCAGCGGCACACGGCTGCCCCGGTCGCCCTGCGCCAACGCCAGCGGCTCTACCGGCTCGGCACCCTGACCGCGCCCGGACCCGTGCCGCCCGGCCGCCCCAGGGTCGCCGTCGCGTCCGACCGTGAGCTGCTCCGGCGCTGGCACGACGAGTTCAGCGCATCCGTCGGCCTGGGCACCGTCCGCGGCTCCGCGGAGTGGGCGGACGCCCGCATCGACAGCGGCACCATCACCTTCTGGGAGACCCCCGACGGCACGCCCGTCGCGATGGCCGGCACCAGCCCCCGGGTCGCCGGTCAGGTCCGCGTCACCACCGTCTACACCCCACCCGGCCTGCGGGGCCGCGGCTACGCGGGCGCCGCGACGACCGAGGTCAGCCGAGCGGCCCGAGCCGCCGGAGCAGCCGAGGTCCTCCTCTTCACGGACCTGTCCAACCCCACCAGCAACGGCCTCTACCAGCGCATCGGCTACCGCCCGGTGGCGGACTTCGCGGTGTACGACTTCACGTGGGCATCACCTTCGGGGGCCGTCCGGGCTCACGGCCACAGCAGCTCCCGCGACCAGCCGTCCCCGGCCCGCTCCTCCTCCCGCCGGTAGCGGAGCCGGACGTGGCGGCGGCGCTCGTCGCCCTGGAAGAACTCGACCTCCTCGGCCCGCAGCCGGTACAGCGTCCAGGACGGCACCGGTGCCTCCGGCTCGCGGGACGCTCGTTCCCACGCCGACTCCGAGGCCCGGGCCAGGTCGTCCAGTGAGCGGAGCACCTCGCTCTGCCGCCCGGTCAGCGCCGCCGCCAGCGCGCCCGTCGACCGGGCGTGCAGGTCGCCCTGGGCGTCCTCGGACGGGGCCGCGGTCACCGGGCCGCGGACCCGGACCTGGCGGCCCAGCACCGGCCAGTAGAAGCCGAGCGCGGCGTACGGGCGGCCCGCGAGGTGCCGGCCCTTGCGGCTGCCGGCATGCGACGCGAAGGACCAGCCGTCGGCGTCCGCGCCGTGCAGCATCACGATCCGCACGTCGGGCAGGCCCGACTCGTCCGACGTCGCCAGCGACATGGTGTGCGGCTCGGTCTGGCCGGCCGCCACCGCCGCCGCGAACCACTCGGTGAACAGGGGCAGGGGCGCGGCGGGAGCGGTGTCCGGGTCGAAGGAGGGCAGGTCCGTGACCTTCGGGTCCCAGACCCGCAGTGACCTCAGCAGCTCGTGAAGATCGGTTGCCATGCCTCGATTGTCACCGGTCGCACGCGAGGGCGGTGGAGGAGGACGGCACCCTGGTTCGGTGCGTGCGGTCCGGGAGTGGTGCCGGCCGCTCACTCCGCCCCCAGCACCACCGTCCCCGACGAGCAGAACCAGCCGCCCGTCCCCGACGCCACCGCCAGCCGCGGCAGCGACCCGTCGGTCCGCCGCACCTGCCGCTGCGCGCACTCCCCGCGCAACTGCCGCACCGCCTCCACCAGCAGGAACAGCCCCCGCATCCCGGGATGCTGCGCTGACAGACCGCCCCCGTCGGTGTTCACGGGCAGCTCTCCGCCCTCGACCCGCAGCCGCCCCTTCTCCACGAACGCCCCGCCCTCGCCCTTCCCACAGAAGCCCAGGTCCTCCAGCGTCACCAGGGTCATGTAGGTGAACGCGTCGTAGATCTCGGCCAAGTGGATCTCCGACGGCCGTACCCCGGCCCGCCCGAAGGCGAGCCGCCCGCTCTCCGCCGCCGGCGACACCGAGAAGTCCGGCCACTCGGACATCGCGGCGTGCGAGACGGACTCCCCGCTCCCCAGCACCCACACCGGGGAGGTGCGGCAGTCCCGTGCGTACTCCTGCGCCACCAGCAGCACCGCCGCCCCGCCGTCGCTGCGGACGCAGCAGTGCAGCTTGGTGAAGGGGTCCGCGATCATGGGCCCGGCCAGGACATCGTCGACCGTGACCGGGGTGCGGAACATCGCCTCCGGGTTGAGGGCCGCGTTGGCCCGGGCCTGCACCGCGACCTCGGCCAGCTGCTCGATCGTCGTGCCGTACTCGATCATGTGCCGACGGGCTGCCATGGCGTACTTGGCGATCAGGGTGTGGCCGTAGGGGACTTCGAACTGCAGGGGGCCGCGCGCGCCGAAGGACAGGGTCCCGGTGCGGCGGCCCGCCCGGACGTCGGCGCGGGCCGTCGAGCCGTAGACGAGCAGCACCGCGCGGGCGTGTCCGGCCGCGATCGCGTCCGCCGCGTGTGCCGCCATGACCTCCCAGGTCGAGCCGCCCACCGAGGTGGAGTCGACCCAGGTGGGGCGCAGGCCCAGGTATTCGGCGACCTCCACGGGCGCCAGGGTGCCGAGGCCCGCCGAGGCGAAGCCGTCGACCACCGACCGGTCCAGGCCCGCGTCGGCCAGGGCGCGCCGGGCCGCCTGGGCGTGCAGGGCGTACGGGGTCGCGTCGTCCACGCGGCCGCAGTCCGAGAGGGCCACGCCGACGACGGCCGCTTTCCTCGGGGCCACCATGAATCTGACGGTACATCAGATACGGCCGGGTGTGGCAGGCCTCTGGGCTTCCCCGTTTCCCCGTCCTAATATGACGCTCCGTCAGTAAACGGCGACTGGTGCTTGCGGAGAGAGGTGCCCCATGGACGCCCGCTTCACCGACGAACAGGTCGAGATCCGCCGCACCCTGCGCGCACTGCTCGCCCAGCGGTGCGGTCCACAGGAGCTGCGGGCCGCCGTCGACACCCCGGCCGGGCACGACCCCGCCCTGTGGGCCACCCTCGCCGGAGATCTCGGCCTGCCCGCACTGGCCCTCCCCGACACCTATGGCGGCGCCGGCTGCACCCCGACCGAACTGGCCCTGGCCTGCGAGGAGACCGGCCGGGGTGTCGACGGCGGCCCGCAGCTCCTGTGGACCGCACCGCTGGGCGAGCAGTGCGCGCAGGGTGCG
>NZ_JAKEIO010000095.1 GCF_021474405.1 [Streptosporangium] indianense
TCCCCGACAACCCCCGCCACCACCCTCGAGATCACCTCCACCGTCCGGCAGATGCGCGCTCACGACTGCATCCTCTGGAACGGACCCGCGATCGGCGCGGGCCTGCGCATCGACGAGGGCGTCCACCTGTGGACCTTCCGGAAGGTCCAGGGCGGTGTGCGCGTCCACACCGAGGAGACCTGGACCGGCGACCAGGTCGAAGCCGACGTCCCCACCGCCACCGAGGCCCTCGGCCGGGGCCTCGACACCTGGCTGCGCGACCTGAAGGCCACCGCCGAGGCCCGCTCCGGCGGCCGTCCTCAGTGACGCACCAGCTTCTCGAAGAAGAACTCGTGCTTGAGGAACGACGTCGTGTGCTCAGCCCCCGGATACGGCGGCACCAGCGGGGCGGCCTGGAACAGCCGCCAGCCGTCCTCCAGGGCGCCGACCCCCGTCTCGTACGGGGGTTCGTCGCTGTCGCCGGTCGTCGGACGGGTCGCGCCGGTCCCGTCGTAACGGGCCCAGCCGATGACCCGGGAGTCCAGGGCGGAGGTGTCGAGGTAGAGGACGAGGACCTGCTGCCGGGTGGTGGTCATACGGTGCTCCTCAGGGTGGCGTGCGCGGCGGAAACAGCGGGCCGGTTGGCGATGCGGGTGGCCCAGTGCTCGATGTCGAAGCCGGGGTCGGCGGACAGGGAGCGCCACAGCAGGACCCGGTTGTGGATCTCCAGCCGGCCCGTGGCCTGCTCGTACCAGGGGAAGGAGCGCCCCAACTCCTCGCGGACGGCGGGGGAGTCCAGATCCCGCGTGTCCCACAGCCGCACCTGCGGCACGGTCGGATTGAAGCGGATCTTGTACATGTGGCGGACGGTGCCGCTGTCGTTGCGCCGCCCGCCGTGCCAGATGCCGTGGTGCAGCAGGAGCACGGTCCCGGCCGGGCAGGTCAGCCGGGTCTGGCCGCGCAGGTTCTGGTAGCGGCCGGTGTCGGACTCGTTGATGCGGCGCAGGTGGCTGCCCGGGACGACGAGCGTGCCGCCCATGTCGGCGGTCACCTCCTGCGGGTAGTACATGAGCTGCACGTCGAACGCGTCGGGCCGTACGTCGATGAGGGCGTCGGCGTGCAGCGGCTGGGCGCTGCCCTCATGGGGCATGCGGGTGTGCAGGAAGTGGTGGTCGACGTCCGGGTCCGGCCCGACCAGGCTCTCCAGGGCGCCCGCGACCACGGGCAGTCGGAGGAGCCGGCGGGTGAAGGACCCCTCGGGGAACGCCGCCGGTACGGGAGTGCCGTACGGCACGGGCGGCACCACTCCGGCGGCGAAGACGGTGAGCGCCTCCTCGTTCATCTCCCGGGGCACGACGCCGTCCAGGCGCAGGAAACCGTGCGCCGTGAACCGCGCCACCTCGGCCGAGCTCAGCAGCTGTTTCGTGGTTGACATGCCGCAACCGTAGAAGCGGGGAGGTGGGCTGTCGTGGGTCGTAATCGGCAACCACTGGTAATTTTCCACCATGCCTGCCTCCGTGGAACTGACCCTCGACCTGCCGCCGGACCTGGTGCACGCGGGGGTGGGCGTGCACGGCTCGGCCGGCCCGCACGAGGTCTTCCGCCTCCCGCACCTGTGGCAACTGCACCTCTACGGCTACTCCGGCACCCTGGAGTTCGACGGCGCCCGCCACCCGATCCGCCCCGGCCACCTCAGCCTCGTACCACCCGGCACGGAGGTGCACTTCCACTACGGCGCCACGCGCTGCGAGCACCTGTACGCCCACTTCCGGCTGCCGGGCGACGGGGAGCGGCGGCGGGTTCCGGCGATGCAGGACACCGGGTCGGACACGGCGGTGCTGAGCGGGCTGCTGCGCCAGACGATCGCGGCCTGCGCGCAGTCCCCGGCCCGGGCCTCCGCGGAACTGTGGACGGTGCTGTGGCGCACGACCGGCCTGACCGAGGCCGCCGCACCGCCCTCGGGGACCCGGCACCCGGCGCTGCGCGCGGCCGTCGCCCACATCGAGGAGCACCTGGCCGATCCGCTGAGCGTGCCCGGCATCGCCCGGGTCGCCGGGGTGTCGCACACCCACCTGACCCGGCTGTTCCGCGAGGACACCGCGCACACGGTCGTCGGCTACATCCGGCGCCGCCGCATGGAGCGCGCCCGCCACCTGCTCGTCGCCTCGACCCTGGCGATCCCGGCCGTCGCGGCGACGGTCGGCATCCCCGACCTCCAGGCCTTCAACAAGGCCTGCCGCAAGGAACTCGGCGCGTCCCCACGCGCCGTACGGCAGGCCGCAGGGGCGTGAGGGACGCGGCGCTCCTGCGTGGGCCTCGCGGAACTCGTGTGCGAACCTCGCACGCCGCGTCGTCCGCCGCCCGGCCCGCCGCGCACCGGCCGGGGGTCCGGTGCCGAGGTGTCGAAACAGGCCGCCTCCGCCCGCCCCCTGAGCCGGGAACGGCTGTCCGGATTGGCTGTTCTCCGCGGCAGGGCCCGCTGGCACCCTGGCGAGCACCCCGGGAACCGGCAGGACGGACCGGGGGAGAATTCCGTCCAGGAGGACCGGAAGGAAGCGCCAGCATGATCGAGTGGAAGCCCCTGGGCACCGGAGCCCGGCCCGTGCCCCAGCCCGTGGCCACGCCGCTGGTCTGGGCCGGGGCGGGGGGCGGCGCCCTGGCGCTGGTGGCGCTCCTCAACACCGTGGTCGGGCCGGACCGGCCCGGACTGGCCCTGCTCGCGCTGTCCGTGCTGGCCGCCCTGCTGGGGCTGTGTGCGCGCTTCACGGCCGCCCCCGGCACGGCCCTGCTGTGCTGGCTGTTCCTCAACGGCTTCGCCATACCGCCCGCGGGCGTGCTCACCTGGGCCGGCCACCGCGACACCTCGTGGCTCGCCTGCCTGCTCGCCGCCGCCCTCGTCGGCACCGGTCTGGCCCGTGTCGTGCACGCTCGTGCCGCCTACCGCCGCCTGGTCCCCTCCCGCGCCCGCACCGACCTCACGAGGGGCGAGGGGCCGTACGACTCCTGACTCCGGGCCGGCAAGCGGCAGTCGAGAATGCGTTACCGATTTGACAGGTGACGACCCGGGGCTTTCGTCGCTGCTTCCACGCCCGCCCCCGGCACGGGCCTCGTGGACGTCGGCCGTCTCAGAGGCTTGCCCGGGCAAGGGTCACCGGCCAGTATGGTGACGTGAATCTCGACCATGTCTTCGTCTGCGGGAACCCGGCCCTCGACTTCGCCGCCACGCTCCGCGCACGCCGTTCGGCGCCCTTCGAGATGCTCGTGACGCCGGACCGGCTGAACGCCTGGTACGTGGAGTCCGGGCTGGTCGACGCGGTCTCCCCCGGTCAGGAGGCCGACGTCGAGCGGGCGAGGGCCGTCCGGGAAGCGGTCTACCGACTGGTCACCGCCCGCCGGTGCGGGGAGGAATACGACAAGGCCGCGCTGACCGTGCTGAACAACGCGGCCCGCACACCGCCCGCCGTCCCCCAGCTCACTCCGTCAGGGCGCTGGACGCAGGCGACGCCGGACGAGGCCCTCTCGCTGGTGGCGCGGCACGCCATCGAGCTGCTGAGCGGCCCGGACGTGCCCCTGCTCAAGGAGTGCGAGAACCCGGAGTGCACCCGTACCTACATCGACCGCTCGCGGGGTATGCGGCGGCAGTGGTGCGGGATGGACTCCTGCGGCAACAGGATCAAGGCAGCCGCGTACCGGGCCCGCAAGAAGACCGCGGCGGCCCGCTGAATACAGGGAGCCGCCGTCGGTCCATCCGCCCACCCCGCCCGTGGGGGGCGCGCTAGCCGCCGACGTACCAGCTGAATCCGCCGTTGCTGCTGGCCACGGCCAGGAGGATCAGCCACAGGACGACGTCGACGATGCCGAGGATGATGCCGGCCTTCGCCATCCCGGCACCGTTCCTGACCGACGCCTGGCGCCGGGCGACGGCACCGAACACGATGGCCAGCGGGCCGAGGATGATGTTCAGGAAGAACAGGCCGACGATGCCGCAGCACAGGCTCGCGATCGCCAGGCCGTTGGTACGCGAACCGGAGGACGCGGCAGAGGAACCGCCGTAACTCGCCATGGAAAACTCCCAGTTGTCGATGGCGCGGACCCAACGGGCCGCACTCTCCTCACTTTCGACTTGTTTTGTTCGAATGCCCCTCAAAGGCGTTCCCATGACTGCTGATTAGGCGGAGACCGCCGTCAGTTCTCCCGCACCAGTCCGGCGACGTGCGCGGTGACCGTGTCGAGGATGCCCGTCCAGGCCGAATCGTCGCCCAGGACGAGGTAGTTGAGCGTCAGGCCGTCGGTCATGGCGGCCAGGTAGCGGGCCAGGACGGGCACGGGCACGCGCAGCCGCAGCCCCATGGCCTGCCGCAGCTGCTCGATGAGCTCGGTGTACGTCTCGGCGTACAGCTCGTACTGACGGCGTGCCAGGTGTTCGAAACCGGGCTGGCGCAGGGCGTACTGGGTGAGCTCGTAGGTGAGCATGTGCTCGTCGGGGTGGGCCCGGACGTGGTCCCAGTACGCCTGGAACCCCGCACGGACGGTCTCCTCCAGGGTGGCTCTGGGGCGCAGGGCCTCCTTCACCACCGTCACGTAGTGCCCGGTGATGGTGGTGATGACGGACTCGATCAGTTGCTGCTTGGAGTCGAAGCAGTAGTGGAAGACGCTCAGCGAGACGCCCGCCTCGGCGGCGATGGACCGGGTCGTCGTCCTGGGGACGCCGTCCCGGGCCATCGCCCTGATCGCCGCTTCGGTGAGCTGTCGCCGCCGCTCGGCGGACGGCAACCGTGCCATGGAGCCCCTCTCGTGCCCGTCAGCCGCTGTGGACGCCGACCTCGTACAGGGAGTAGCCCCAGCCGGTGCCGCGCTCCAGGCCGTGGACGCGGACGTAGCGGGCGGGCGTCCCGGCGAAGCGCGCGGTGTCCAGACCGCCGTCACCGGCGGTCGTGGACCAGACGGTCCGCCAGGTCGTGCCGTCGGCCGACAGCTCGATCCGGTACGACTTCGCGTACGCCCGCTCCCAGTCGAGGGTGACCCGCCCGACGGTCCTCGGCGAGCCGAGGTCGACCTGGTACCACTGGTCGTCGCTCCAGTCGCTCGCCCAGCGGGTGCCGCGGTCGCCGTCGACGGCCCGGTGCGGCTTGTAGCTCGTGAACAGGCTCCACTCCGAGGAACTCGCCGACGTGGCGGCACCGGCCGCCAGGTTGGCCCCGGACTCGTGCCGCTCGGAGGCCGCCCAGGTGCCGAGGTAGGACTCGGCGCCCCGGAACAGGTCGTCGACGGTGTCCTGGCCGCCGACCCGGCGGATGTCCTCGATCCAGTCCGGTACGAGGCCGTAGTGGGCGGCGCCGTCGGTGTTCAGGTCCCAGGTGCGCTCACCGGTGGTCTGCCGGTCGATGACCGAGCCGCCGTCGACGCTCTTGAACGGGTAGGTGACCTTGTTCGGAGCGTCCGCCCCGCGCGGCCCCGGCCAGCCGCCGACGCCGTTCATGTCGGTGCCGTAGCCGTACCCCACGCCGTACTTGTCGCGCAGGGCCTCGGTGCGCTTCGCCTCCGCGATAAACCCCTCGGAGCCGTGCATGTACTGGGCGATGAAGCCGCCGAGGCCGTAGACCCGCTCGGTCCAGTCCATGTCCATCCAGCTGTGCGAGGAGAGCACGCCCGGGTAGGACTCGGACTCGAAGATGTCGAGCACCCGGCCGGTGGCCTTGACGCTCATGTGGTCGATCTCCAGCATCATGCCGCGCTTCATCATGCCGCGCACCGCGTATTCGCCGAGGTCGGTGAGTCCGCGCACGTTGCACTGCGCGTCGGCGCTGTAGGAGGGGACCTCCTCGCCCGCCGGGAGCTTCTTCTCGGCCGCGGGCGCCGCCGCGTTGCCGATCGGGTTGTCGTGCTGCGGGCCCTTGCACGTCTCGGTCTTCCAGTACGTGCCGGTCGACAGGAACTGCCCGACGTTGATGGCCGTTCCGAGCGAACCCGAGTCGAACCGCACCCCGCACAGGGCGTTGTCGAACTTGTGGCACAGGAACATGCTGCGCACGCCGAGCGAATGGAGCTCGTCGAGCCCCTTGTCGATGTCCGCCCTGCTGCACTGCGCGATGTCCAGGACCTGCTTGCAGCCGAACGGTTCGGAGGTCTCGACGCCCATGACGACGGCCAGCTTGCCCTGCTCGATGACCTTGCGGGCCTGCGCGCTGTCGGTCACGACCCGGAACCAGCCCTTGCCGGGCCCGCCGTACATCCTGTCGACGAAGGCCTGCATGTCGTACGTCAGCTTGGCCTGCAGCCGGATGGACGTCATCTCGTCGCAGGGGCGGTCCTTGAAGAAGTACACCGAGCAGATCACGCCGTTGGTGACGAGGTCGTTGACCAGCACCCGCTGCCCGCCGCGCCAGGCCCGCTCGACCCAGGCGTAGTAGTTCTGCTGGTGGGTCAGCGAGTCGTGCCGCGGCCAGTCCTTGAAGGTGGGCCAGCCGTTCGGGTCGTGCTTGCCGTCGCCGCCGTTGGTGATGAAGTCGAAGATGGCGAGCGAGCCGTCGGGGTAGTGCTCCGGGCAGTCCTTGAGCGCGTCGGCCACGCCCTGCTCGGAGAAGGCCTTGCCGCAGATCAGCCGGCCGCCGAAGGCCTCGTTGGAGAAGATGTGGTCGTGCGCGTCGACGAACCCGCGCACCTCGCCTTTGGCGTTCGTGCCGGTGAAGGGCTCGCCCGTGACGCCGATCCGGGAGTCCGGGGCGGGCCGTGCGGTCGGCTCCCACCAGTCGTTCCCGGCCGCCGCACTCGGGGTGGGGCCGAGCGCGATCGACAGCACGAGCAGGAGGAGCGACACCACGGTGACGTTCTTGCGTCGGCGGTACGGGCGTCCGGAACCGGTCACAGCCCACGTCCCTCGGTCGGCGGATCAGCGAGACCCTCTTGTCATGACCTCGCAAAGTGTGCGACGAGAATCGCCACTTACGCTCGACGAGTCAAGAGTCCGGGACAGGTGACCTGATGGCCGGGGGACCGGCTCGCCCCGGGCCGCGACTCCGCGCACCGGCCGGGGAACGACAAACCCCAGGCCGCCGGCCTGGGGTGACGAGGAGTGGACGAGGGTCCCGCTCGACTGTGGACGGACCGCGGGCGGTCAGCTCGGACCGGCGTCGGGGTCGCCGGACCCCTCGCGTGCCGCACGGCGGTACTCGGCATTGATGCGCTGGGCTTCCTCGAGCTGGTCCTCGAGGATGACGATGCGGCAGGCGGCCTCGATCGGGGTTCCCCTGTCGACGAGCTCGCGGGCGCGGGCGGCGATCCGCAGCTGGTAACGGGAGTACCGGCGGTGCCCGCCCTCCGAGCGCAGCGGCGTGATCAGACGCGCCTCGCCGATGGCGCGCAGGAAGCCCGGGGTGGTACCGAGCATCTCGGCGGCCCGGCCCATGGTGTAGGCCGGGTAGTCGTCGTCGTCCAGACGATCGCTGAGCGGGGTATCTGCTGGCATGTCACCTCGTAGTGCAACGCGTCGAGGGGCCCTGGCGCCGTACGGCACCAGGGCCCCGAAGGAAATTCAACACCATCTGCCGGCCCTCTTCGGGTGCCGACCTTCTGTTTCCGCTACCCGGCCCGATTACGGGAGGGGTGCGGGGATCGCGGCTGCGTGACCGGGGACCACCATCCAATCCGGGGTCTTGCGGTACCCGGGCCGGGAGCTTCCCGGGCCGGGCGATCCTGATGGCGTCTGCTCTCCGTCCTCTCGGGTTCTTGTCCGACCATGTCTACGAGCAGAAGGTTAACGTCGGAGGGAGTAAATGTCTACTGCGACAAACACAGATTTTGGGATCTGCCGAGGGCAGGCATCCGGTGGTGTCCGATCACGTACCGGCCGGCGAAGGGGGGGCGGCGGCGACACGGCGGGAAGGGCCCTGCCGACGCGCGTCGGCAGGGCCCTTCCCGGTATCAGGTGGCGGTCGCCCGCCGGTGTGTCACCCCTCCGGGACGTCCCGGAGACGGATTCGGTCCGTGTACGTAGGGGCGTTCCTGAGTCCGTTGAGCCGGGCCAGGGTGATCAGGCCCGTGCTCTGGTCGTCCCCGTCGCAGAGGACGAGGTGATCGACCCGGGCCCCGGCCATGAGGGACAGCGCCACCTCGACCGTCATGTCGTCACGGATCCGAGGTGTGTCGGCCTGGGCGTGGGGCTGGGTCAGAACCGGCGTCATGGGTGTCTCCTGCCGAGAGGGGGTGGTCGGGCGGGCCGGGGGTCCTACGCGGCCGAGCCGGAGCCGCTGCGTCGCTGTGCCCGGGGCCGTCCCGCCTCGCCGGCGGGGCGGCGCCCCCGGCGGCCGCGGGACGGAGCGGACCCGCCGCGGGGGCGTTCCGCGCGCGGCGCGGGCACGACGACCGGGACGCCGGACGGGGCCTGTGCGCCCGTGATGCGGCTCAGCTCCGCCTCGCCGGAGCGCACCTGGGCGATCCGGGGGGTGATGCGCGCCGACATCATCAGCCGGCTCATACCACGACGCTGGCCGGGGGTGACCAGGGTCACCACGCTGCCGGACTCGCCGGCGCGGGCCGTACGGCCGCCGCGGTGCAGGTAGTCCTTGTGGTCACCGGGCGGGTCCACGTTGACGACCAGGTCGAGGTTGTCGACGTGGATGCCGCGCGCAGCGACGTTCGTCGCCACCAGGACCGTCACGTCCCCGTTCTTGAACTGGGTGAGGGTCCGGGTCCGCTGGGGCTGGGACTTGCCGCCGTGCAGGGCCGCCGCGCGGACGCCGCTGCTCAGCAGGTGCTCGGTCAGCCGGTCCACCGCGTGCTTGGTGTCCAGGAACATGATCACTCGGCCGTCGCGGGCCGCGATCTCGGTGGTCGTCCGGTGCTTGTCCGCGTCGTGCACGTGGAGTACGTGGTGCTCCATCGTGGTGACCGCGCCCGCCGACGGGTCGACGGAGTGCACCACCGGGTCGTGCAGGTAGGTGCGGACCAGCCGGTCCACGTTGCGGTCCAGGGTGGCCGAGAACAGCATCCGCTGCCCGCCCGGCCGCACCTGGTCGAGCAGTGCGGTGACCTGCGGCATGAAGCCCATGTCAGCCATCTGGTCGGCCTCGTCCAGGACCGTGATGCCGACGTCGTCCAGCCGGCAGTCGTCCCGGTCGATGAGGTCCTTGAGCCGCCCGGGCGTGGCGACGACCACCTCGGCCCCGCCTCGCAGGGCACGGGCCTGCCTGCCGAGCGGCATCCCGCCGACGACGGTGGCGAGCCGCAGGTTCACGGAACGGGCGTACGGAGTGAGCGCGTCGGTGACCTGCTGGGCGAGCTCGCGGGTGGGCACGAGGACCAGGGCGAGCGGCTGCCGCGGCTCGGCACGCCGCCCCGCCGTCCGGGCCAGCACGGCGAGACCGAAGGCCAGGGTCTTGCCCGAGCCGGTGCGGCCACGGCCCAGGACGTCCCGGCCGGCCAGCGAGTTCGGCAGGGTCGCCGCCTGGATGGGGAACGGAGCGGTCACGCCCTCGCGGCCCAGCGTGTCCAACAGCCCTGCGGACATGACGAGATCGGAGAACGACTCGACGGCGGGCAGTGGGGGTGTGACCGTCTTCGGCGGGGCGAATTCGCCCTGGGGAGCCCGGCGGCTTCCGTAACTCCTGGAGCGGTGCGGACCACCGGAACGGCGGCCGGCGTCGTGGCCTCCGAAACGGTCATGTGTGCGAGGTGTGTGGGCACGCTTCATGCGGGACCTTCCTTGAGGGGCGCGTAGCAAGGAAATCCGCAGCAGAAGAGCGGCGCAGAGAATCTCGAGACGAGCCGAAGTCGATGCGGCCGGGTGGGGCCGACGGGAAAAGCAGCGAGCCGGGGCCCGCACCCCTTGAGGTGCGGGCCCCGGCTGCGAAAGATGCGCGAGCGCCGATGTCAGGCGGGCACGATGTTCTCGGCCGTCGGGCCCTTCTGGCCCTGCGCGATGTCGAACGACACCTTCTGGCCTTCCAGCAGCTCACGGAAGCCCTGGGCGGCGATGTTCGAGTAGTGGGCGAAGACGTCGGCGCCGCCGCCGTCCTGCTCGATGAAGCCGAAACCCTTTTCAGCGTTGAACCACTTCACGGTACCGGTAGCCATGTTGTTTCTCCTTCGGAGGCGGTTTCAGGAATCCACCCTGTGTGCATTCCGTGTCGCCGTGCTGATTACCCCGTAGGAAATGAACCTTTTGGCAACCACACCTGCAACTGAGATCGACAGTAGCACGGGGGGTTCGGCCCCGTGCGGTACGGAAATTCCGGGACGCACGGGTGCTCGGGGAATATTCTGCGGGCCCCGCTTCTATTTCTCATTTTGCTGGCACAGATATTGCCCTTCGCGGGCGCGGACCTTCCTGTCGCGCCCCCGCCTGCCGGCCCCGTGACCTCGCGCGACGGGGGATGTGCCGCTGCCGACGCGGTCGCCGGGCGGCAGGCCCCCGGGCACGCCGGAACGCCCCTGCCGCGACGAACGTCACATCACCCGTCGGGCCGTACTCGGGGCGGACGAGGGGCTACCACGGCACCTCGCCCTCGTCGTCGAAGAAGCCGCCGGTCGGGCCGTCGTCGGGCAGCGTCGCCAGCCGGATCGCGACCGCGGCGCCCTGCTCCGGGGTGCGGACGCCGCGGAACCCGTTGAGGTCGGTCGCGCAGTAGCCGGGGCAGGCGGCGTTGATGAGAATGTTCGTGCCGTCCAGCTCCTTGGCGTACTGGACGGTGACGGCGTTGAGGAACGTCTTGGACGGCGAGTAGGCCACGGCGATCGGACCCGTGTCGCTGCCGGGCGTGGTCTGCCGGGTCAGTGACCCCACGCCGCTGGACATGTTCACGATCCGCGGGGACGCCGCGCGGCGCAGCAACGGCAGCATCGCGTTGGTGACGCGGATGACGCCGATCACGTTGGTCTCCACGACGGTCCGCACCGTCGCCGGGTCGACCGAGGTGGGCAGCTGCGGCACGGCGCCGGTGATCCCCGCGTTGTTGACCAGTACGTCGAGACGTCCCGCGCTCTCCTCCAGCAGCGCGGCGGCGTCCGTCACGCTCGCGTCGTCGGTCACGTCGAGCGGCACACCGAACGCGTCGGCGCCGGCCGCCCGCAGTTTCGCCACGGCGGTCTCGCGTCGCTCCCGGTCCCGGGCGCCGACCCCGACCCGCCAACCGAGGGCGCCCAGGCCGGCCGCGATCTCGTATCCGATCCCCTTGTTCGCGCCCGTCACCAGCGCGATCGTCTGTTCGCTCATGCGGTCGATCCTGTCCGGGCCCGGTGCGGCGCGGCCAACACCGATCGGGTGGGCGGCGATACCGCACGGGTATCGGCCCAGCTCGCGGCAGTACCATCGCGGCGTGGAGACAAGGGAGTTGCGGTACTTCGTCGCGGTCGCCGAGGAGCTGCACTTCGGGCGGGCCGCGCAGCGGCTCGGGATCGCGCAGCCCCCGCTGTCCCGGGCGATCGGGCAGCTCGAACGGCGCCTGGGGGCCACGCTGCTGGCGCGCGGCAACCGCGTGGTCACCCTGACGGAGGCCGGGGCGGTGCTGCTGCGGGAGGCCCGCGCGGCCCTGGCGGCCGTCGAGGCCGCCGAACGCCGCACCCGCCGGGCCGCCCTCGCCCCCGCGGGCCAGGCCGGGGTGGTCCTCGCCACGAAGGCCGGCGCGTCCGGCGAGCTGCTGGCGAAACTGCTCGACGCCTACGCCGCCGAGCCCGACGCGGTCACCGTCGATCTGCTGCTGTGCGGCGTGGGCGAGCAGGGGCCGATGCTGCGCGACGGCCGGGCCGACGTGGCGCTGCTGCACCTGCCGTTCGACACCACGGCCGGACTCGACACCGAGGAGCTCCGCACGGAGGGGCAGGTCGCGATCCTCCCCGCCGGACACCCCCTCACCGACCGTCCCAGGCTGCGCACGGCCGACGTCACCGGCCTGCCCGACCTGCCCATGCCGCGCTGGCCAGGACCCGACGGCACCTACCCGGCCGGGCCCGGCCCCGAGGCCCGCGACCACACGCAGCTGCTTCAGCTGATCGCCCTCGGCCGCGCCTGCTGGATCGCACCGGAGTCCTGCCGGTCCCAGCTGCGCGAGGGCCTCGCCGCGGTGCCCGTGGACGACGCGCCGACGGTCACGACGGTGATCGCCTGGCCGCCGCACAGCCGATCCCGGGGGGTCGCGGGGCTGGTCCGCACGGCAGTGCGGGTGTGTTCGTGAGAGGGGCGGCGCCACGCACGGCGGTGGGGGTGTGTTCGTGAAAAGGGCGGCGCCGGGTGGTGGGCGTGGCCGGATGACGGGGTCGCCGTCCGGCCCCTCCGTTAGCATGTTCGAACTCGCGGTGGTCCCGCCATCGCTCACCATCTACCCAGCCATTCGGATGAATCGGCCAAAAGATTGATATCCAGGGCATCGCGGGTGTTTTCCCGACCAAGTGGCATGTCCGCGGGGGGCACATCGCGCCACCGGCGTGCGGCGCTGTGGGGTACGGCGGGCGCGGTGGCTCTCGCCTTCCTCGTCGCACTGGAGGTCGCCGCCCGCGGCCACGGCGAGCCCGGACCGCTCACCACCCAGGTGAACGCCCTCGTCTTCGCCCCCAAGCCGGGGCCGCTGTACGGCGGTCTGGCGCTGATGATGGTGGTGCTCACCTGGCGGCAGCGGTTCATCGCGGCCGGCGCCGCGCTGGGGATCGACGCCGTACTCCTGCTGGTGCGCTGGGCGGCCGGCGCCGAGGCCGCCGAGGGCCACTCCCTGGGCACCGGTGCGTTGTGGGTGATGCTCGGGTTCGGGGTCGTCGCCGTCACGCGCCGCACCGGCGCCGAACGCGTCCTGCTGCTGAAGGGCGTCGGCCTGGGCTTGCTGCTGGTGGCGGCCCGCAAGACCGGCGACACCTGGCTGTTCATCACGGCGAAGACCCGCCCGACCGTGCTGGACCAGTACGTGGCGACCGCCGACCACGCGCTGGGCAACCCGTCGTGGCTGGCGGGCCGGATCGTGGAGGCCACGGCGCCGTTCAGCACCCACCTGCTCCAGCTGGTCTACGGCCAGCTCGCGGTGGCCGCGGTCGTCGTGGCTCTCTACCAGCTGCGCGATGTGGTGGTCGAGCGCCGCTTCCCGAGCCATCACCTGGTGCGCACGTTCCTGGTGATCGGCCTTCTCGGGCCGGGCATCTACATGCTCTTCCCGGTGGTCGGACCGGTCTTCGCCTACGGCCCGGGCGCCTCGGGCACCGGCGGCGTGCAGTGGGCGGCGGCGAACCTGTGGCCGCACACGCCGCTGCCGGTCGGCGTCCCCGAGCCGATGACGTACGACGGGATCACGCCGCGCAACTGCATGCCCAGTCTGCACACCGCATGGGCCGTCGCGATTTTCGTCCACACCCGCCGGGCGCCGCGGCTGCTGCGGTTCGCGGGCTCGTTCTGGCTGGTGGTCACCCTCGCCGCGACGCTGGGATTCGGCTACCACTACGGCGTGGACCTCGTCGCCGGGGTGGTCTTCGCCCTCACCATCGAGGCCGCACTCCGCGCGCACGACCGCGGCTGGGACCGGGCGGGCTTCTACCTGGTCGCCTACGGCACGACGCTGTTCGCCGCGCTCCTGCTGTCGTACCGCTACCTGCCGACGCGCATGGCAGCCGTCCCGGAGGTCTCCGGACCTCTCCTGCTCCTGGCGATGGGGTCGGTGATCTACGGCTACACCCGAGTCACCACCCACTGGTCACGACTCCTGACCGCACCCACCCCGGCTGTCCCCGCCCAGACCCGGGCCGAGACGCCGAGCGACCACGAGGACCCGGAGACGGACACCGAACACAGAGACACCGTCCCGGGCTGACCCCTGGTCACGCCAGCCGCCCCGCCTCGTGGAGTGCGTCGAATGCCAGGCCGTCGACGGCTGAGACCCGGGTGTGGTCGGTGTAGTGGAACCAGGCCGTTTCGGCGATCTCGCGGGAGGGGGTCAGCCGGCCGTGGTGGTCGGCGGTGTAGCAGATCATCCGGAAGGGGTCGTGATCCGGATGGCCCTCGCCGATCTCGAACGTGCCGAAGTAGACCATGGAGTCGGGGTCGATCGCCGCCCGCAGCTCCTCGTCGATCTCCCGCACGAGCGTCTCGCGGTCGGACTCGCCCTGCTCACGGTGACCGCCGGGGAGGTAGAAGCGGTCTCTGCCGTGACTGCGCGTCACCAGCACCGCCGCGTCGCGGACCAGGACCCACGCCACCTTCTCCGGCACACCGTCGCCTTCGGCCATGGCGGGACCGTACCGGAGGGCTGCCCCGGCTGCCTCCGTGGGCGCCTCACTCGGAGAGTTTCAGCCCCAACTCCACCGCCAGCCCCGCGGTGTCCCGCACCACGCGGGTCGCGGCGGACAGGCGGTCGGCCGGGGTCAGGGCCGCGTAGCCGATGCTGGTCATGCCCGCGGCCGTCGCGGCGTCGACCCCGGGCACGCTGTCCTCGACCACCACCGCGTGGGCGGGGTCTACCCCCATCCGGACCGCCGCGTGCAGGAAGAGATCCGGTGCCGGCTTGCCCCGCGTGACGTCGTCCGCGCAGTACACCCGGTCCTCGAAGAAGGACCCCAGCCCCGTCACGCGCAGGCCGAGGGCGAGCCGGTCCCGGGGCGAGCTCGACGCGATGCAGAAGGGGGTGCCACGCCGGGACAGGGCCCGGAGGACGTCCGCCATGCCGGCGACCGGACGCAGGTCCCGCTCGAAGGCCTCGATCAGCCGGGCCCGGTAGTGCTCGGTGAACCCCGTCGGCAGCTCCCGCCCGGTCTCGGCCCTGAGCATGGCCCGCACCCGGTCCAGGGTGCCGCCCATGTAGCGGCGCACACTGTCCTCGTACGAGGTGGGGAACCCGGCCTCCGTGAGCAGCGCCGCCAGGACGCTGTTGGCGATCGGCTCGGAGTCGACGAGCACGCCGTCGTTGTCGAAGATCACCAGCTCCGCGTCGGCGGGGTCCCGCAGCGGTCGCGGCGCGGATGCAGTGACCGTCGCCCACGTGGGGTACGGACTGCTGTGCAGGGAGGCGTTGTCGAACCGCAGGTCGGTGGTGACCTCCTCGGTGACCCACTCGGGCAGGTCGACCACGTCCGCCGCGTCCTCGGCGTCCAGCTCCGCCAGCACCAGACCGGAGTTGGAGCCGTAGAACTCGTCCACGGTCCAGCCGTCGAACCGCCCGCCCAGATAGTGCCGCCTCTTCAGCACCAACGGCTGTGGACACAGCCGCGCGAGGATCTCCTCGGCGTCCGCGAGCGGCACCGGGTACTCGAACTCGGCCCTGCGCGCCCCGTCGCGGGGGCCCTTGACGGTGAGGACCGCCTCGGTGCCGTCGGTGATCCGCACCCGCACGGCCCGCTCGGGTCCGTCGGACAGGTACCCCTGGCGGACCTCCCGGGTCCGCACCACCGTCTCGCGCCAGCCGCGGCCGACGAGGAACTTCCGCTCCGTCTCCACGCCCATCAGACGATCCCGTTCAGCGCCGTCTCGAAGACCTCGGCGAAGAAGTCCAGTTCGCGTTCGCCGATGACGAGCGGGGGGTGCACGTTGATGACGTCCGGCGCCATCCCGGTCGTCGCGACGAGGACACCGGCGTCCGGGTGCCCGGACCGGAACAGGTGCCGCATCCGGCCGGCGTGCGGTCCGGTGAGGACGATGCGCGCGGTGCCGCCCATCGCATCGACACCCCGCACGAGGTCCGGATGGCGCGCGGCGACCTCGGTGAGCCGGTCGCGCATGGCCTCCTCCAGCCGCAGGACGTCCTTGTCGACCGTGGTCCACCGCTCCCAGCGGTCCAGCACCGTGTCGACGACGGCGAGGGCGCTCGGGATGCCGATGTACGTGGAGGAGTGGCTGCCCGGCCGGTACCGTTCGGGGCTGCCCAGCGGCTCGCGGGACCACACCATGCTCAGCGCCGCACCGCCGTTGGCCAGGCCCTTGCTGGTGACCACGATGTCCGGGGTCACCCCGGAGCGCTGGAACCCCCAGCGCGGCCCCACCCGGTGCATGCCGGTGAAGATCTCGTCCGCGATGACCACCGCCCCCTGCTCCCGGGCGTGGTCCACGGCGGCGCGCAGCAGTTCGTGGTCGGGTTCCACCATGCCGCCCACGTTCTGGACGGACTCGAAGACGAACGCCGACACCTTCCGGCCGAAGTCCCGCCCCCCGACGCCGCTCAGCTCGGAACCCCACCGGGTGACGGCCTCACGGCAGCCCGGCCCGCAGCCGGCTCCCGCCACGGCGTGCGGGCACCGCTGGGAGTCCGGGCTCGGGAGCCGGACCACCTCCAGCCCCCACGCGGCGAGCAACTCCCGGTAGCGCGGGCTGGAACTGAGCATGCTGGTCACGCCGGAGCGGCCGTGGAAGGCGCCCTCGAAGACGACGATCGTGCCCGGGCCGTTCGCGGCGAACGCGATGCGCAGGGCCGTCTCCATGGCCTGGGCCCCGCCGAGGTCCAGCTCCACCCGGCCGGGCGTGCCCAGCACCTCGGACACGAGCGGTTCCAGCCGGGAGAGCACCTTGAGCCGCAGCTCGGACTCGGCGAACGAGGGCAGGGCGGGCAGCTGCTCGCAGCGCCGCATCGCCTCCTGCAGCAGGGTGGCGTCGTAGCCGAAGGCGACGGTGCCGTTGGCGGCCTCCGCGTCGAGGTAGCGGCGCCCGTCGTGCGCGGTCAGCCAGCTGCCCGAACCGGAGACGAACCGGGGGACGTCGGGTTCGCGGTAGACCAGGTTGCCCGCCCCGGCGTAGGAGGGGATGCGCTCGTCGGCGAGGTCGGTCATGAAAGGGGCTCCCCGGTCAGTCGCCGTCCGCCGAGCTCGGTCGGCTCTCCGTCCACCACCACGACCCGGCTGCCGTCGCGGTGCCGCTGCTCCGACAGGGCGAGCCGCCCCGCCGCGAATGCCTCCACCGACCACCGCAGACACGGCCGGTCGCTGAGGCTCTTCTGCTTCATCTCCTGCACCTCGGCGTCCTCGGCGGTCGGCCGCCGTCCCTCGACGGGCACCTCCGGGCCCATCGCGAGGATCGCGCCGCCGTCCCGGGTGCCGTCGACGAGGAAGCAGGAGGTGCGGGTCGTTTCGCGGCCCGCCGCCATCGCGAGCCGCACGGGGTCCTTGCCCGTGAACCGCCTGTGGCCCTCCTCGTCCAGGACCGACAGGTCGGCCGGGTGCTGGTTGATCATGCGTCCCCGGTAGCGGTCGAGCAGCCGGCCGTCGATCCAGCGGTGATAGGCGAGGACGACCAGATCCAGCTCGCCGTTGTCCCGCTCCCAGTCGGCGATCCGCCCGTCCAGCGCGTCGTGCCACTGGCGGGCCCGGTCCCGGTAGGCCTCGCGGCCCGCCCGGTCGACGGCGGCCGACGCCGTTCCGCAGACGCGGTCGAAGTCGCCCGGCCACGCCTCGACCCCGGCCTGCCGTGCCACGTCCAGGGCCTTGACCCGCTCCGCGTGCGAGGCGACGAGACAGACCCGGAACTCCTCGGGCCGTGTCCGTTGCAGGTCGAGCAGCGTGGTGAGATTGGCGCCGGTGGCGGAGACCAGGACGCCGATGCGCAGCGGCCCGGCCGCCGAACGACGGCCCAGGGGCGTCAGGGCGGCGCCGGTCGGAGTGGGTGCGGACAAGAGCACTCCGTCTCTGTTCTCTCGGGCCCCGAAGACGTTCGCGGCGGTTGCGACATGACTCGCTCCACTGTGGGAGCCCGCCGGCCGACCCGTCCACGGCCTGTGCGGCTCATTTCCCTGCACTGCAGGGAGATGATGGCCGCGGGGCTGGAGTTGTTGAACGGTGATAGGTGATGCTCGAAACCGGGCCACCGAGCCTGTACTACCCGGAAATCCCGTACCAACTGGCAATTCCAGAAAGCAGGAGGCCGAAAATGTCCTCGCTCATTCGTCACATGTTCTCTCTCGAGCGTTGCGGGCAGGCCCCCGACATTCGTTGGGACTGATTTCTCTCCCGGCCTGCCTGCTGAATTCGGCCTACCTGGCAGTGGATCCCATTGATTGACATCTCAGGGTACGTGGCAGTCGCAGGTCTCTTGGTGATCATTCCTGGAGCCGACACGCTGGTCGTGGTGCGCAACACGCTGAACGGTGACTTCAGGAGCGCGGTCCGCACCACCGTGGGTGTGTGCGCGGGGCTGGTCGCCTGGGCCCTGATGTCGTCCATCGGGCTCGCGACCGCCCTGGCCGCGTCGCCGACACTGTTCAACCTGCTCAGAGCCGCCGGTGCCGCCTATCTGGTGTATCTCGGCGTGCAGGCGCTCGTGGCGGCACGCCGGACCGGGACACCGGACGCGGCCCGCCAGACCGGGCGGGAGGCGCCGCCCGCGCGCTCCGGAAGGGACTGGCGCCAAGGCGCGCTGACCAGTCTGGGAAACCCGAAGGTCGGCGTCTTCTACACCTCCCTGCTGCCGCAGTTCATTCCGGCGGACGGGTCGTCCCTTTCCTCCTCGCTGCTCCTGGCGGCCATTCATGTCGCCCTGAGTTTCCTCTCCCTGCTCGCGTACGCGGCGATCGTCGCCCGCATGGGGGACGTGTTCCGCAAGGACGGATGGCGCCGCGTCCTGGAGACGGTCGCGGGGGCGGCCCTGGTCGCCGTCGGACTGTGGCTGATGGCCTCCGCGGTCACGGGAATCTAGACATCAGGAGAGCTGAGATGAAGTCGCCGCTGGACGGCTGGTACGACAAGGCCGGGGTGCGGACCGACCCGCGGCGGGTCATGGCACGGGAACTGGAGGAGGGCAAGACCCTCTTCCCGCACACGCTCATCCCGTACCTGGACCATCCCCTCGTGGCCGCCCTGGAGCCCGAGGAGCGGTACCGGATCACCGCACGGCACCTGTACCAGTACATGCAGTTCACGATGCACTTCGAGACGAGTGTGGTGAACCGGGCGGCCGAGCGCATCGCGAACGGCACGTCGGGCCTGCCGCTGCCGGCGGCGACGCGGCTGGACGCCTACAAGATCTACTGCGACGAGGCCTATCACGCCCTGTACAGCCTGGACGTGGTGGAGCAGGTGAGCGGTGCGACCGGCGTCGCGGTGCCCGACTACGACTTCGCCCCGTTCCTCGAACGCCTCGACGGCCTCGGGGCCTCGGTCATGCCCGGCGAGACGGTCCTCGTCCAACTGCTGCAGGTGGTCGTCTTCGAGACGCTGGTCACCTCGATCCTGAAGGACATCCCCAAGGACCAGACGGTGGTCGGCACCGTACGGGAGGTCGTGCGGGACCACGCCCAGGACGAGGGACGCCACCACGCGTACTTCGCGGCGTTCTTCAAGGAGCTCTGGCACGACCTGAGCCCCGCTCTGCGGGAGCGGGCGTCGCGCTGTCTGCCGGAACTGGTCAGCCGCAGCCTGACGCCCGACCTGGTGCCGGTGCGCGGCTCCCTCCGGGCGGCGGGACTGGACGAGGCGGCGGTGAGCGAGGTCCTCGCCGACGTCTACGCCCCGGACAAGACCCGGGACGGCATCCGGGCCAGTGCCCGGCACACCTTTCAACTCTTCGAATCGGTGGGCGTGTTGGACGTTCCGGGTGCACGGGACTCCTTCATGTCCGCCGGGTTGCTGTGACGACGGACACGGGAGAAGGACATGACCGCAGAGAGCCGTTCCCTCCTGGGAACACCCGAGAGCGTCCCCGAGACGGGCGTCTTCTCGCTGTCCGAGCTGGACGGCAAACACCTCGACGCCCTGGTGCGCCGGTCCTGCGACTTCTTCGCCGCCCGCGGCGACCACGACCGCCCGCTGCGGGACACCATCGCGGGCATCCTGTTCACCAAGACCTCCACCCGGACCCGCACGGCCTTCACGACCGCCGCGCTCCGGCTGGGTGCCCAGGTCATCAGCTACGGCCCGCACGACCTCCAGCTGGAGACCGGTGAGTCCCTGGAGGACACCGGCCGGGTCTTCGGGCGGATGCTGGACCTGCTGGTCGCCCGGACCGCGGGCCCCGTCGAGCAGCTGCGCACCCTGTCCCGCTACGGCGGGATCCCCGTGGTCAACGCCATGGGGCAGGAGGAGCACCCCACCCAGGGCGTCTGCGACCTGGCCACCATCAACCTGCACTTCGGCGCCGTCGAGGGCGTCAAGGTGCTGTACGTCGGCGAGGGCAACAACAGTGCCGTCGCGCTGGCGCACGGCCTGGCCCACTACCCGGGGACGGAGCTGACGCTGCTCACCCCGCCCGGCTACGGCGTGCCCGAGCACGAGCTGGCCGCGGCCCGGAGCAGGGCCGGGGCCAACGGCTCCGTACTGCGCCAGACGCACTCCCTCGACGAGGCGCCGGACGCCGTCGACGTGGTGTACACGACGCGCTGGCAGACGACGGGCACCTCGAAGCCGGACGCCGACTGGCGGGAGCTCTTCCGTCCCTACTACATCGACGAGGCGTTCATGGGCCGCAGGCCCGGGGCCGTCCTCATGCACGACCTGCCGGCGCACCGCGGCGACGAGATCTCCGCGGGCGTGCTGGAGGGCGAGCGCACCCTCGCCTGGACGCAGGCGGAGATGAAGCTGACCAGCGCCATGGCCGTCCTCGAGTCGCTGGCGACCGCGCGCCGGGACAGCGCATGATCAAGGACTGCGTGTACGACGTCGTCACCGACGACGTGTTCCTGCGGTTCCCCGACGTCCTGCCGGGCAGCGAGCTGTTCCTGAAGCTGGAGGGGCTGAACCCGGCGGGCTCGGTGAAGCTCAAGACCGCGGTCGGGCTGATCGAGGACGCCGAGCGGCGCGGGCTGCTCGGCGCCGGGGGACAGGTCGTGGAGTCCTCGTCGGGCAACCTCGGGGTCGCCCTGGCGGTGGTCTGCGCCGCGAAGGGCTACGACTTCACCTGCGTCACCGACGTCAACGCCTCACCGCACAGCGTCGCGCTGATGCGGGCCCTGCACGCGAACGTCGTCCTGGTCGACGAGCGGGACGCCAACGGCGGCTTCCTCGGGACGCGCATCGCGCTGATCCGGCGGATGCTGGCCGAGGACCCGGCGCTGGTGTGGCTCAACCAGTACGCCAACCCGGCCAACCCGCGCGTCCACGCCACGCACACGGCCGTGTCCATCCTCGCCGAACTCGGCAGGGTGGACTACCTGTTCGTCGGCGCCGGCACGACGGGCACCCTGACCGGATGCGCCTCCCACTTCCGTGAGGCCTCGCCCCGCACCCGGATCATCGCCGTCGACAGCGTCGGCTCGGTCACCTTCGGCGGCCGGCCCGGGCCGCGCCATCTGCCCGGCCTCGGCACCAGCCGCGTGCCGGAGATCAGCCGCACCGACCTGATCGACGAGATCATGCTGGTGGAGGAGGCGGAGGCGGTGAAGGCCTGCCGGATGCTCGCCCGGCGGCACGGCCTGCTGGTGGGCGGCTCCAGCGGATCGGTGTTCTCGGCGGTCCAGAGCCGGGCCCTGGACATTCCCGCCGGTTCCCGGGTGGTGGCCGTGGCGCCCGACATGGGTGAGCGCTACCTCGGCACCGTGTACGACGACGACTGGGTCGCCGCGCGATTCGGCGTCGACCCCGTTTCCCAGCTTCCGGCCGTGATGGGCCGATGAAACTCCGTGAACTCTTGGGGGAACCTCATGTTCGGATTCGATGTAGTCAGCGGTACGGTCGCCCGCGAGGTGATCTCCGAATCGCGCAAAGAACTGATCGGTATCGTCCGGGACGCCTATCTGGCCCATGAGGGCGGGGACTCGGTCAACCCGAACAGCTATTTCCTGCGCTTTCCCGAGAAGCCCTCGGCGCGGATCATCGCGCTCCCCGCCTATCTCGGCGGCGGCTACGACGTGGCCGGCATCAAATGGATCGCGAGCTTCCCCGAGAACGTCGAGCGCAACGTGCCCAGGGCGTCCGCCGTCCTGCTGCTGAACGACTACGCCACGGGATACCCCTTCGCCTGCCTGGAGGCGTCCCAGATCAGCGCCGCCCGCACCGCGGCGTCCTGCGTGCTGGGCGCCGCGCAGCTGCACGGCTCCTCCCGCGCCGCCCGGATCGCCGTCGTCGGGGCGGGCGTCATCGCCCGCAACATCCTGGACTTCTTCGTCGCGGACGGCTGGGACATCGGGCAGTTCGCCCTGTACGACCAGGTGCCCGGCTACGCCGACGCGCTGGTGTCGTACGCCCGCGAGACGCTGGGCACCGGGGCGGAGCGCACGGACAGCCTGGAGTCCGCCGTGAAGGGCGCCGACCTGGTGGTGCTGGCGACGACGGCCGGCACCCCCTACATCACCGACCCGCACCTCTTCGAGCCGGGCCAGGTGGTGCTGAACATCTCCCTGCGCGACATCGCACCCGAGATCATCCTGGGCGCGCACAACGTGGTCGACGACGTCGACCACTGCCTGACCGCCAACACCTCCGTGCACCTGGCGGAACAGAGCTGCGGCCACCGCGACTTCGTCGACGGGACCCTGGCCCAGGTGATCGAGGGAAGGGTCCGGCCGGGCGACGGCAAGCCGCGCATCTTCTCCCCCTTCGGCCTCGGCGTCCTCGATCTGGCCGTGGGCTCCTTCGTCTACCGCAACGCGGTGGAGTCGGGCCGTACGACGGGCATCGACGGGTTCTTCGCCGAGACCGAGCGGTGGCAGAAGTGACCCACCTCCCCGACGACGCGAAGGACTGTCATGCCGCTCGGCGCTGAAGGTTTCTCCCTGATCGAACTGCCGCCGGTCACGACGGAGTTGCTGGCGACGTACGACGAGCTGCCGGTCGACCCCTACATGGGGCACGGAACCCGGTACAAGAAGTTCTCGCAGTACCGGCTGACGGCGTCGCCCGACGGCGGGTGGAGCTTCGGGCTGCTGCCGCACCGGGACTACACCGCGTTCAAGAAGTTCAACCCGGTCGGCGGCGGCATGCGCCGCACGTACCCGCCCCTCGACGCGGACTTCACCCCCCTCATCGCCGTGGGCGCCCGGGAGATCGGGCTGGACCGGAATGAGGACTGGCAGATCAACGTGCACCAGAACCGCAGCCGCGCGGAGCGGGGCCGGCCCGGTCCGCTCACGCCGGAGGGGGTGCACCACGACGGGCACGAGTTCGTCATGATCGGCGTCCTGCGCCGGGAAGGGGTCACGGGCGGCGAGACGCGGCTGTGGAACCCCGGGGACGAGAAGCCCTTCTGGAACGGCACGCTGGAGCCCGGCCGGGCGGTCCTCCTCGACGACCGGCGGATCGCCCACGACGTGACGGACATCGTCGCCACCGGGGAACGGCCCGGCCACCGCGACATCTTCATCGTCGCCTTCTCGCGCTGGAGCGAGAAGTGGTACGGCGACGAGCACGACGCCGCAGCGCTCGACGACGAGAACTGACAGGACGGACGGCACTCCACATGTACACGGCATCCCACCACAGCTGTACCGACGGCAAGAACGTGCTCGCCGAGGGCGTGCTGGCGGTCCTGCGCGACCTGGAACACCGCTCCGCCGACGAGTTGCTCCGGATGTCCGACGACTACGGTTTCCGCGCCGACCTCGCCGCGGCGTGCCACGCGCTGACGAGCCGCGCCTACGACGACGGCGACCGGGCGGCCCTGGAGGAGGTGCACGGCGCGCTGGCCCTGATCTACGACCGCGAGTTCTCCGCCCGCCCCGTCCAGGAGTCGGACCACGAACGCGAGCCGATCCTGCGGGACGTGGCGGCCGTCCTGGAGCGGGCCGTGCTCGGCCACGAGCTCCGGCGGATCCCGGAGTCGAGCGTCACCGGCCACCCCGAGTCGGGCCCGGAGTACGTCCGCTGGCTGAAGGCGGTGATCAGCGACCACCCGGCCGGCTGGCACCCCCTCTACCACCGGCATCTCGCCGAGCACGGCAGCACGGACGACCTGCGCCTGCTGCTCGCCCAGGAGACCAGCCTCGACCCGCGCTTCGACGACATCCTGGCCCTCCTCCAGATCGGCCGGCACGGCGCCGAGAAGATGGAGATCGCCGCCAACTACTGGGACGAGATGGGCAACGGCGAGCCCGCCGGGGTGCACACCACCCTCTTCTCGCAGGCGCTGGAGGCGATCGGCGCCGACTCCGCGTACATACGCCGCGAGTTCCTGCTGGAAGCGGGGATCTCCGGCAACATCTCGGCCTGCCTCGCCCTCTCCCGCCGCCACTACCACAAGGCCGTCGGCTACTTCGGCGTCACCGAGTACCTGGCACCGCGCCGGTTCCGCTGCGTGGTCGACGCCTGGCGGCGCCACGACCTGGACGAGGTCGGCATCGTCTACCACGACCTGCACATCGGGGTGGACGCCGGACACGCCGCCGGCTGGTTCAAGAACGTGATCGGCCCGCTGGTGAGCGCCGATCCGGCAGCGGGACGCGACATCGCCCTCGGCGCGATGATCCGGCTCAACACCTCCCGGGACTACCTCGACACGCTGCTGGAACGCATGCGTGCCGGCGCCCCGGTCCCGACCGGCGTCTGAGCGGGCGCCGGTGAACGGGGGAGCCTTCCCGGCCATGGACTTCGCCAAGTACGAGGCGCTGGGCAACGACTACATCGTCATCGACCCGAGCGGCACGGGCTTCGTGCCGCTGCCCGAGCACGTCCGGCTGGCCTGCGACCGCCACCACGGCCTGGGCGGGGACGGTCTGCTGTACGGACCGCTGCCGGCCGAGGAGGGCTTCCGGCTGCTCACCTTCAATGCGGACGGCTCCGAGTGCCCGCAGAGCGGCAACGGCCTGCGGATCTTCGCCCGGTACCTGCGCGAGTCCGGACACACGGAGGCGGACACCTTCACACTGCACTCGTCCGCCGGCCCCGCCACCGTCCGGGTGCTCGACCTCGACGCGGGCACGGTCAGCGCCGAGCTCGGCACGGCCTCGCTGGACAGCCGCGCCGTCGGGGCGGCCGGCCCCGCCCGCACCCTGCTGCGCGAGCCCCTGCTCGCCGCCGGGGAACGGTGGGAGGTCACCTGCGTGCGGCTCGGCAGCCCGCACTGCGTGATCCCCGTACCCGGCCGGAACGCCGACGAGGCCCTGGCCCGTACGGTCGGCGCGGCCGTGCGCGACCACGCGCTGTTCCCGGACCGGATCAACGTCGCACTGCTCGACGTGATCGACCGGGAGACCCTCCGGATCGAGATCTTCGAGCGGGGCGCCGGGTACACCCTCGCCTCCGGCAGCAGCGCCTGTGCCGCCGCCGTCGCCGCGCACGCCCTGGGCCTCACCGGCTCACGGGTCACCGTCCGCATGCCCGGGGGAGAGGTCGAGGCCGGCATCGGCGAGGACGGCACCGTCACCCTCACCGGCGTGGTCCGCCCGGTGCTGCGCGGCCGCTGGGCGGCGGGCCTCGGGCGGCGGCTGGCCGAGGGGGCGCTCGCATGAGGCGGGCCCGCCCGGGCACCGGGTACCCGATGCGCCGCTGGGTCTTCGAGGACGCCAGGGGCCGTTACGACATCGACCTCGGCGACAGCCACGTCGACTGCTCCACCGTCGGCGACCTGCCGTGGCCGGCCGACCTGGTCCTGGACTACGGCACCGACGCCGGCGGCGACCGGCTCCGCTCGCTCGTCGCGGACGGCTACGGCCGGGACGTCGGCCACGTGGGCATCACCCACGGGGCCCAGGAGGCCCTGTACCTCCTCTACCAGGCGCTGCTGCGGCCCGGTGACCACGTCGTGGTCTTCACCCCGGGCTGGCAGCAGGCCCGCGCGGTGCCCGAGGCGCTCGGGTGCGAGGTCTCGTGCGTGGGCCTGACGGCCGACGGCCGCCCCGACGTGGCGGCCGCCACCGGGCTGATCGGACCGCGCACCAGGGTGGTCGTGCTCAACTCGCCCTGCAATCCGAGCGGACGACGACTCGCCGACGACGACACGGAACCCCTGCTGGCCGCGCTGCGCCGGCACGGCGGGCACCTGCTGCTGGACGAGGAGTACGTGGCCGACCTCGCCGCCGACTCGCTGCTCGGCCGCTACGAGCGGGCGGTGTCCGTCTCCAGCCTCTCCAAGGTCTACGGCTTCCCCGGGCTGCGGACGGGCTGGATGTGCGGTCCCCCGGAGCTGGTGCGTGCCGCGATGGAGCTCAAGCACCTCACCACCATCTCCAACTCGGTGCTCACCGAGCGGCTGGCCGCCGAGGTCCTGGAGCGCCGTGAGCACTACCTGGAGCGGTACCGGACGCTGACCTCGGACGGATACCGGGTCCTGCGCGCCTGGGCGGCCGGGCACGAGGGCGCGGTGCGCGTCATGGAACCCGAGGGGACGCCGTTCGCCTGGCTCTCGCTGCACACCGGCGAGACATCGCTCGCGCTGGGCCGGCGCGTCCTGGACCGGGGCCGCGTCCTGCTCATGCCCGCCGAGGTCTTCGACAGCGAACAGGGCCTGCGGGTCACCTTCGCGCGCGAGGAGTCCGTGCTGCGCGAGGGCCTGGACCGGCTCGGCGCGCTGCTCCACGGCCGGAGCGGCTGATGGGAGGCGTGGGAAGGGCCCGCCGGACGGACACGGCCGGCGGGGACGAGCCCGTGGCCCTGGCGACCGGGCCGGCCGGCGACGCCCAGGACGCCCGCGCGGCCGCCGCGCTGTTCGACGGTGTCCACGGCGCCGACGGTCCGTGGCGGCCGGTGCGTCCCCTGCTGCTGCCCGCCGACGACCACCGCAGGACGGCGGACCTGTCCGCCCGCGCCGCCCGGCTGGTGCTGGACGCCGCCCTGCGCCGGGCCCGCACCGCCGGCGAGCTGCTGGCGGCGCTCGGCTCCCGGCCCGAGGCGTTCCCCCTGCTCGACCACGACGCCCCGCTCGGCGGGCACCTGCTGGCCGCGATCCGCCCGGACATCCTGATGGAGCGCGGCACGCCCCGGTTCGTCGAACTCAACATCGACAGCGCCCTGGGCGGCGTGCTCCAGGCCGACCTGGTCCCGGACCGCTTCCTGCGGCACTACCGGCGTACACCGCTGCCCGGCGGGCCCGCGCTCACCGCACCACCGTCGGCGGTCGAGGCCCGGGCCGGGGCCCTGCGGTCCTTCCTCGCGCTGCCCGCGGGCGCCTCCGTCCTCCTCCCGCACTACCGGGTGGGCAACCTGCCGGGGCTGGCCGAGGACCCCGCCCGGTTCGCCGCGTGGCTCGCGCCCGTCTTCCGCAGCGCCCGGCGTCACGGCATCGAGCTGTTCAGCCACCCGCTGGAGGACCTCACCACCGGCCCGGACGGCCGCCTCAGGGCCGGTGACCGCCCGGTGGACGGCGTGTTCCGCTCGTTCGTCAGCCACGGCCAGGGCGCGAGTCCCGGCCTGGCGGCGCTGGCCCGTGCCGTGTCCACGGGCGCCGTGCGGATGTTCACGCCGGAGGCCACCATGCTGCTCACCAACAAGAAGACACTGGCCTGGCTCTGGGAGGACCTGGACCGACTGCCCTCGCGGGAGCGGGAGTTCGTCACCGCGTACATCCCGAGGACGGTCCGGCTGGAGCCGGCCGCGGGCCGAGCCGCCCCGCGCGAGGCCCTGACCGGCCGCTCCGGCCTCGTCCTCAAGCCCGCGGACGGCTTCGGAGGCCGCGGCGTCGTCATCGGGGCGGCAGTGTCCGACGACACCTGGCGCACCGAGGTGCAGCGGGCCGCGCGCGAGGGCGGCCACGTCCTCCAGGAGCACGTCGAACCCGACCGGGTCCGCCTCGGCTTCGTCCACACCCCCAGCGGCGAGGTCACCCACGCCGAGGTCCCCTACGTCCTCGGTCCGTTCCTGTACGGGCTGCGCGCGTCCGGGGTGCTGGTGCGGCACGGCACCCCCTCGGCGGGGCCCGTGCTCAACGCCGGCGCGGGCGTGGTCATGAACAGCGTGCTCCTGGTGGGGGCGTGAGACGGCCCGTGCGTGCCTTCCCGAAGCAGCCCGCCCCGGCCGCCCCGGCCGACCGGAGCCTCGGCGCTCCCTTCCGGATCTTCCAGGCGTCCGTCCTGGGCTCGAACCTGGCCGACGGCGTCTACCTGGTCACCCTGCCGCTGCTGGCCCTCTCCCTGAGCGGCTCGGCGCTGGTGGTCAGCGCCGTGGGCGTCGCCATGCGGGCACCGTGGCTGCTGCTGATCCTGCCCGCGGGCGTGGTGGTGGACCGCTGCGCGCCGATGGCCGTCATGGACTGGGCGTCGAAGTGCCGCTTCCCGCTGGTCGCCGTGCTCGGCCTGCTCGCCTGGGCGGGGATGCTGCCGGTGTGGGCGCTGGTGGCCGGGGCGTTCCTGATCGCGGCGATGGGGACCTTCGTGGACCTCGCCGCCCAGTCGGTCCTGCCGCGTCTGGTCACCCCCGAGCTGCTGCCCAGGGCCAACGCCAATCTGCAGTCCGGCCAGACCCTCGCGGCGCAGTTCGCGGGCCCGGCCCTCGGCGGTGTCCTCGCCTCGATGCACGGCGTGGGCTTCACCGTCGCGGCCGTGCTCTACGCGGGCGGGCTGATCGGCCTCGCCCTGCTGCACCGCCGGCCGGGCCCGTTCGGGACGCACATCACGCAGACCCTGCCGGCCGCGCCCCGGAAGCCGGGGCCCGCCGGCCGCGGGATCGCGTCGATGGGGCGGGACCTGCGCGAGGGCGCCGCCTACTTCAGACGCCGCCATGACCTGATCGGCCTCGCCGCCGTCGCCGCCACCGGCAACATCGCGTTCGCCGCCACCATGACCATGCTGCCCGTGTGGGTGGTCTCCCCGGGGCGGCTCGGACTGCCGAGTTCGGCCATGGGCGTCATCGCCGCCGCCCCCGCCGTGGGCGGGGTGCTGGCGGGCCTGGTGGCCGCGCGGCTGCTGAAACGCTTCGGCGGACGGGCGGTCCTCGGCTTCTGCGCCCCCGCCGTCGGGCTGTGCCTGGCCGCGATCGCCCTGCCCACCCCGCCGGCCGCGTTCGCCGCGCTGGCCGTCGTCGGAGGGCTGATGGTCCAGCTGAACGTGATGAGCATGTCCCACCGGCAGTCGAGCATCCCGACCGCGCTGTTCGCACGGGTCAACTCCGTCTACCGGTGGATCATCCTCGGCGTCTCGCCCGTCGGAGCCCTGCTCGGCGGTCTCGTCGCACAGCGGTTCGGCACCGCCGCGGTGTTCCTGTCCGGGGGCGCACTGGCCCTGGCCGCGGGCGCCCTGCTGCCCGCCCTGCTCTTCCACCCCGCACCCCAAGGCCCCGACCGCCTTGCGGACCCCCGACCCACCGACGAGGAACTGACCCATGACTGAACAGCTCCAGGAGTTTCCCACCGACTGGACGCGGGCCCTGGCCATCGTCGCGCACCCCGACGACGTCGAGTACTCGGCCGCCGCCGCCGTCGCGACCTGGGTCGACGAGGGCAAGGAGGTCGTCTACCTGATGGCGAGCCGGGGCGAGTGCGGGATCGACGGCCTGGACCCCGAGAAGGCGGCGCCGATCAGGGAGCGGGAGCAGCGCGCGAGCGCCGCGGTCGCCGGCGTGCGGCAGGTGGAGTTCCTCGACCACCCCGACGGGCTGATCGAGTACGGCACCGCCCTGCGCCGGGACCTCACGCTCGCGGTGCGCCGGCACCGCCCGGAGCTGGTCTTCACCCTCAATCACCACGACCACTGGCGCGGTGTCTCGTGGAACACCCCGGACCACCGCAACGTCGGCCGGGCCGCCCTCGACGCGGCGGCCGACGCCGCCAACCGGTACCTGTTCCCCGAGGAGGGCCTGGAGCCCTGGGAGGGGGTGCGCTGGCAGGCGGTGGCCGGATCCCCGTACCCCACGCACGCCGTGGACGTCACCTGGGCGGTGGAGCGCGGCGTCCGGGCGGTGCTGGAGCACGCCACCTACCTCCAAGCGCTGACCGACGAGGAGCCGGAGGCCTACGTCCGGGGCTTCCTGGGCCGCAACCTCGCCGCCGCCGGAGCGCGGTTCGGCGGCCGGCCGGCGGTGTCCTTCGAGGTCTTCCACCGCGACCCGTACCGGGTGCGCGCCGGCGAGGTCCACTACCGCTGAGCCCCGCCCGCCCCGCTC
>NZ_JAKEIO010000096.1 GCF_021474405.1 [Streptosporangium] indianense
CCACCCGCACACGGCGTCGCAGTCACCGCCCGCGCCCCCGTCGCCTCCGGCGGCACCGCCCGCGGCCGCGCAGGTCGTACCCGACGGTGCCGCCGCCTTCATCCTGGTCCCGGACGCCGACGGCTACCTCCTGCCCGACGTCCTGCTGGAACTTGTCGGTCCACCCGCCCATCTGACGGCACATCTGCCGGCCCAGGTGGAGGTCCAGCAGCCGGAGGGCGAACGGCTGCCGGGGCTGCTCACCAACGCGCTCGCCCGGTCGTGGTCGGCCGGCGGGCACGGCGCGTTCCCGGTGGACGGGCCGCGGCGGATCTCGCACGGGGCGCGGCTGCCGCTGTTCGCGGTGCATCCCCACGGCTCGGCCACGGCGTCCGGCCGGGACACGCGGCCCCTGTCGGTCACCGTGAGCTGGCGTGTGCAGTACACCGGGCCCACCACACAGGGCACCGCCCATGCCTCCGCCGTGCTGCGGCTGTGGCCGCCCGGGCTGCCCGCTCCCGCGCCCCGACCGCACTCGGCCGAGTACCTGGTGCTGCGTAAGCCCGAACGCTGGGTCGAGGGGCTGGCTGCGGCCGTCGACTTCGGCACCACCGCGTCCACGGTCACCCTGCTGGGCCGGGCGCACACCGGCGGACAGGTGGACGCGCATCAGGCCGCCGCCCTCGCCCGGCAGCTGTCCGCGCTGACGGCCCCGCCGGACGACGCCCCGGGGGCCTGGAGAAACGCTCTGGAGGCCCTGCGTGCAGGGCAGCTGGAGATCGGCGGTCCGTCGGGCCGCACGCTGGGCGGCTCCGAGGCGCTGACGCAGTTGGACAACCTGGCGGTGGCCACCAGGGTGCTGCTGTGGGTGGAGGAGGTCCGCGCGACGGCGGAGGAGCAGGAACTGCGGGACTGGCTGGTCGAGCAGCTCCACCGGGTGGTGACCGCGACCGTGCGCACGCCCGCGCTCGACCTGCACCAGCTCGCGGCGGTCGAGTTCGGTTACGGCCAGGGCACCACCCCCACCCGGGCGCCCGCCACCTCGCTGCGTGAGGTGCACGGCAATCAGGACCGTCCGGGAGTGTCCCGGGCCCGGGGCCTCGCCTTCGAGCTGACCCCGGAGGAGACCGAGGGCATCACCGGCATCAAGCGGAAGCTGCTCACCACGCCCGGCGGCCGGGCGTCGGAGCAGGGTCCGACCCCGGTGCACCTGGCCCAGCACGTCTACCACCTTCTGGCAGACCGGGCCGAGCGGGTCGCCCACGGGGAGGACACGGGCACCCCCGGGCACCTGAGCGCGGTCCTGCTGACCTTCCCCACCTCGGCCACCCCCGCGGCCCGGACCCAGTTGGTGGAACTGGTGCAGCGCGGGCTGTCGGTGCCGCACGTCGAACTCCTCATCGACGAGGGCCTGGCGGCCGGCCTCTACTTCGTGATGCGGGACCTCACCGCGAACCTGGACGTGGGCCTGGAGGCCCTGCGCGCCGCTTCCCGGCCCGTGCCCGGCGAGCCCGATACCTGGCGCAGCATCATGCTGGTCGTGGACATCGGCGGCGGCACCACCGACATCGCGCTGCTGGACCTGGTCCTGCGCGATCTCACCCCCGCCCTCGATCCGGCGGACCGGTTCACCTCGGGCCGCGCCTACATGCTGGAGCCGCGCATCCTCGGCACGATCGGGCACGGCCAGCTCGGCGGCGACCTGCTGACCCTGCTCGTCCTGTACTGGGTGAAGGCCACGCTGCTCGACAAGGTGGGCCGGGGCGACCCGGACCACACCGGCGAGCCGCTGTCCGCCCGGGTCGCGCGACAGGCCGGCGGGCACCGCGAACACCTGGTGAGCAGCGAGGTCCGCGAGCTGCTGCGCCGTGAGCTTCCGACTCACTGGCGCGAGCTGGGGCGCGATCTGGAGGACGCGGAGGAGGCACAGCAGCGGGAGGCCGGCTTCAGCACGTTGTGGCGGCTGGCCGAGCGGGTCAAGCGGGCGCTCGGCGAGGAGAACGGGGACACCGGCCTCACCGAGGACGAACTGGCCGATCTGCGCCAGCGCTTCGAGCCGCTGAAAGGCCTCGCCGGCCCCGTCGTCTTCTCCCAGGACGAGTTCCGCGACCTGATCGAACCGTTCGTCCGGCAGGCGGCCGAGATGGCGGCGGGGCTGGTCTCGGACGCCTTCCGGCGGATGAGTGCCCACGCCGGCGACCGCGCCGGGCGGGCCGGCGGGAGCGGTGCCACCGACGCGGCACCGTACCTCGACCAGGTGGTCCTCGCGGGGCGCAGCAGCACCATGGCGGCGGTGCGCCGGGCGGTGAACCACGCCCTGCGCCGGGCCGACCACCTGCACGGCAAGGTCACCCGCAAGGTGGAGTGGAATCCCGAACGGCTGGAAGTCGAGACCGGGTTCCTCGCCAAACAGGCGACGTCCCTGGGGGCGGCCTGGCTGCACCGGGTGCGCGGCCGGGTCGGGGCGTTCGGCACGGGCTCCGGCGGTCTGATCCACTCGGAGCTGTCGATCGTCACGCAGGGTCTTTTCAGCTGCCTGCCGTGCGACTTCGTGCTGCAAGGCCTGGCCGCCATGGGCGTCGAGCTGTTCAGCTCCGGGACGCCGTTCGAGCAGCTGGGCCCGGACGGCTCCCTGGGCCTCGCGAGCCCTTGGCGCCCGGTGGTGCGTACGCCCAGCGTGATCCGCCCCCGGGCGGGCAGCAGTCCCATCCCGTGGGGGATCCTGGAGGTGGAGAACCGGGCCCGCCGGGCCGGATGCGACCTGTCCTCTCCCGCATGGGACTTCGACCACGGCGCCGAGATGCGGTTCCGCATCCGAGTGGACGAACGGCTCAATCTGACGGCCGAGTTCCGGCACGGCCCCCGCCAGCACTACTGGCTCCCCGACGACCCCACGACGGACGGGCGCGGCGCGCTCGCGCTCAACAACCGCGCGGGACTGCGCTTCGCCGCGCACCAGCCGATGGTGCGGGTGCCGGGGGACATCTGCGCGGCGTCGGAGGCGTGGGGCAGCCCCGGTTGTGTGCTGCGCGACGTCTTCCCGGCCGAGGAGGGCGAAGCGGGAGCGCCGCTGCTGACGTACTTCCCGGACCTGTTCCACCTGGGCGCGCGCCCCGACCCGCTGGTCGAGCCCACGCCTGGCCGGATCGCCGAACTGCACCTCAGCGAGCAGGCGCACGCGACGGAGTTCCTCTACTTCTACGTCCGTGATCCCGGCGGCGGTGATCCTGTGTTCCTCGACAAACTCCCTGTGCCGGCGGCGAACCCGCACGCGCAGTCGAGCCCGGTGCGCGTCACGCTGGACGCCCGGGGAGAGCTCCGGCTGCACCGCGGTGCCCTGCGGATGCCGGAGGCGGAGAGCTTCGTGGAGGCCGAGCAGCGGCCGGGCTGGGTGTACTGCGTGCCCATGGAGATCACCGCCCGTGAGTACCAGTCCGGCTGGGACCCCGACAGCGGGGAGCACTGATGGCGAACGAACAGCACCGGTCCGGCACCGACTCCGCCGACGCCCCCGCCGACGCCCCCGCCGACGGCCCGGAGGCGTGCCTCGACGAGGCTCGCCACAGTCTGGCCGATTTCGCCGGTACGGCCGACGAGGTCCTCCGGACCCGTTCCTCCGCCGCCGGTCCGCTGCTGGACGGACTGACCCTGCTGGTCCAGCGGCTGGGGACCGAGCTGACCCGGGTGGACGACGACGCGGCCCCGGTGGTGCAGGACCTGCTGCGGGACCTGGACCGTGCCGTGCGCACCGCCGCCGTGGCCACGGGGACGCGGGGCCGGACGGCACCGGCTCCGTGGGCGCCTTCGGGCGTCGACGACGCCTCGGCGGCGGTCCGGTACGCACAGGAGGCCGCGGAGGCCGCACAGGAGGCCGCGCACGCCACAGCCAGGGCGCGGCTCGCTGCCCACCGGGCCTGGGAGAAGAAGGCGGCCGCGGAGGCCTCGACGCGGGCCGCCGAGCAGGACGTCGACACCGCCGAACAGGCGGCCGAGGAAGCACACGAGCTGACCCGCACGGCACAGGAGGACGCCCGGAACGCCCGGGAGGACGCCCGCCAGGAGGAGGAGCGGGCACGGGCCGCCCAGGAGGAGACGCGGACCGCCCTGGAGGAGGCCCAGGCCGCCCGGGAGCGCACCCGCACCGCACGCGAAAAGGCCCTGGCCGCCCAGGAAGCCAGGCGCAGCGCACAGCAGGAAGCCCGACAGGCGGACGAGCAGGCACGGACCGCCCAGGAGGAGGCCCGGCAGGCGCAGGACGAAGCCGAGACACACCGGCGGGAGACGGACGGGGCCCGGGCGCGGGCCGAGGAGGCCCGGCAGCGGGAGGCCGAGGCCCGTCGGGAGGCCGCAGAGGTCGGGCGGGCGGCGAAGACCGCGCAGGCCGAGGCCGAGGCGGCCGGGCGCACCGCCGCGGAACAACGCGAGGCGCGTGCCGCCGCGGAGGAACGCGTGCGGCAGGCATGGGCGGAGGCCGAGCTCGAGGAGCGGTACCGGAAGGAGGCCGAGGCCGAGGCGGTCCGGGCGGAGAGCGCACGGCAGGAGGCCCGGCGGGCCCGCTTCCACGCCGGGCTGCGGCTCTCGGCGGACCTGATCTGGGACCGGTACCGCGACCCCGCCTTCGCCTTCGGCACCGAGGAGCCGCCCGCCGACGCGGACGCCGGTGCCCTGTGGTCCCGCGTCCATGTCGCGCTTTTGCGGCTGACCGAGCCGGACCGGCTCGGGGAGGCCGAGGCGCTGGCCGCGCTGGCGCGGCGGTGCGGTCTCGATCCGGGCGACATCGCGCCCGGAGAGCCGGGGCCCGGGCAGCCGGCCGGTCCCGGCCAGACCGTGGTCGCGGTCCCGGCGCTGCCCGAGTACGGGGTCGAGGAGCTGCGGCTGCGCACGGACGTCCCGCGCTGGGCCGACCTCACGGTGGACGAACGGGCAGAGGTCACGGCGCTGTTGGAGTCGGCCCGGGCCGAGGCGGAGGGCGGGTCCCAGGACCGGCTCGCGGCGTTGCTCTCCTCTCCCCAGGACGACGACCTGCTGCTGACGGCGCTGCTCCGGATCTGGCAGGCGGACGGGCTGCTCGCGCTCGACGCCGGGCTGGGCCGCTGGCCGGACGCCCGGAAGCGGCGCTGGGTCCCCTGGGTGCGCGAGGACTTCCGCAAGCAAGCGGTCCATCAGCTCGCGCTGCTGGCCAGCGTGTACCCGGAACCCGTGCCGGGCTGGACGTGGGCCGGGCCGGAGGACGCCCAGACCGCCGTGGCCTGGCTGCACTCCCTGGACGCGGTGCTGGGCTTCCACCACCACGCCCCGGCCCTGCGGGGAAGCTGGTGGTGGAGCTGGCGCCTCGCACTGGCCGCGGAGCTGGTGCACCCCGCCGGTTGGGCGGGCCGCCGGGCCGTGGTCGACCCGGACGAGCTGACCCGGCTGTTCACCGGTCCCCGCAGCAAGGACTGCTTCGAGCAGCCGGACGTCTGCGACCGTGTCTCCCCGCCGGTCCAGTGGCTGGTCGCACCGCCCCTGATGGCCGCGGACGAGGAGGGCACCCCCCGGTGTCTGCGCAAGGGCCGGATCGTCCGCGGGGTCGGACGTGGCTAGCCGTTCGGGCGCCGACCGGTCCGGTCGGCTGCTGAATGCGGTGTCCGCGCTCGCCGAGCTGCCGCTGGCGCGGGCGTGCGGGCTGAGCCCGGCCCTCGCCGAGGACCTGACGGTGCTGGCGGCGGGACATGCCCCGCGGCTGCGGGTCGCGCTCAGCGGGCCGGAGCCGGCGATCCGCCCGCTGGCGGCGGCGCTGCACCGCGGCCTCCCGCCCGACGTCGTACGGCTGGACGCGCGGCCGGTGGACGGTCACCTGCTGCTGCACGTGGTCCGCGACGAGCGGACACCGTCCGTCGCCGGAGCGGGCGGAGGCGACTCGGACGTCCCGGATGCCCACCTGTCCGAGGTCTTGGTGCGCCCGGGTGCTCCGAGGGCGTCGGTGGTCGTGGTCGCCGAGGACGACTGGGACGGGCTCGGCCTGGACTCCGTGGCGGGATGGAACGCCGACCGCCTCTGGTCGTGGCCGCGGCCCTGGCACACCGTCGCGGTCCGGGCCGTCGTCCCCCGCTGGGCCCTCACCCGGCCGCAGCGGGCCGGGCTCGACGTGCTGCTGCGCGAGGAACTGGTCCCGGCGCTGGACGGACGCCACGCCCTGACGGCCGCCGTGACGCGGACCCGGTTGGCGCGGGCGCTGCGGCTCCTGGACGCGACGGCCCGGGACGTGACCGCCGCCGAGCCGGCCGCGGTGACCGCCGCCGACAGCTGGCTGCGGTTGCAGGCGCGGGCCGGCGGCCGGCCCGCCCGGCGGCTGTCACGGCTGCTCGACGGATGGCCGGCCGGCCCTGTGACTGCCGGTTCCTCGCCGGACGGTGGTGCCTTGCCCGACACGAACACATTCCCCGGCATCAGTTCCCCGCCCGGCGCGGGACAGGACACGGCCGATGCGGCCGGGCCGGACGTGAGAGACGGAGAAGTCTCATGACGACGCTGGTGCTCGGGGTCCTCCTGTCGGTCAGCGTGCTGAGCCTCGCGCTGCTGGCGCTGCGGCTGCGGGCCCGGGAACGCGTGCTGCGGCGTACCGCCCAGGCCGAGCGCGCCGCACAGCAGGCCGCGTTCGACGCCGAGCTTGCGAGGCAGCGGGAACAGTGGCAGACCGAGCGGGCCGGGCTGGTGGGCACCGTCGGCGAGAGCGGGAACAGCCTGGAACTGGCGCGGGCCGCGCAGCGGTCGGCCGAGGCCAGGGCCGGACAGGCGGTGGCGGAACAAGCCGACACGCAGAAGGAGCTGGCGGCGGTGCGGGCGGCTCGGGCCGACGCCGAGGCAAAGGTGCGGCTCCTGGAGGCGCGGCTGCGGGAGACGGACGACGCCGTGCCGCCGACCGCGCGGGCGGCGTCCCCGGCGGTTCCGCGTGAACTGCCGCTCGGCCGGGACGCGGCCGCGGACAGCGTCGTCGACGGGGCCGACCTCGGGCCCGTGGTCGTCCGGGCCGCCTCGGTACGCGGCCGACGTCACCGCGAGGACCGTGAACACCGCCGGGACGCAGTGCAGTTACGGCTGGTGGACGGCTCCGGCTCCCCGGTTCTGCTGAGCGCCGTCGCGCCCGGAGCGCCCCACGCTCCGCTGTCCCAGTCCGCCGCCACCGCGGCCTGCCGGGCCCTGGTCACCCAGCTGTCGTCCGGCACCTCGCCGTTCCGCGACGGCCCCTTCGGTGAGGGTGACGACGCGTCGGTGACATCCGCCCTTCGGACCGTCCTGGCAGGGGTGGCCAACTCCGTGCGCCTGGTGGGCCGGGCGAACACCGCGGGAGTGGTGCACGCCAGCGAGGACGCCCAGGTGGCGACCTCCCTCTACGGGTTGCTGTCCCAGCTGGGCGACCACCGGGAACGGCAGCACCTCGTCTTCGGGGTGGGCGACGCCCGGCTGCTGCGGCTGCGCGCGGGGGACGGAGCGGAGGGCGCGCCGCGCTGGACGCCGCTCCTGACGCCCGATGCCGCCCTGGCCGGCCGTTCGCTGCCCGCCGTCGCGGAGGACGGCTCGGACCTGGTCTGGCAGCGGGTCGTCACGCGGTCCGGTGACGTCCTGCTCCTGGCGTCCGGGGCCATGGCCCGGCTGTTGGACCAGGAGGAGGTGGCGGACTGGTACGCCCGCCGCTGGCACGGCCGTCATCCGTTCCTGACGTCCTTCCTCTCCGACGTCAACGCCGACATCCGTGACGACGGGGGCGATCGCAGTCTGGTCTGTCTGTGGGACCACGGGCACGCCGCCGCCCTGCGGGGAGAGGGAGCCGCTCCCCGGTCGTGAGGGCGGCGTGCCACGTGCGGGTCGGCGATTGGGCGCAGCAGCGGGCGGCCGCGTCCGGACGGGCGGACGGGGGCGATGTCACGCAGGGGCGCCGAGCGGCGGGTGCTCGAGCACGCGGGGCTTGTACTCGACCAGCTGGATGCGGCCGTCGAAGGTGCGGTGCCCGATCATCTCGAGGGCGACGTCCGGATAGCCGTCGTAGATGCGCTCCGCGCCCGTGGCCCCTGTGATCACCGGGAACATCACGACCCGGAAGCGGTCGACGAGTCCGGCTCGGAGCAGGGACCGGCACAGGCTGAGGCTGCCGATCGTGCTGAGGAGCCCCGGGCCCTTCGACTTCATGGCGCGGACCGCCTCGACGGCGTCGCCGCGGACGAGCGTGCAGTTGGCCCACGTCAGCGGCTCTGGGAGTGAGGAGGAGAACACCACCTTGGACGCTCGCGTGAGCTCGTCGACGGACGCCTCCTCCTCGGGCCTGAACTCGTCCTGGCCACTCGGGACCTCGCCTGCGGCGAACCCCGACATCAGGCGGTAGGTGTTCGCTCCCATCAGGTAGGTGACCTCGGGCTGCTCGCCGAGCCACGCGAGGTACTCCGGGCCCTCAAGGCCCCAGAAGCCGGGCCATCCCTCTCCCGATGCGCAGCCGTCGAGGGAGGTGATGAAGTCGACGAGAAGCTCCGACATGGCGGTGTCCTTTCCTGGGCTGTCACGAGCTTGGACCGAGCGAGCGCCACGAACTCATCGGCCGCGCTGTGGAACAACCAGGAAACCAAGATGTCGATCTGAACAAGCCGCGTAGATCTCCGGACCGGATCCTCATCCCCTGCCGAGCCTTTTCTCCGGGCTGTGGAAGCACCCGGGCTGCACCCCGGACGCCGGTGCAGCCCGGGTTTCCGTGAGCGTTCTCCAAGCGGTCAGTGATCGTCCGGCGGCCTTCGTGAGCCGCACCCAGGCGCGTGACCGTCGTGGGGGCAGGGCACGGTGATCCGCATCGGCAACCGCACCGGTCCGGCCGGAGCCGGCGGTCCGCCGCGGTCACCCGCCTCCGTCGGTCCCGGCGGCGTACGGGGGCACGGTGGTGTGGGTCCCGTCCGGGGCTACCATCACCGCGTGCCCCACGCTGTGCAGCATGGGCAGGTCGGAGGGATGGTCGCCGTAGGCCCAGCAGTCGGCCGGGTCGATGTCAGGGTGGCGGGCGAGGAGCCGGCGCACCAGGGTGCGCTTGCCCTCGCCGATGGCCGGGGGGCCGATCAGTTCGCCGGTGAGCAGCGGCCCGCAGCGTTCGAGTCTCGCGCCGAGGGCGAACTGCGCCCCCACCGCCTCGGCGATGGCGGCCAGCAGCGGCGGGAAGGTGCCGGAGACCAGGGCGACGGACGCACCCTCGGCCCGGTGCCGGCGCAGCGCGGCCAGTGTGGTGGGGAGATAGAAGCCGTCGGCCCGGCTGTGCTCCCGGTACCACCGGCGGGCCGCGGCCTCGGCCTCCGCGGCCGGGCAGCCCCGGAAGGCCCGGTGGAAACGGCGGTTGGCCTCGGCGCGGGGCAGACCGGCCAGTGCGCCGAGCAGTTCGCGGGCCCGGCGCACTCCGTCCGCGCCGTGCCTCCGCGCGAAGTGGTCGCGCAGGAAGTCCGGGCCGCTCTTGCAGCCGATCAGCGTCTCGTCCACGTCGAAGAACACCAGCCGGCGGGGGCCCTCGGAGCGTGCCCGCGCAGCGGGCCGGGCGGGTGTGGGACGGGGAGGCGGCGTCGCGGGTCGCGGGGACGGGTTCCGCCCGCTGCGGGTGTCAGTGGACACCGGCTACCACCTCCGGCGGCGCGGAGTGCGCGATGAACCGGGGCGCGGCCGCCGGCCCGGCCGCCTGCTCGGGACGGTCTTCGAAGTCGGCGAACACCGAGTCGGCGTACAGGGCCGCCGCGGTCTCCCGGCGCACGGCCTGGTGCGCGGCCAGCACGTGGACGTCACGCCAGGTGCGCTCCAGCGGCCCGGGGCCGCCGCATGCGTGGGTTCCGGCCGCGCGGAACAGCCGCTCGACGGCGGTGACCAGGTACTGTGCGGCGGCCGCCGCGACCCGGCGGTTGCGGGCCACGTCCCGCTCGGCGCGGGTGCCCGAGTCGGCCCGCAGCGCCGCGTCCACGAGCAGCAGTTCGGCGGCCTCGATGTCGTCAGCCGACTGCGCCAGTGTCAGCTGGAGCGTGGCGCGCTCCGAGGGCCGGCCGGGTCCCCTGCGCGCGGCCCACGCGGTCCACTCCCGCAGGGCGTTGCGGGCCGCCCCGAGGGCGGGCGCGCACAGCAGCAGTCCCGTCCCCAGGTACGCCGGGGCGGTGTGGCAGCGGGACCGTCCGGGCCCGGGAGAGCCCGCCAGCACGTCCGACAGCGAGCAGGTGCGGTGGTCGGGGACCACCACCGGGCCGTCGAGGACCGCGGTGTGGCTGCCGGTGCCGCGCATTCCGGTGCTGCGCCACGTCTCCCGTACGTGGATCTCGGCGGCGGGGACGGCGAAGAGCCGGCACCGGCCGCCGGGTAACGGCGGTTCGTCCGGTTCCGGGGCCGCGAGCAGCAGCCAGTGCGCGTCCGCGATCCCGCTGACGCACTCCCAGGTGCCGCTGAGCAGCCAGCCCCCGGAGCAGCGGGCGGCTGAGCCGGAGGGCCGCAGTCCGGCGGCGATCCGCACATCGGGCGATCGGCCCCACAGGTCGAGCTGCCCTTCGAGGGGCAGGTGGGCGGCGTATCTGCCGTGGGTCGCCCACAGGGCGGCGCACCACGCGGCGGACGCACACCCCTCGCCGACGGCCGCCACCTCGGCGAGGAGGTCGCTGAAGGTTCCCTCGGTACCCTGCCAGGCCCCGGGCACGAAGTGACGGGCGAAGCCGGCGCGGGTCAGCAGCGTGACGGTCTCCGCGGACAGCCGGCCGGTGGCGTCCGCCGACGACGCGTGTGCCGCGGCGGAGGCCACGGCGCCCGCCAGCTGTACGCGCGCCCGCGGCGTGCCACCCTGTGCCCCCTGGCCTGTGCAGATTTGACTCCGGTTCACCTATCGCTCTCCTTTGCTCCACGACTAGAATTCGTTCGTGAACGAATCTTTCTCGGCCGGTCCTTCACCACCGGGCCGGGGTGAAGGAGGTGATCAGCGTGGTCAAGCAGGCGCGTGCCCTTCGGACGCACGATCGCGTCCTCGACGCCGCGGCGTACGAGTTCGCACGCTACGGCTACGTGAACGCGAACCTGCAGCGCATCGCCGACCGGATCGGATTGACCAAGGGCGCCCTGTACGGGCACTTCTCCAGCAAGGAGAAGCTGGCCGCCGCGCTGACGGAACATCTGTCCGGGAGCGTGCGGACACTGCTGCACGAGGCCAAGACCTCGCCCGAGCCGGCCACGAGCCGGCTGGAGGCCCTGGTGCTCGGACTCGGCCGGCTCTTCGAGACCGACCCCAGGGCGCAGGCGGCCCTGCGGCTGGAGGTGGAGGCGGCTCGCGCGGCCGACACGGTGGCTCCTCTCCTGAGCGACACCCATGGCATCGCGCTCGAACTCGTGGGCGAGGTGCAGCAGGGGCGGCACTGGGACGAGGAACCGCCGGCCGACGCCCTGGCCGGTCTCATCGTCGCGGCGTTCTGCACCGCGCTGTGGACCGGCGCCTGCGCGGGCCCGGACCGGCCCGGGCCCAGCGTCGCCGCGATGTGGGGCGTGCTGACGCGCGTGGTGGGGACACGCGCATCCGCCTGAGCCCCGACGACCGTGCGACCCCGGGCCCGGCCCGGCGGGCCGCCGCTACCAGGAGGCCGGGACGGCCGCCGCCGGGCGGGTGCCCACACAGGCCCAGGCGGTCCGTGCGCGGGCCAGTACGGTGTCACCCTGGACCGCCGAGACGGACAGCTGAAACGTTTCCTGCGGACGGGCGCCCGACGCGCACTCCTCGACCACCAGCCGGGTGGGCCGGTCGAACTCGCCGAATGCCAGGCACTGCACCGTGGTCCGGGCCAGCGCGAAGGACAGGTCGGCGAACGGGCCGTCGCACGCCTCGTGCACCTTGAGGTGGCCGAGCTGGCGGAAGCCCTCCAGCATCACCATCATCGGGATGTGATCGGTGGGGTGGTCGAAGAGCACCGCGTGGTCGCGGTCCACGCGCAACCGCCACTCGTCGGGCCTCGCGGCCTCTTCCAGGACGCAGTCCCGCCAGCGCAGCCGCCCCACCCGGTGCGGGGGCGTGCGCGGCGCCTCGGAGGCGGCCGTCGGCGCCGGTACGGTGGCCGGCGCGTCCGCGGCACCGCCGCCGAGCCGGCGCAACAGGCGGTAGCGCCGTTCGTCCACCATCAGCATGCTGATGGTGCCCCAGCCGCACGCGCGGCCGCCGACGACGAGCCGGAAGTCCATCCGGGCCCCGCTCCTGCCCCGCGCGTCGTCGCCGTCCCAGGTCCACTCGCCCACCAGGAACACCGAGAGCGGTACACCCTCGACGCGCAGGGCGGCGGGGTCGGTGATCTCGAAGTCGATGTCGCGGCCGATGAAGCGCCGGCCGAGCGGCACACCGCAGTGCCGGTGGGCGACGTAGACCATCCCCTGACGCAGGGTCTCCGCGAACAGCAGGGGGTCACTCAGACCGTTCTCGTCCGGGTGGTAGAGCGCGTGGTCGCGCGGCCACTGGGCGGCGACGACGAACTCGCGGTCACCGACACGGGCGCCGTCGGTGACGAAGACCTCCGCGACGGAGCTGCGGTGCACCAGCTCACGCGTCACGGGACGTGCAAAGCTCAACGAATCACAGGCGTGGGCCATTGCTGACGCCTGAGGGATGCTGGGATGATTGAGCACGACTGACATCTGGGATTCGCCTCCCCCGTACTGGAAGAACCAGGACCATGCGAACTAACAGACGTGCGGCGCCCTTCGGCACGAAATTAATATACCTTCGGGAAGGTATCTTGCAAGGCTCGGGCAAGGTACGGCAAATGAACGGTCATCTCTGCTGGTCAGAGGGGCGAAACCCGCGAAGCGTCTGTACCTGCCCCGGTCCAGTCCCCCCACGAACCGGCCACCGAGAGCAGCGGACGGCACGGCACGAATGGACGTCATGAGCGAACACAGCGACGCGACACAGACCTCGCGCATCTCCGGCGGCACCTCGGTCGACGACACCTCGCACCTCAAGCAGGAGCGCGCCATCCGCACCCGGCGCACCATCCTCGACGCGGCCGCGGAGGTCTTCGCCCGGCACGGCTACCCGAACGTCACCATCAAGGACATCGCCGACGGCGCGGAGATGACCAAGGGCGCGGTGTACTTCCACTTCTCCAACAAGGAGGCCCTGGCGGTCGCCGTGACGGAGGAGTTCTACCGCAGGCTCAACGAGATCGTCTCCCCCGCGCTCGAGGGCGACCACTCCTCGCCCTCGACGGTGGTGGACGTGCTGCTGCGCACCGCACGGGGGTTCCGCGACGACGTCTACGTCAAGGCGGGAGCGCGTCTGCAGATCGAACGTCCCTACATCAAGGCGGAGATGCCGGTCCCGTACGTCGGTTTCACGTCACTGATCGTCGAACTCCTCCAGGAGTGCCGGGCCGCGGGCCGCCTGCCGGAGAGCGCGGTGCCCGAGGCCCTCGCCAGGGTCCTGGTCTCCGCCCTGTTCGGCGCCCAGCACATCTCCTGGGTGCAGAACGACCGGGCCGACATCGTGGAGCGGGTCGAGGAGATCCTCGACGCCTTCGCCCTGCTGTCGGTGCCGGCGCGGTAGGACCGTCTGGCCGGGAAGGCGCGATGGGAGCGGTTCAGTCCAGGAAGGCGGCCTCTATCCAGCGGCGCAGGGCGCCCGGACGCATGCGGTGCAGCCGGTCCACGCTGTCGGACACCTCGTGCGGGCCGCCGACCGACAGGAACTTCTCCCGCACCAGGTCCGCGTGGCGGACCCGGGTCTCCGGGCCGGCCGCACCGACCGGAATCAGCCGGGTGCGCGACACCGTACGGCCGTCGGTCAGCCGGACGGTGACCCGGGCACCGGTGGCCTTCGCGGCGCGGGAGAAGTCCCGGTCGTCGGCGCTCAGCGGGCCCAGCAGGTCGACCAGCTCGTCCCCGCCGAAGCCGCGCAGCCACGGCACGGCACGCTCCCCCGCCTCCCGTACCGCCTCGCCGAACGGGGCGTCGGACAGGAACAGTTCGCGCGTCATCTCGGTGTCGTGCTCCAGGCGCACCCGCCGGGCCAGCGCCCAGCGGGCCGGGTCGTCCAGGTGCGGGGAGGAGAAGTCGTCCACGGTGAACTCGCCGGTGAGCAGGGTCGTCGCGACGGGGTAGGGCACGTCGAGGACCAGGGCACCGAGCGGGGAGCCCGGACCGTTGACGTACCGGGCGGCGCGCTCACCGGCGAAGAGGGTGTACAGGGACGCCTCGACGACCACCTCGGCCACGTCCTCGGGCCGCAGGCCGCCCAGTTCCCGGTGGATCTCGGCGGCGCAGTCCACGGCCGCGTCGATGCCCGGCCCGCCGGGGTGCATCTTGAAGGAAAGCGTGTCGGTGTGCCAGCGCCGGCCCAGTCCCTTGGCCACCGCCTGCGGCAGCGGCACGGTGGCGAACCGGGCGAGGAAGCCGTCCTCGTGCTCGACGATGTCGGGAGCGCCGCGCAGCCCCGCGTACGCCGCGTCGCAGGCGTCCATGGCGGTGCGCACCGGGGTGAAGGTGTTGAACAGGCGGGCGTCGCTGGCCAGGAAGGCGCGCATCAGGGGCCAGTTGGGCATGGCGAAGGCCAGCCCGAAGGCGTTCTCGAAGAGCGCGGCCGGGGCCCGGTCGCAGTGCAGCCGGCCGGCCACCGCGCCCGCCAGGTGCGTGTGCACGGCGCTCTGGCCGCGCAGCGGGCCGAGGGTGGCCGAGGCGGTGATGCGGGCCGCGCACTCGTTGGCCGCGACGACGGCGGTCAGCAGGGACAGCCCGTCGAGCCGGCGGGCGTAGGCGAAGGCGAGCGGTACCGCGACGGTGGAGTTCGACAGGTGTCCGGCGTAGGCGGTGTCGTCGAGGTTGAGCCAGGACCCGAGGGCGGCGAAGACGCCCGCGGCGGTGCGCGGGTCGCGCTGCATGGGGTGGCCGAAGGCCGCCACCAGCCGCCGTCCCAGCGGGTGCCGGAGTCCGGCCCTGATGGATGCGGCCTGCGAGAGCACCTGACTGGCGGCGAGCTTCAGCACCCGGCACGGGATGTGCTCGGGGCGCAGCGTCGCCGCCCACTGGGACAGTTCACGCAGCGGGGTGTCGGTGGGCCGGCGAGGACGCCTGGGCGCCGTGCTCCCCCAGTCGTCGCACAGCGCCCTGGCCACGCTCTCACCGAGTACTGCCGTCATGGCGCGAGGCACCTCTCTTGCCGTACGCCGGCCGGGGCGTGCCGTGGCCGGCGGCTGGTCGCTCCGGGCGGGTGGAAGCGGCGGCGGGGGGACCCGCGGGCCGGGGGCCCCCCCCCCCGGGGGGGGGTGCGGGGGCCGGCCCCCGGTGCAGGAAGCCGGAGTCCGCCGGGATGC
>NZ_JAKEIO010000097.1 GCF_021474405.1 [Streptosporangium] indianense
GGGGGGGCGCGCGGGGGGGGGGGGGGGGGGGGGGGGGGGGGGGGGGGGGGGGGGGGGGTGGGGGGGGGGGGGGGCCGGGGGGGGGGGGGGCCCCCCCCCCCCCGCGGGCGGGGTTCAGGCGGCCGGCACCTTGTCCAGGAAGCCGTAGACGGCCTTGATGCGGCCCGCCTCGTCGGCGACCAGGACGTCGAAACCGATCGCGACGGGCTCGGCGCCGGGCTCGGTGACCAGGCCCCACTGGAACCGGGCCTGGTTGTGGTGGGCGTCGACCGAGCCGTGCAGTTCGAAGGTCAGGCCCTTGAACTGCTCGCGGGCGCCAGCCACCACCGCGCCGAAGCCCTCGTGGCCCTCGACGGCGGCGAGCGGGTCGATGTACGGGGCGTCGGCCGTGAACAGCTCGGCGATGGCCGCCGCGCGCTTGTCGGCGTCCGCCTCGTTCCAGATGGCCAGGTAGCGGTCGACGGTGGTGGTCAGGTCGCTCATGTGTGTTCTCCTCGTTTCCGTTGGTGCGGCTGACCCGACGTGCCGTCGCGGGGCGTGCGGTACGACGGGGGTTCTGGATGCCTCAGGGGGTCTCGGGGCGGTCCGGGGCCGGGGCCCACACAGGGAGGGCGCCCGGGAGGACCTCGAAGGTGGCCGTGGAGCCGATGCCGTGCTGGTACTCGCCGTCGTGCTCCAGCGGCAGCCGGCGGCCGTCGGTGCGCTCCACGGTGATGGTCCGGCCGCGCGCGTACCACGTGGCCGGGTGGCCGATGTGGGCGGCGGTCAGGGTCAGCCGCGGCACGTCGGCCGCGGCGATGCCGTCGCCGATGACGCAGACGTCGAGCAGGCCGTCGTCGAGCAGCGAGTCGGGCAGGACGTTGAATCGGCCGCCGCGGTAGGGGCCGCCGCCGACGTTCGCGAGGACGGTCGGGCCCTCGTGCACGACCCGCCCGTCGACGGTGACCCGGCCCGGGTACGGCGCGTAGCCCGCGGCGGTGTCGGCGAAGGCGCGAGCGTACCGCTCGCGGCCGGTCAGCGGCAGGTCGCGGGCGGTGATCAGCGCGTCGGCGATCACACCGGAGCAGGCGCCCAGGTAGACGTACTGACGAGTCTCCGCGAGACGGGCCAGGTCCAGGCGGCGCGGGCGGGCGCTGCCGCCGATGCCGGAGTCGGTGAGGATCGCCTTGAGGGACTCCGTCCAGGGGCGGTCGCCCCACAGCATCTTGTAGCCGGAGTTGCCGGTGCCGCCGGGCACCACCGCGAGCGTGGCGCGCCCGGAGGCGGGCACCAGGCCCTGGACGGCCTCCCGGACGGTGCCGTCGCCGCCGATGACGACGACCAGGTCGGGGGCGCCGGTGTGCCGTTCGAGGGCCCTGCGCACCGCGACGGTGGCGTCACCCGGTCCGGTGGTCGGGTGCACCTCGGTGCGCTCCAGGTACGAGTCGCACAACTGGCGCACCTGTTCCACCAGTTCCGGGCTGTGGCTGCCGGAGGCCGGGTTGGCCAGGACCAGTGCCCGGGTCGGGACCGGGGCTGCGGTATCTGCCATGCGGGCGTACTCCTTCGTCGGACGGTGCCGGCGGGTCCGGGGCCGCGCCTGCGGCTGCGGGCCCACGACGTCGACTCTGCCGCCGACCGCTGTCACGGCGCTGACGTGCGGCTGACGCCGACGAGGCGCACGGGCACGGGGAGGCAGGGCAGGGACACGCCGGGCACGGGGAGGCAGGGCAGGACACGCCAGGCGCGGGGAGGCAGGGCAGGGCACGCCAGGCACGGGGACGCGGTGCAGGACACGCCAGGCACGGGGAGGCAGGGCAGGACACGCCAGGCGCGGGGACGCGGGGACGCGGGTATGCCCGGCCCGCCGCGGACGCCCGCGGTGCACCGGGCCGGGCGCCCGCGGGCACCCCACGGCGGGGCACCGGGCGCCGCGCCCGGAGTCGTGCCCCGCGCTCGGGCACGCGCGTGTGAGACACGTGTGCGGCGAAGTGGCTCGGGAGCGAGGGGAGGGCAGGGCGCGGGCCGGGCGGTATGCCCGGCCGCCGCCCGGCCCCCGCCCGGCCCCCGGCCGGGCGGCGGCCACGCGGGAGGCGCCGCCCTCGCGGTCACTGCTTGGCGAAATCCAGCAGATCCGCGTTCAGACGGTCGGCGTGGGTGGCGAACAGGCCGTGGGCCGCGCCCTCGTAGGTCAGCAGGGTGCTGCCGGGGACGAGCTCCGCGGTGCGGGGACCGCACAGCGGATACGGCGCCCCGAGGTCGGCGGTGCCGTGGATGACCAGGGTGGGCACCCGCACGGCCGCCGTCTCCGCTCGCTGGTCGGTGGTGAACAGCGTGCGGTAGATCTCCGTGGCGGCCCGCGGCGAGGTGTCCATCGCGAGGTCCATCAGCCACTCGGCCAGTCGGGGCGAGAGCGGCGTGCTCGCCGGATCCGCCTCGGGGCCGGCGAAGAACGGCCAGGTCAGTGATCTCAGCCAGGCGGCCCGGTCGGTCCGGACGGCCTTCTCGATCTCCTCGAGCAGCGCCATCTCCAGGCCGTCCGGGTTGTCCGGGGAGCGCAGCAGGAACGGCGTGGTCGAGGCGACCAGCGCCAGCTTCCCCACCCGTGCGGCGCCGTACCGGGAGAGGTAGCGCACGGCCTCACCGCCGCCCACCGCGTAGCCGACCAGCAGGACGTCCCGCAGGTCGAGGTGGTCGAGCAGGTCGGCGAGGTCCGAGGCGAGGGTGTCGTAGTCGTAGCCGCTCCAGGGGACGTCCGAGCGCCCGGTGCCACGCCGGTCGTAGGTGACGCAGCGCAGCCCCTGACCGGCGAGGAACGGCGCCTGGAACTCCCACATCCGCGAGTCCGCCATGGCGGCGTTGAGCAGCACCACGGGACGTCCTTCGCCCCAGTCGGTGCAGTGAAGCCGGGTCCCGTCCCGGGTGGTGACGTATGGCATGACGCCTGCCTTCCTTGGTGGGGACCCTCAGCGCCGTGCGGTGCGGCCGGGCGCCGCCAGGACCAGGACGGAGGCCAGGAGTCCCAGGGCGATGAGCGGGACGAGCGTGACGGCGAACGCGTGGGGGTAGGCGCTCGCCGAGCCGCCGGCGTCGGCCAGGGTGGGGAAGAAGACCGCGCCGGCGATCGCCACGCCGACGGCCGCGCCGCCCTCCTGGGCGGTGTTCAGCAGTCCGGACGCGGAGGCCGCGTGCTCGGGCACGGCCGCGCCCAGCACCAGGTTGGTCAGCGGGCCGGTCGTCAGGCCCATGCCGAGCCCGGCGACGAGGAGGGCGGGCAGCAGCCACAGCACGTGTCCCGTCGTGTCGAGGCGGTCGGCGGTCAGGGCGACCGCCGTGTAGCCGATCGCGAGGGTCAGCGGGCCGACGGCCACCCTGCGGGCGGTGACCGAGGCGGCCTTGCGCGAGGACACCACCGAGGCGCCGAAGTAGCCCGCGCCCAGGGCCAGGAAGACGGACCCGGACTCCAGGGGCGACAGGCCCCGGCCCAGTTGCAGGTAGAGGGCCAGCACGAAGAAGAAGGAGCCCATCGCGAGGAAGTAGACCACCGTCGCGGTCAGCCCCACCGAGAACACCCGGCCCTTGAACAGGGCGGGTTCGATCAGCGGGCCCCGGTCGGCCGCCGCCCGCCGGCGCAGGTGCCAGACGGTGACCGCCAGCAGGACGGCCGCGCCGGCCATCGCCTCCCACACCCACAGCGGCCAGCCGCTCTCCTGGCCCTCCAGCAGCGCGAAGACGATGATGCCCAGGGACGCCGTGACCAGCAGGGCTCCCACGAGGTCCAGCCGGGTGCCGCCCTCACCGCGCGACTCGGGGATCGTGCGACCGACGAAGGCCAGGGAGACCAGGCACAGCGGGACGTTGATCAGGAAGATGGTCCGCCAGCTCAGTCCCGCGACGTCGACCGTGATCAGGGCACCGCCGATGAACTGGCCGAAGACGCCGGCGACTCCGATGACCAGGCCGTAGGCGTTGAAGGCGCGGTCGCGGGCGGCGCCGGTGTAGACCGTGCCGATGATGCCGAGCACCTGCGGCACCATCAGCGCGGCGGCGGCACCCTGGGCGATACGGGCGACGACCAGGACGGTCGCCGTGGGTGCCAGGCTGCACGCGGCCGAGGCCAGCATGAACAGCACCATGCCGAGCGTGAACAGCCGCCGACGGCCGAAGAGGTCGCCGAGCCTGCCGCCGGTGATCAGTCCCGCGGTGAAGGCGACGCCGTAGCCCACGACGAACATCTGGGCCTGGGCGGCACTGGCGCCCAGGTCGGCCTTGATGGCGGGGACGGCCACGTTGGCGATGAAGAAGTCCAGCACCGTGATGAACGTGCCCACGAGCACCACCAGGAGGGCACCGGCCGAGGGGGCGGCGGCCGGTGCGCCGCCGGGGGGCGTCGGCGCACGCCCCTCGACGACGACTTCCGTGCTTGTCTCAGAAGTCATGACGACTCCGTTTCTCGATCATTTCGGGTGGTTGGCCGGTGGTGCCGGTACCGTGGCCGGTCACCAGGTCACGGGAAGGTGTGTCACCCCGTGGAAGACGGTGCCGCGGCGGAAGACCGTGCGCGGGTCGGCCGCCAGCCGCAGGTTCGGGAAGCGCCGCAGCAGGGAGCGCAGCGACAGCTCCATCTCCAGCCGCGCCAGCGGGGCCCCCTGGCAGTAGTGCGGCCCGAAGCCCCACTGCAGGTGTCCGCTGGTGTCGCGGTGCGGGTCGATCCGCTGCGGGCAGGCGAAGACCGACTCGTCGTGGTTGCCGGCGGGCACGGAGATGACGACGGCGTCGCCCTTGGAGACGGCCACACCGCCGAGTTCGAGGTCCTCCACCGCCAGCCGGACCATCGCGTCCTGGGAGATCGACCAGTAGCGCATCGACTCCTCGATGAAGTTCGGGATGAGCGCGCCGTCGTCGGCGGCCACCTGCGCCCGCAGGTCGTCGTCGCGCAGCAGCGCCAGGATGTTCAGGGCGATCTGGTTGGTGGTGGTCTCGTGTCCGGCCACCAGGACCAGCCGGGCGATGCCGACCAGCTCGTCCAGGGTGATGGCGCCCTTCGCGTGGTGGTTGACGGCGAGGCGGCTGATCAGGTCGTCGCCAGGGCTCTCCAGCTTGAGGAGCGCCAGTTTGGCCAGGTACTCCGACATCTCCTCGAAGGCGGCCAGGGAGACCGCCGGGTCCTCCTGGGAGATGGTGACGCGGGTCTTCTCGATGAAGAACGCGGAGTCCTGCTCCGGAACGCCCAGCAGCCGTGCGATGACGAGGGTCGGCAGCGCACGGGAGAACACCGCGTGCAGGTCGGCCGGCCGGGGCAGTGCCTCCAGTTCGTCCAGCAGCTCGTCCACCAGCCGCTGGACCGGTTCGCGCAGCCGCTTCACCCGGCGCGCGGTGAACTCGGTCTGGATCATGCGGCGGAGCCGGGCGTGCTCGGGGTCGTCCAGGCGCAGGAAGGAACTCGGGTTCCCGCCGGGCGGGACCTGGATGCGCACCGGTGCGCCGGGCAGCCGTTCGTCGGCGCTGAGGCGGGGGTCGCCCAGCGCCTGCCGTACGTCGGCGTACCGGGTCACCAGCCAGGCCAGGCGGGACTCGGCGGCTCCCGCCGGGAGGCGCACCACGCAGGGGGGCGCGTTGCGCAGTTCCGCCAGGATGGGCGGCGGGTCTCCGTCCTCGGTGCGGGCGAAGGGCCAGTCCAGGACATCGGTGTGGTCCGCGAGCGACACGTCGGCCTCCAGGGGTGAGGGGGCAGGCAGATGGATCCCGGGCACCGGCTCTCCTCCGTGGTCGGACTCGGACGCGCTGACGCCGCCGGGCGGTGGGGACATGGGTGGTGTCCCGTCCTACGCCGCGGACGGTCGTGCGCCACTGTCGCGCAGTCCGCTGACACGGCGCTGACACGGCGGCCGGCCGGCTGTGGAACCCGGAGGAACTCGTGTGGGGGCGGTGCTGGGTGTGATGCAGACCGGGAAGGCGCCGGAGCGGGGCGCCTTCCCGGTGCCGCGCTGGTGCCGGGGCCGGGAAGGCCGGCCGGTCGGCCTCTCCGGTCGCGGCGCTAGCGCGCGTGGTGGGCGGCGATCCGCTGCAGGCGGTGCGCGAAATGGGCGGTGACGGCCTGGGCGTGCGTGTCGATGTAGAAGTGGCCGCCGGAGTACTCGTTGTGGCCGAGGTAGGACGGGGTGCGTCCGGCCCAGTGGGTCATGGCGTCCGGCTCCTCCTGCAGGGGGTCGGAGCGCCCGCCGTAGGAGGCGAGCGGGCAGGCGACCCCGGCGCCGTCGTCGACGTACTGGGCGGCGACCCTGAGGTCGGCGCGGAGCGCGGGGACCACGAGGGCGAGCATCTCGGGGTTGTCGTAGATCTCGGCCGGGAAGGAGCCCAGCTTCTTGATCCACTCGACGAGCTCGGACTCGGGCATCCGGCTCTGCTCCTCGGTGGGCTGGAAGAAGCCCACGGGCGACCAGCCGGACATGCCGACCATGACGGGCGCCGGGCCGCCCTCCTCCTCCATGCGGATGGCCAGCCGGAACGCCAGCTGGGCCCCGAGGCAGTGCCCGAAGAACGCGAACGGCCGGTCGTCCAGGTCGTCGAGCACGGCCTCGTGCAGCGCTTCGAGCAGCGGCCAGAACTCCTCGTAGGTCGGCTCCTCCCGGCGGTTGTGACGGCCCGGCAGGGTCACGGCCTGCGGGGCGATGTCGGGCGGCAGCAGGCTCTCCCAGTCCCGATAGATGATGGCGCCGCTGCCCGCGTGCGGAAGCAGGAACAACCGGATCGAGGCGTCGGGCGAGGGCTCCACCGGGTGGAACCACTGGCCCGCGCGGGACATCCGGCTGCCGGCGGTGACGGTGGCGCCGGTGTCCGTTGCGTCGGTGGTACTGGTCACGACTGTGTACTCCCCACGGTGGTGGTCGGGCCGAGGGCGCGTACCGCGGGCAGCAGCACCTCGGCGATCTCCTTCAACTGCGGTTCCGGGTCGAGCGATCCGATCCTCAGGACCAGGTGGCGGGCGCCGGCCCGGACGTAGCCGCCGAGCCATTCGGCGCACTTCTCGGCGCTGCCCCAGGCGTAGGCCTGGATGGTGCGCATCTGGTCGAGGGAACGGCCGTAGTAGTGGCTGATGTAGTGCTCCAGTTCGGCCTCGGCCGCCCGTTCGTCGCGGTTCACCGTGATCGTCGCGTACAGGGCGGGGGTGACGGCGGCGGCGGGGCGGCCGGCCTCCTCGGCGAGCTCGGCGATCCGGCGGCGGGCCCGGCCGTAGGCGTCGGGGTCGGGCAGGAACGGCAGCCAGCCGTCGTAGCGGGTGGCTGCGCGGGCGAGCACCTTGGGGGTGTCGCTGCCGGCCAGCCACAGCGGCGGGCCACCGACGGTGGCCGGGGAGGGCAGCCGGTCGAGGTGGTCGGCCTGCCAGTACCTGCCCTGGAAGTCGGCCGGTTCGCCCTCCTGTCCGGCGCGCCAGGCCGTGCGCCACAGGGCGGTGATCTCGTCGAGGCGTCCGACGCGGCCGTGGAAGCTGGCGCCGACCGAGGCGAACTCCTCCTCCGTCTCGGGCATGGGGAAGCCGGAGCCGAGCCCGAGGACCAGCCGGCCCGCGGCCACGTGGCTGAGGCTCGCGACCATGTTGGCGCCGATCAGCGGGTGGCGCAGGGCCGGGGTCAGGGCGGCGGTGCCGACGGTGATCCGCTCGGTGGCGGCGGCAGCGGCGGCCAGGACGACGAGCGGGTCCAGGCGGGGGCGGGCGGTGAGCGAGTCGCCCGCCCAGAGGGAGTCGAATCCCAGTGCCTCGGCCTGCCGGGCGAAGTCCAGCAGCGGGGCCGCCGCGTAGGTGCCGTTGATGGCCTGTTCCCGGGTGGGCAGCAGGATGCCGACGTGCAGGGGCCCGTTCATGGGCGACGACCTTTCTGTCCGTGGTGGCTGACGCGGTGTCATGCGACCGTGCCGGCCAGCGGGTCCCGGGCCGGTGCCGTCAGCCGCTCCCGCACCGCGCGGCGCAGGATCTTGCCGGAGGGGTTGCGGGGCAGGGAGTCGGTGAAGTGGTAGGCGGTGGGGATCTTGTAGTCGGCGAGGCGGCCGCGAAGGGAGAGCAGCAGTTCGCGCGGGTGCGCCTCGGCACCGGGGCGCAGGACGACGACCGCGTGCACGCTCTCGCCCCAGTGCTCGTCGGGCAGTCCGACGACGGCGGCGTCCGCCACGGCCGGGTGCGCGGCGATCGCCTTCTCGACCTCGGCCGGGTAGATGTTCTGCCCGGCGACGATGATCGTGTCGTTGATGCGGTCGCACAGGTGGAGGTAGCCGTCCTCGTCGAGGTAGCCGGCGTCCCCCATGTGCAGCCACTCCCCCGCCAGGGTGCGCGCGGTGGCCTCGGGCAGGTTCCAGTAGCCGAGCATCCGGGACGGGGCGCGCACGCAGATCTGGCCGATCTCCCCGGGCGGGAGGGGGTCGCCGTCGGGGCCGATCACCTTGACCTCGTTGCCGGGGCACGGCCTGCCGACCGAGTCCAGCACCGGGCTGCCCGGGTGGTGCGCGTCGGGCGGCAGGCACACCGCCACACTGCCGGTCTCGGTACTGGCGTAGATCTGCGCGAACTCGCAGCCGAAGGTCTCCAGGCACTGCTTGAGCAGGGTCTCGGACATGGGCGCCGCACCGTAGGCGATCTTGCGCAGGGAGGTGAACGCCTCCGGCCCCGCGCCGCGTTCGGCGGCCATCATCTGGAGCATGGCGGGGGCCGCGAAGGTGGTGGTCACCTTGTGGGTGCGGATCAGCCGGACCGCTTCCTGCGGGTCGAACTGCGGCATGATCACGTTGGTGCCGCCCGCGTTGAAGGTGTGCAGGAACCAGCCGATGCCCGCGACGCCGAAACCCGGCAGCGATATGAGGCTGACGTCGTCGGGCAGCCAGTCGATCCAGGCGACGCCGTGCTCGCGCATCGCGTGCGGCAGGGTGAAGAAGCTGCGGTGGGCGAGGACGGCACCCTTGGGCAGTCCGGTGGTACCGCTGGTGTAGATCTGCACCACGGCGTCGTCGGGGCCGGTGCCCGGCACCGGCTCGGAGTCGGGCTGGTCGGCGGCCCAGGCGGGCAGGCCCGCGCCGCGGGCGGGTTCGCCGTCGACGTCGGTGCCGTCGACCCGGACCACCCGCCGCAGACCGGGCAGTTGGTGGCGCACCGCGGCGACGGTGTCCCAGAACTCGTCGTCGACGAAGATCAGGGCGGCACCGGAGTCGCGCAGGATGTGGTCCACCTCGGTCGGGGTGAGCCGCCAGTTGACCGGCACCAGGACCGCGCCCGCCTTGGCGCAGGCGAGCATCACCACGTAGTAGTTCTCCGACTCGCGCCCCAGGTAGGCGACCCGGTCGCCGCGCCGCACACCGCCGGCGCGCAGGGCGTGCGCGGCACGGCTGCTGTCGCGGTGCAGCTTGTCGTAGGTGGTGACGCGGCCCTCGCAGATGATGGCCGGGTGGTCCGGCCGGCTGCCGGCGTGGGCCCGTGAGGAGTGGGTGAGCGTCCAGCGCTCCCTCGGTGTGCCGCTGGGTGTGTCAGTCATGATCCGTCCTTGTGTGCGTCAGGCGGCCGGCACCGGCTCGAGCTGCCCGCTCAGGAACTGGGCCAGCTGCCGCACGGTCGGGTGGTCGTGGGTGAGCGAGGCCGGCAGGGGCAGCCGGAACGCCTGCTCCAGGGCGGCCTTGACCTGCTGGGCCATCAGCGAGTCCAGACCCAGGGAGACGAACTCGGTGTTCGGGTTCAGTTCGTCGCCCTCCTCCAGGTGCAGGACGGCGGCGACCTTCTCACGGACGACCCCGGTCACGGCGGCGCTCCGCTCGGCCGGTGGGAGGGCGGCGAGCGCGGTGAGGTCGAGGCCGGTGTCGTCGTCGGAGGCGTGACGGGCGAGCCGGTCGTAGAACAGGTCGCCGGTGACGCTGCCCGCGACGTAGCGGTCCCAGTCGAACTCGCCGACCACCCGCTGGGTGCGGGGGCGTCCCCAAAGCCTGGCCAGGGTGTCCAGGGCGCGGGTCGGGGAGAAGAAGCGCACGCCGCTGCGTTCGATCTCCTGGCTGAGGTGCTCCTCCAGGCGGGCCGACATGCCGACCCGTGCCCAGGCGCCCCAGTTCACCGACAGGCCGGGCACGCCCTGCCGGCCGCGCCACTCGGCGAGGGCGTCGAGGGCAGCGCTGGCCGCGGCGTAGTGGCCCTGAGTGGCGCCGCCGAGGACCGAGGCGATCGAGGAGTAGGTGACGAAGAAGTCCAGCTCCGGGAAGGAGGACCGGGCGGCCTCGTGCAGCAGCCAGCCGCCGTACGCCTTGGCCTCCAGCTGGGCGTCGATGGCCTCCCAGGTCAGCTCGGCGATGAGCTTCTTGTCATAGGCGCCTGCGGCGTGCACGATCCCGCCCACCGGGTGCGGACCGGCCGCGAGGTGCCGCACCAGCCGCCGCACGTCCTCGGCGCGGCCGATGTCGGCCCGGACCAGGTCGAGTTCGGCGTGCTCGGCGAGGTCGGCGAGGACGGGGGCGGCCTCCTCGGTGGGCCGTCCGCTGCGGCTGACCAGCGTCAGGTGGCGGGCGCCGAGGGCGATCAGCTTCCGGGCGGTGACCAGGCCGAGGCCGCCCAGACCGCCGGTGACGAGGTAGGTGCGGTCCTCGCGCAGGGCGGCCGGGACCTCCTCGCCGGGTGCGGCGGGCTCCGTCTCGGGGGCGTCCGGGAGGGTCACCCAGGACTGTCCCGACGGGTCCGACAGGGCCGTCCGCAGCGCCTCGCCGGTCTCGTCGAGGCGGAAGTGCCGGGAGCCGTCGTCCTCTTCGGCGGACGGGGCGTGCACCACGGCCGCCGCGGGGACGGTGAGCGTGGAGCGGAACGTGCCGTCGTGGCGTACGAGGACGTCGTCGCCCGGCGCGAACCCGGTCCCCTCGGCCGCGGCGAGGACCGTGCCGGTGGCCGCGGTGCCGAGCAGCGGCGGGGGTTCCTCCTCCGCGCCGAGCAGTTCCTCGCGCTCCGCGCGGCCGGTGTCCAGGGCGGTGCGGGCGTCGCCGGCGGTCAGGCCGACCGACCGGACGCGGATCTGGACCTCGTCGGCCCCCGGGGGCACGTCCGTGGCGGCGACCAGCGCGAGGTCGGACAGGTCGCCCGAGTCGGGGGCGCGCAGTTCGAAGCCGCCGGACCAGGTGAGCGGGGCGTCGCCGGAGAGGAGCCGGCGGACGTAGCGGCGGCCCGGACGGTGGGCGACCTGGTACTCGCCGGGCGGTTCGGCGTGCCACTCCTCCAGCAGCGGGGTCAGGCCGCTGCCGGGGGCGACGTCGACCAGGGTGGCCCGGTACTGGGGGTACTCGGTGAGCAGCACCCGGCCGAAGCCCCAGAGCGTGGCGGCGGCCAGGTGCCCGCCGTCGCCGGCCGGGTCGCCGGGCAGCCACTGGGCCCCCTCGGTCACCAGCCACAGGCGGGGCGGCCGGGGGGTGCCCGTAGCGTCCAGCGCGGTGACCAGGGCGAGCAGTTCGCGGTAGTTCTCCTCGCACTCGGCGCGCAGCCGGTCGGCGGACATGGCCTGCGGGAGCTGCCGCCAGACGCGGCAGACGTCGGTGACGGTGGGGTCCTCCAGGGCCGCCTTGAGTTCGGTGAGGCCGGCGCCCCGGGTGACCTTCAGGCCGGGCCGTCCGGCGAGGTCGGCGGCGCGGGCGGGCGACGGGTCGAGCAGCACGACGTGCCGGGCGGGGGCGGTGGTCTGCGGTGCGGGCAGGGCGCGGCGCACCCATTCGGGGCGGTGCAGGAACCGGCGGCGGCCGGTGCTGCCCTCGGGGCGGGCCAGCCGGACGCCGAGCAGTTCGGCGACCGGGTCGCCGTTCTCCAGGAGCAGCACGTCGGCGGTGCGGCGGTCCTGGTCGCCGTGCACCCGGGCGAGGACGCGCAGTTCCTCGCCGCGAGGCTTGCGGAAGTGGCGGACCGAGGCGACGCCGCGGGGCACGAACACCGGGCCCTCGGGGTCGAGGACGACGCACGCCTGGACGGCGGCCTCCACGAGCTCCGCCGGCACGTGTTCGACGGCGGAGGCGTTCCGGCCGGTCAGCTCCCCGGTGACCAGGCCGTCGGCGTGCCGGGCGGCGCGCAGCAGCAGCCGCATCCGGGGGCCGTGCGGGCGGCCGACGGAGGCGAGGTCGGTGTAGATGTCCTCGTCGTCGATCTGCGTTCCGGCGGGGGCGAGGCCCGCGTCCAGTTCGGCCAGTTCGGAGACGGGGACCACCGGTTCGGGGTCGGCGGCGATCACCGCGGTGGCGTGCACGTCCTCCTCCCCGCCGACGACCGTGAACACCGCCACCTCGGCGCCCCCGCCCGGCAGCGGCCGCCAGCGGGTGGTCAGGGCGGTCCTGGTCTCGGCGGGAACGTCGAGCGGCGCGAGCAGCCGGAGGTCGCGCACGGCGGACCGGGCGTGGCCCCGGACCGCGTCCTGGACCGCGAACAGCAGGTCGACGTAGGCGCCGGCGGGCAGGGTGGTGCGTCCGCCGTCGGCCAGGTCGGCGAGCGGGCCGAGGTCCTCGGCGGTGAACTCAGCGGTGAACTCCCGTACCCCCGAGGCGAAGCGCTCCTCGGTGCCGAGCAGCGGGTGGCGGGCGGTGCCGCCCGCGGCGGCGCGGCGGGGTCCGGCGGCCGGCAGCCAGTAGCGCTTGCGCTGGAAGGCGTAGGTGGGCAGGTCCGCCTTGGCCGGTACGGCGTGCCCGGCGTGGTAGCCGGGCCAGGAGACGGTGAGTCCGGCGGCGTAGTACTCGGCGAGTGCCGTCAGGGTGGTGGTGGCCGTCCGGTCGCGGCGGCGCAGGCTGGCCAGCCACAGGTGGTCCTCGGCGGCGACGCCGCGCCGGGCGAGCGCGGTCAGCGCGGCCTGCGGGCCTATCTCGATCATGGCGTGCCGGCCGCGCCGGGCCACCGCGCGGATGCCGTCCAGGAAACGCACGGGTTCGCCGATGTGCCGCACCCAGTAGTCGGGGGTGGCGATGTCGCGGTACCGGGCGAGCCGCCCGGTCACGTTGGAGATCAGGCTGATGGCCGGCTCGTGGAACTCGATGCCGTCGAGTGCGGCGCGGAAGTCGTCGTAGACCTCGGCCATCTGCGGGGAGTGGAAGGCGTGCGAGACCGTGAGCCGGTCGACGCGCACACCGCGCTCCTTGAGGATGCCGCAGACCTCCTCCAGGGCGGGGAGGGCGCCGGATACGACGCACTGGTCGGGGGCGTTGACCGCGGCCAGGGCGAGGTCGGGGCGGCTCTCCAGGAGCGGCTCGACGTCCTCGGCGGGGGCGGCGACCGCGGCCATGCCGCCCTCGGCGCGCACCGCCTGCATCAGCCGGGCCCGCGCGGCGACCAGCCGCACGGCGTCGGGGAGGCTGAACAGGCCGGCGACCGCGGCGGCGACGACCTCGCCGATGCTGTGCCCGAGGAGCACGTTGGGGCGCACGCCCCAGGCCATCCACTGCCGGGCGAGGGCGTACTCGAGGGTGAACAGGGCGGGCTGGGTGTACTCGGTGCGATCGATCGCCCCGGGGTCTTCGGCGGTGCCGAGCAGCAGGTCGCGCACGGAGCGGTCCAGGTGCTCCGCGAACAGCCGGTCGCACGCGTCGACATGGGACCGGAACTCCGGAAGGGCCTCGTAGAGGGCGGCGCCCATGCCGGCGTACTGGGAGCCCTGGCCGGTGAACATGAAGGCCGTCTTGCGGATGCCACTGGGGCCCTCGTGGTCCTGGCCGGCCGCCCGGTCCAGGAGCCGGGCCAGGGCGGCGCGGTCGGCGACCGGGGCGGCGACGCGGTAGGGGTGGTGGGTGCGGGCGACGTTGGCGGTGTGGCAGAGGGCGTCGAGGGGGAGGTCGGGCCGCTCGTCGAGCAGCCGCCGGTGGTTCGCGGCCTGCTCGCGCAGGGCCGCGGAGCTCTTGGCGGAGAGGGTGAACAGCGGGGCGGCGGGCGTGCCGGAGGAACGCGGCGCGGGGCTCGCCTGCGGTGCCTGTTCCAGGACCACCGCGCCGATGGTGCCGGCGAAGCCGAAGCTGTTCACGACCGCGCGGCGCACCTCGGCCCGCCATGGCTCGCAGGCGGTCGGCACGCGCAGCGGGTAGAGGTCCCAGGGGATGCGCCCGGACGGAGTGGTGAGGTTCAGGTGCGGGTAGATGGTGCCGGAGCGCAGCTGCAGCACCGTCTTGATCACACCGACGATGCCGGAGGCCGGCTCCATGTGGCCCAGGTTGGTCTTCACCGACGCGGTGAGCACGGGGTTGTCGGCGGTGTGCGACTCGGCGAACACGTCGCCGATGGCGCCGAACTCGATCGGGTCGCCGAGCGGGGTGCCGGTTCCGTGCGCCTCCACGTACTGGATGTCCTCGGGGGCGAGGCGGGCCGTGGCCAGCGCGGCGCGGATCACCTTCTCCTGCGCGGGGCCGTTGGGCACGGTCAGTCCGGCGCTGTCGCCGTCCTGGCCGACGGCGGTGCCGCGCACCAGGGCGAGCACCCGGTCGCCGTCACGCTCGGCGTCGGAGAGCAGCTTGAGGACCAGGACGCCGCAGCCCTCGGCGCGCGCGTAGCCGTCGGCCGACTCGTCGAAGGTCTTGCACTGCCCGTCCGGGGCGAGCATCTGCGCGTTGGAGAACATCACCGGGATGCGCGGGTGATGCAGGGCGTTGACGCCGCCGCACAGCGCGATGTCGGTCTCGCCGGAGCGCAGGGCCTGCACCGCCAGGTGCAGGGCGACCAGGGAGGACGAGCAGGCGGTGTCGACGCTCATGCTGGGTCCGCGCCACCCCAGGAAGTACGACAGCCGGCCCGACAGCGGGAACATCGTGATGCCGGAGGCCAGGTGGCCGTCCATCTCCTCGTACGGCAGGGACTCCAGCTCCAGCGCGTAGTCGATGGAACTGGCGCCGACGTAGACGCCGCCGTTGCCGCGGCGCAGCGGTGCCGGGTCGATGTTGGCGTGCTCCAGGGCCTGCCAGGCGGTCTCCAGCAGCAGGCGCTGCTGGGGGTCCATGTACCGCGCCTCCTTCGGGGAGATGTTGAAGAAGGCGGCGTCGAAGAGGTCCACGCGGTCGAGGAAGCCCCCCGCGGTGGTGTGGATCTTCCCCTTGTCCTCGGGGGTCTCGGGGGTGAACGCGGCCACGTCCCACCGGTCCTGCGGGATCGGGCCGATCCCGCTGCGCCCCTCCCGCAGGAAGGCGTCGAACTCGTCTGGCGAGGTGCTGCCGCCGGGGAATCGCAGACCGATTCCGACGATCGCGACCGGCTCGGGCGGCTGCTGGGATTCCGCACGCGGCATGGAGGGACTCCTTAGCTTTCCTGAGAGGAACTGTCCTGGACGGCCTGGGTCAGGTGGTCCACGAGATGGGCGACCGTCGGCTCGTTGAAGAGCACGTTGACGTTGATGGAGAGATCAAGGAGCCGCTCCAGGCTCTGCCGTATCTCGGTCAGCCGCAGTGAGGTGAGTCCGAGATCGAAATAGCTGATGTCGAGCGGGAGGTCCTCGGATTCGTCCATGAGGAGAACCGCCCTGAATTTCTTCAGGACGATCGACTCGATTTCTTCGGCGAGTTCGGCGCGCGGCAGATCACGCAGGCGCTGAACAGTGCTGTCGACGGGTGGCATGCGGTCATGCAAGCAGCGCAGGCTGACGCCCCACTGACGGACGGCGGGGCCGGCTTGGCTGAATCAGCCCCCTGTCAGCGCCGGGTCAGATTCCGCTGCCACGCTCGCACTGCTTCGAAAAATCCGCTCGCCAAAGGTGAAAGGCTGAAGATGCTTCGCGAAGCCGCGCAGGAGGAGAGTGCCGAGGCACCTTCCGATATCAAGAGCTACGACCTCTACATCGCGGGCAAGGACGTCGCGGGTGACGGGTGGGTGTACACCGTCAGCGGCCGGTCCCTGCTGGAAGACGTGTTCACCAGCGTGAGCCTGAAGCGCGCCCTGGAGCAGGACCCGGAATCGGAGGCGGCCAGGCACCCGTACGTCGTCGGGCGCTGCGCGGTCGCGGACGACGCGTCCATCGACCTGGCCACGCAGGCTGCGGCCGCCGCCGCACCCGACTGGGCGGCCGTGCCGCTGGAGCGGCGGATGCGGCTGGGCACCCGGTTCCGCGAGGAACTCATCAAGCACCAGGACGAGTTCCTGCGCATGCTGGTCGCCGAATCCCACCCGGTCAAGCTGGCCCGCTGGGAACTGAGCTGCCTGCTGCAGATCTACTCCCCGGGCTCCCTGCGCTGGTACACCAAGCAGATGCGGGTGGAGAAGGAGTACGCCGGCCGCACGCTGGTGCTGCACCGCCAGCCCGACGGTGTGGTGGCCTTCAACCCGCCGCAGAACGCACCCCTGCCGAGCGCCGCCCTGTGCGTGCTGGCGCTGATGGCCGGTAACGCGGTGGTGGTGCGGGCGCCGCGCAGCATCGCGCTGAGCACCATGTGGCTGCTGCGGGACGTGGTGGCGCCGCTGCTGGAGGAGATGGACGCGCCGGCCGGGGTGCTCAACGCGGTGTGCAGCAACCCCAAGCAGACCATGGACCGCTGGATCGCGGACCCGCTGATCAACGACATCTTCTACATCGGCGGCAGCCAGGAGGGCCTGCGCTTCGAGCAGCAGTGCGTGGCGCACGGCAAGAAGCCGATCCTCGAACTGGCGGGCAACGACGGCATCGTGGTGTGGAAGGACGCCGACGTCAAGTGGGCGGCCGAGGCCATCACCGAGGCCTTCTACGGCTCCGGCCAGATCTGCATGGTGCCCAACTACGTGCTGGTGCACCCGGACGTCGCGGACAGCCTGATCGCCGAGGTGAAGGAGCAGGTCAAGGGCATCCGGCCGGGCCTGCCCGAGGAGGAGGACGTGCTGCTGTCGCCGGTGCGGCGCAGCGAGCGGTTCTTCCGGCTGCTGCGGCAGGCGCTGGACAACGGCGCCGAGCTGGTCACCGGCGGCCACCGCACCGAACTGGACGGCACGCCCTCGGAGACGGGGGTCTTCCTCCAGCCGACGGTGGTGCGCGTGGACGGCCTGGACCGGGCGCGCACCTACGACGTGGTGCGCGAGGAGACGTTCTTCCCGCTGGTGCCGATCGTGGTCCCCGAGCGGGAGGACGACGACGCCCTCCTGGAGGCGTTCCTGCGCTTCGTCAACAGCAACGACTACGGGCTGCGCAACTCCCTGTGGTCGCGTTCCGACCACGTCATCGAGACCTTCGTGCGGCGGGTCGTCAACGGCGGCCTGCTGAAGGTCAACGACTCCCACATCGGCTTCCTGCCCTACCTGCCCAGCCACGGCGGCACCGGCCGCACCGGCGGCGCCTTCGGCGAGGCCAACTACCCGATGCTCAAGACCTCCCACGTGCAGGGCGTCAGCATCGCCCACGGCGTCAGCCCGTACGACGCCGTGTTCGGCGCCTGACCGCCCTCCGCCCCCGAACTCCGCCGTCTTTGCTGGAGGCTTCCGTTGCGTTCCCTCGACCTCGCCCGCTCCGTCTGCGAGCGCTTCCACCCCGGTCTGCTCAAGGAGCTGGACCAGATCCCGTACACCGACCGCGAACGGCCCGGCAGCCCGGTGATCGACCTGTTCCGCATCCACGGCGGGGTCGGTCTGCTGATCCCCGAGGAGTACGGCGGCCACGGCGCCGACGCGCTGGACGCGCTGCGGGTCCAGCTGGCCCTGGGCGCCGTGTCCCCGTCGCTGGTGGCGGCTGTGTCGATGCACCACTTCACCGTCGCGATGCTGTACTCGCTGGCCGTCAAGGCGGGCCGGCTGACCGACGAGCAGACGGCCCTGCTGCGCCGGATCGTGCCCGACCAGCAGGTGGTGGCGTCCGGCTGGGCCGAGGGCCGGACGGCGCAGAACATCCTCAAGCCGGCCGTGACCGCCCGCCCGGTGCGCGACGGGTTCCTGCTCACCGGCGCCAAGAAGCCGTGCAGCCTGTCCCGTTCGATGAGCCTGCTCACGGCGAGCGTCGCCATCCACGGCGACGACGGCGAGCCGGAGCTGGCGCTCGCCCTGGTGCCGGCCGACGCGCCCGGCCTGACCGTGCACCCGTACTGGGGTAACGACCTGCTGGCGGGCGCGGAGAGCGACGAGGTGCGGCTGGAGGACGTGTTCGTGCCGGCCGGCATGGTCGTGCGGGCCGGCGCCGACGACCCGCACCGCCTCGACGACCTCCAGTCGGCCGGGTTCGTCTGGTTCGAGATGCTGATCTCCGCCGGGTACGCGGGCGGTGCGCTGGCGCTGGTGGAGCAGGTGCTGGAGCGCGAGCGCGGCAGCGTGGCGGAGCGGGCCTCCCTCGCCGTGGACATGGAGACCGCGGTCGCGCTGCTGGAGGGCGTCGCGCGGGCGACCGGCCCGGAGCCCGGTGACGAGGAGTCGGTGGCCCGCGTACTGGTGGCCCGGTACGCCGTGCAGAACGCCCTGCCCGACATCGCCTCCCGCGCCCTGGAGCTGCTGGGCGGCCTGGACTTCATCCGCGGCTCCGGTCCGGCACAGGCCGCGGCGGCGCTGCGGGCCCTCGCCTTCCACCCGCCGTCGCGCACCGCCGCCGCCGAGCCGCTGCTGCGCTGGTTCGACGGCGGCCAGCTCGTCCTCGCCTAGGGCCTCGGCCGGGACGGTTCGCCGGCCGGTGAGAACCCGGTCACGGCACCACTGCCGCGGCCGGACAGGACCCCGGCCGCGGCACGGGCCCGGTCCTGTCCGCACGACCCCACGACCTCTTGGAGTGAGCCACACGTGACCGTCGTCCAGGAATCCCCGGCGGCTTCGTCCGCCGACGCCGAGGCAGAGGTCCTCGGCCTGTACCGCGCGCATCTGAGCAAGGGCCGGGCCACGCTGGCCGAGCTGTTCGGCAGTCACATGGAAGTGGCGTCCGAGGGCGCCTGGCTCACCACCAGCGACGGTGAGCGCTTCCTCAACGCCGGCGGCTACGGCGTGTTCGTGATGGGCGCCCGCCACCCGATCGTGATGGAGGAGGTGGAGCGCCAGCTGCGCACCCACCCCACCGCGACCCGCATCCTGCTGGAGCCCACCGTGGCCCGCGCGGCCGAGGCACTGGTCTCGGTGCTGCCGCCCGGTCTGGACCGGGTGCACTTCGCGCTGTCGGGGGCGGAGGCGGTGGAGACCGGCCTGAAGCTGGCCCGCGCGGGCGGTTTCAAGCGCACGGTCTCCATGCGCGGCGGCTACCACGGCAAGACCCTCGGCGCACTGTCGGCCACCGCCAAGGAGGTCTACCAGCGGCCGTTCCGCCCGCTGGTGCCCGACTTCCTGCACCTGCCCTTCGGCGACGCCGACGCCCTGGAGGCCGAACTCGCCTCCCACCCGGGCGAGGTGTGCGTCATCCTCGAACCGGTCCAGGGCGAGGGCGGTGTGATCATCCCGCCGAAGGGCTACCTCAAACGCGTCGAGGAGCTGGTGCGCGAGTACGACGGCTTCCTGATCCTCGACGAGGTGCAGTCCGGCTTCGGCCGGCTCGGCGAGTGGTGGGGCGCCGACATCGAGGGCGTCGTCCCGGACGTCCTGCTCGCCGGCAAGGCGCTCGGCGGCGGGGTGATGCCGGTCTCGGCGGCCGTCGCCACCCGCAAGGCCTTCCGTCCCTTCGACAAGGACCCCTACGTCCACACCGCCACGTTCTCCGGCCAGCCGGTGCTGATGGCCGCGGTCCAGGGCGCCATCCGGGCCGTGAAGGAGGAGCGCCTGGTCACCAAGGCGCTGGACCTCGGCGCCCGGCTGCTGCCGGCGATCACCGAGATCGCGCGCCGCAACATCCCCGACCTCGTGGTGGACGTGCGCGGCCGGGGCCTGCTGATCGGCGTCGAGCTCGTCGAGGCCGGGCTCGCCGGCGAGCTGCTGATCGAACTGTTCAACCACGGCGTGGTCGCCAACCATTCGATGAACGGCAGCTCGGTGGTGCGGTTCACCCCGCCCGCCGTGCTCGGCGACACCGACGTGGACTTCCTCCTCAACTCCTTCGACCTGGCCACCCGCGACCTCGTACGGGGCGCGGCCAAGATGCCGGAAGGCGGTAACTGATCGTGAGGCACGTCGAACTCGATGCCCTGATACCCGGGGAGCAGGCCGAGACGGTCCTGCACGCCGTACGGCGCTGGGAGCGGTACCCGGACCTGGCGCCCCACGTCAACGCGACCACGGTGCACGCCGCCTACCCCGACCCCGCCGCCTCCTCCAGCTGGGAGCTGCACTTCCGCAGCGGCCTGCTGCGCTGGACCGAGGACGACACGGTGCTGCCGGAGCAGGGCGAGATCCGCTTCGAGCAGTCCGACGGGGATTTCGACTCCTTCTCCGGGACTTGGTCGGTGACGCAGGACGGCGACGACGTCGCGGTCCGCTTCGACGCCGACTTCGACTTCGGCATCCCGAGTCTGGAGGGCATCCTCGACCCGATCGCCGAGCGGGTCATCAAGGAGACCGTGGCCTGGGCGCTGACCGGTCTGTTCCCCGCCGTGCGCATCAGCGGCGGCATCGAACTCACCCCGCCCGCCGCGGTCGGCGCCTAGCGCATCAGGGAGCTGCTGACCATGGACCAGGCAAACCCGTTCGAGACACCGCGCACGTACTCGCTGCACCGCGCCGAGTACCTGGTGGGCTTCGCCGTCACCACCGGCCTGATGATCGCCCACTTCGACGAGATCCGCTGGCTGCCGGCGATCGCCCTCTTCCTCTACATCGACCTGATCGGCTACATCCCGGGCGCGATCGCGTTCCGGCGCAGTGGCGGGCGGCCGATCCACAAGGCGTACTACGTCCTGTACAACGTGATGCACAGCCTCATCACCCAGGCCGCCGTGGCCGCGCTGTGGTGCTGGCTGGTGAAGCCGGAGTGGGCGCTGCTGGTGCTGCCCTTCCACCTCTTCGGCGACCGCGGGCTGTTCGGCAACTTCATGAAGTCCTTCGCGCTGCCCTTCGAGCCGGTCCGCCAGCCCGGCTACCTGCGGCTCCTGGACGACCTGGGCCTGCCGCACCCCAAGCCGGTCGGGCATGTGACGGACCCGGTGCCGGTCGGGCACGTCCCGGTCCGCAAGCCGGTGCCGACACCGCGGGCGGACGCCGCCGCGGCGCAGGAGACCCCGGCGCAGGCCGCCGTGGCCGGAGAGTCCGCGGCCAGGCAAGCGGAGGCGCTGCGATGAGCACCGCGACCGTGACCGGCCCGCGCACGCGCCGGCCCGTCCGCCAGGACCCGGCCGAACGGCGCCGGGCGCTCTACCACCTGGCGTCCCCGGTGTCGGTGCTGACCACCGGCCCGGAGAGCCGGATGCACGGCACCACCGCGAGCACGGTCACCCTGGTCTCGCGCGAGCCGTTGCTCGTCGGCGTCGTGCTGCGGGCCGGGTCGTCCTTCGCGCGGCGGGCCGCCGCCGAGGGCCGGTTCGCGATCAACGTGCTGGGCGGTGACCAGGCGGAGGTGGCCCGCCGGTTCGCCGACAGCGGGCGCCCCGACGGCAGCGCCCAGTTCGCGGGCCTGGCCTGGACGGCGGATCCGTACGCGCAGGCCCCGCTCATCGCGGGCGCGCTCGCCCACTACACCTGCCGCTTCCACTCCGCCCACGCCGCGGGCGACAGCGAGCTGCTGCTCGGCCACGTCGTGCGCGCCAGGGCGGACGAAGGGCTCCCCCTGCTCAGTTACGCCGGCCGCCTGCACGCCGGCACCCTGCACCCGGCGAAGGAGGCCGCCGCGTCATGACGCAGTCCAAGGTACTCGTGGCCCCCGAGGCCGACTGGGACAAGGCGCCCGGTCTGCTGGACGGGGCGAAGGAACTCACCCTCGGTCCCGAGGAGTGCAACCTCGCCTACTGGATCACCTCGGTTGCCCAGGGCACGCTGCGCGATCGCGGCGTGACCGGCCACCACGACGACGCGGTCGTCCCGGACTTCCTGAAGGAGCCGGGCCCGCTGCGCGAGGCGCTGGTGCTGGAGTTCGGTCTGCGTGGGCTGTCCGAGGAGCTGGCCACCCGGCTGCTCGGCCACTACGTGTCGATCGCGCCCGGCATCCCCGAGATGGAGTTCTACGCCACTCAGCTGCTCGACGAGGCACGGCACGCCCGGGTGTTCCGCAACCACCTGGTGGAGCTGGGCATCCCGGCCGACACGCTTCTGAAGAGCATCGACGAGATGGCCCGGGACTACCGCGCCCGGGTGCTGGACCCGGTGGTCGACTTCACCCTCGACATCGTCCGGGACCAGGCCGACTTCCCCGGTGGTGTCGCCGTGTTCGCCATCGTCATCGAGGGCGTGCTGGCGCCGGCCGCCGAGCTGAGCGAACGCAAGTGGACTCCCCTGTCCCCGGCCACCGGCGAGATCTCCCGCGGCACCGCGATCGACGAGATCCGCCATCTGACGGTGGCCAGCACCATCCTGCGCGACCACGTGGCAGCGCACCCCGAGTACCGTCCGCGCCTGCTGGAGATCCTGCGGGCCGGCGTGCGGCTGTGGGACGAGATCCCCGACCGGGAGTTCGTGATCCATCGCGAGGAGCTGTTCCAGGAGGGCATGCTCCGGCACGCCGACCGGATCGGCGACTACGAGATCTGGCCCGGCGTGCGGATGCTCGACACCACTCCCGAGCAGCGCTACGACATGGCCGAGCGGTGGACCGACGAGATGGCCGAGGCCCGGATGGCCTACATGGGCCTGCCCCTGGAGATCCTCAGCAGTCCGGGGCCGGGCGCGTGAGCACCCGACGGGCCGCCGTGATCTGCGGGATCGGGTCGTACGTCCCGCCCGACGTGGTCACCAACGAGGATCTGGCCCGGCGCCTGGACACCTCGGACGACTGGATCCGCTCGCGCACCGGGATCGCCCGGCGCTGTGTGGTCGCCCCGGGCACGGCGACCAGCGACCTGGCGGTCGAGGCGGGCCTGCGGGCGCTGAAGTCGGCGGGAGACGGGCGCGCGGGCGCGGTGGTGCTGGCCACCACCACCCCGGACCAGCCGTGCCCGGCCACCGCCCCGCAGGTCGCGGCGCGGCTCGGACTGGGCGAGGTGCCCGCCTTCGACGTGGCCGCCGTCTGCTCCGGCTTCCTGTACGGCCTGGCCAGCTCGGCGGGCCTGATCGCCGCCGGGGTGACGGACCGGGTGCTGCTGATCGCCGCGGACGCGTTCACGACGATCATCAACCCCGAGGACCGCACCACGGCGGTGATCTTCGCGGACGGCGCGGGCGCGGTGCTGCTGCGGGCCGGCTCCCCCGGGGAGCCGGGCGCGGTGGGCCCGCTCGTGCTGGGCAGCGACGGCGGGCTGAGCCATCTGATCGAGGTGCCGGCCGGAGGGTCGCGGCAGCGGTCGTCCGGCCGGGAGCCCGCACCGGAGGACCGTTTCTTCCGGATGGTGGGCCGCGACACCTACCGGCACGCGGTGGAGCGGATGACCGCCACCTCCACCGAGGCGGCCGAGCGGGCCGGCTGGCGGCCGTGCGACGTCGACCGGTTCGCCGCGCACCAGGCCAACGCCCGCATCCTGGAGGCGGTCTCGGAGCGGCTCGGCATCCCCGGCGAACGGCGGCTGAGCAACATCGAACAGGTCGGCAACACCGGCGCCGCCTCACTGCCGCTGCTGCTGGCCGAGAGCGCGGCGGACGGACGGCTCACCGCCGGGCACCGACTGTTGCTGACCGCGTTCGGCGGCGGGCTGTCCTGGGGCGCGACCACGCTGGTCTGGCCCGAGGTGCAGGCCCTCTGACGTCCCGTCACAAGCGGGGCCCGGGCCGGCCCCTCCAACAAGCGCTGTCTGACACAGCGGAGAACGGGCGCTTGCGCCTTCGAGAGAACTGTCGAAAGGAACCGACATGCTGGAGCAGCTCAAGGAAATCCTGTCCAACAAGCTCAAGGTGTCGCCCGAGGCCATCACCCCGGAGGCCACCCGGGAGGACATCGAGCTGGACTCGCTGGCCGTGGTGGAGCTGTCGCTGCTGCTGAAGTCCGAGCTCGGCCTGGACGTCAGCGACGACGACCTGCTGGAGGCGGAAACCGTGGCCGACATGGTCCGGCTGATGGAGGAGCGGAGTGCGAAGGTCTGATGGCGGGCATGGACATCGCCGTCACCGGGCTCGGCCTGGTCACCCCGGGTGGTATCGGGGTCGGGCCGAGCTGGGCGGCGGTCTGCGACGGCAGGCCGGCCGCCGCCCTCGATCCGCTGCTGACGGATAACCCCGTACGTATCTCCTGCCGGGTGCCCGGCTTCGACCCCGAGCGCCTGCTGAGCGCGCGGCGGGCCCACCGCCTGGACCGGTTCGTCCAGTTCGCGCTGGTCGCCGCGCACGAGGCGGTGGCCGACGCGGGCCTCGATCCGCAGACGTGGGACGGGGCGCGGGTGGGTGTGGTGCTGGGCTGCGCGGACGGCGGCCCGGGCACCGTCGAGGAACAGCACCACGTGCTGCGCGAGCAGGGCGCCGACCGGGTCTCGCCGCTGCTGCTGCCCATGCAGCTGCCGAACATGCTGGCCGGGCAGACGGCCATCGAGTTCGGGGCGACCGGGCCCAACCTGGTGGTGGCCACCGCCTGCGCCTCGGGCGCGACCGCCATCGGCACGGCCCGGGACCTGCTCGCTCTCGGCCGCTGCGACATCGTCCTCGCGGGCGGCAGCGAGGCCATGGTCACCCCCCTGGTCATGGCCGGCTTCGCCCAGATGGGGGCGCTGTCGAAACGGCACGACGACCCGGCCTCCGCGTCCCGGCCGTTCGACGCCGACCGGGACGGCTTCGTCGCCGGGGAGGGCGCCGGCATCCTCGTCATGGAACGGGTGGCGGACGCCCGCGCCCGCGGCGCCCATGTGCACGGCCGGATCATCGGCTACGGCGCCACCGCCGACGCCCACCACATGACGTCGCCGCACCCCGACGGCGCGGGCATCGAGGCCGCCGTCCGCGCCGCGCTCGCCGACGCGGGCGCGGACCCGGACGACGTCCAGCACGTCAACGCCCACGGCACGTCGACACCGCTGAACGACCTGGCGGAAGCCCGCATGATCGGCCGGACGCTGCGCGGGGACCCGCTGGTCACGTCCACGAAGGGAGTCACCGGACATCTGCTCGGCGCGGCCGGGGCGGTCGAGGCCGCCTTCACCGTGCTGAGCGTCGAGCACGAACTCGTGCCCCCCACCGCCAACCTCGTCATGCCCGACTCCAGGATCGACATCAAACTCGCCCAGACCGCCACCTACATGCCCATCGATCTCGCCCTGAGCAACTCCCTGGGCTTCGGCGGCCAGAACACGGCCCTGGCCATCGCCCCGGCCTGAACGGCCCGGACACGTAACGGCAGCCGCCCGCGGAGCACCTCCGCCGGGCGGCTGTTCCCGTGCGGCGCCCGGCCGCACGGCGCCCACCCCGCCCCACGTCAGGAGTCCACCGTGCACGATCCCCAAGAACTGCTGAAGGACGGGCCGCAGGCCGTACGGCGGCTGGCCCGCCGCCGCCACGACTTCGATCCGGCCGCGCTGGCCGACGCCCTGCGCGAGCGCAACGGCGCGCAGGCGGAGGTGACCCGGCTGCGCACCGAGCTGAACCGCACGTCCAGGGCCCGCCGCTCCGGCCCGCCGACCGAGGAGGAGAAGGCGTCCGCCCGGGCGCTGCGGACCGAGGTGCAGCGGGCCGAGGCCGCCGCCCGCACGGCCGCAGCGCGCCTGACCGAACTGCTGCTCTCCGTCCCCAACATCCCCCTGGACGCGGTCCCGGACGGCGACTCGGAGAAGGAGGCCGTGGAGATACGCCGGGGCGGTCCCGCTCCTCGTCCGGCGGACGGCGCCCGCCACCACGCCGACATCGGGGAGTCCCTCGGCATCCTCGACGGTCCGGCCGCGGCCCGGCTGTCCGGTGCCCGCTTCGCCGTCGCCCGCGGGGCCGGGGCACGACTGGAGCGGGCCCTGCGCGACTTCCTCCTCGACCTGCACACCCGCGAGCACGGCTACACCGAGCAGTCGGTGCCGTTCCTGGTCGACCGCGACACCATGACCGGGACCGGGCAGCTGCCCAAGTTCGAGGACGACCTGTTCCGGACCCAGGTCGGTGAGCGGGAGTTGTTCCTGATCCCCACCGCCGAGGTCCCGCTGACCAACCTGGTGGCCGGCCGGCTCCTGGACTCCCGATCGCTGCCGCTGGCCTTCACCGCCTGCACGCCGTGCTTCCGGGCGGAGGCCGGGGCGTACGGCCGGGACACCCGAGGCATCCTGCGGCTGCACCAGTTCGAGAAGGTGGAGCTGGTGCGCGTCTGCGCCCCCGAGGACGCCCCGGCGCAGCTCGAACTCATGGTGAACCACGCCGAGGAGTGCCTGAAGCGCCTGGAACTGGCGCACCGCGTGGTGCTGCTGCCGGCCGGCGACCTCGGGTTCTCCGCCCGGATGACGTACGACGTCGAGGTGTGGCTGCCGGGCAGCGGCTCCTACCGGGAGATCTCCTCGGTCTCCGACTGCGGCACCTTCCAGGCGCGTCGCGCGGACATCCGCGTCAAGCGGCCCGACGGGAGCAGGACGCCTGCGGTCACGCTGAACGGCTCGGCGCTGCCGATCGGCCGCACGGTCGCCGCGCTGCTGGAGCAGGGCCTGCGAGAGGACGGCTCGGTGGTGCTGCCCGAGGACCTCGTCCCGTACACCGGCTTCCGCCGGATCCTGCCGGGCGGGGACACCGCGTAGGCACCGGCGGGCGCCACCGCGAAGGGGCGGGAGCCGGGTCCGCGACCCGCTCCCGCCCCTTTCGCCGCGCCCGGCCCCGGGGCTCAGGCGCCCATCATGTGCACCCCTCCGTCGACGTGCACGATCTCCCCCGTGGTACGCGGGAAGAAGTCCGACAGGAGGGCGACGACCCCGCGGGCGGCCGGGTCCGGGTCGGTGGGGTCCCAGCCCGCCGGGGCCCGGTGCTCCCAGACCCCGGCGAGGTCGGCGAAGCCGGGGATGGACTTGGCCGCCATGGAGCGCAGCGGTCCCGCCGCGACGAGGTTGCAGCGGACGCCGCGACCGCCCAGGTCCCTGGCGAGGTAGCGGCTGGTCGACTCCAGGGCGGCCTTGGCGACGCCCATCCAGTCGTAGCGCGGCCAGGCGACCGCGGCGTCGAAGGTCAGCCCGACCACCGAGCCGCCGCGCCGCTCCATCAGCGGCAGGCAGGCCGTGGTCAGCGACTTCAGCGAGTACGCCGACACGTGCACGGCGGTCGACACGTCGTTCCAGTCGCCGTCCAGGAAGGAGAAGGCGCCCCGCGGCCCGTAGGCGATGGAGTGCACCAGTCCGTCCAGGGTGTCGGTGTGTTCGCGGATCCGGTCGCCGAGGCCGTCCAGTTGCCGCTGGTCGGTGACGTCGAGTTCGAGCACCGGGGCCGGCTTCGGCAGCCGCCCGGCGACGCGCTCGATCAGGGAGAGGCGCCCGAAGCCGGTGAGGACGACCTCGGCACCCTCCTCCTGGGCGATGCGGGCCGTGTGGAAGGCGATGGACGCGTCCGTGACGACCCCGGTCACCAGGATCCGCTTGCCGGCGAGGAGTCCGCTCATGTCCGGTTCACCGCCTCGGGCAGGGCCCGCACCAGCGGGGAGTCGTGGCCGAGGGCGCCGAGTGCGGCGGCGCCGCCGGGCGAGCCGATGGCGGTGAAGAAGTCGGCGTTGGAGGCGGTGTGGTCGCCCCACTCGGCGGGCACGTCGTCCTCGAAGCGGATCGCCTCGACCGGGCAGACGGGTTCGCAGGCGCCGCAGTCGACGCACTCGTCGGGGTGGATGTACAGGGCCCGGCGGCCCTCGTAGATGCAGTCCACGGGGCACTCGTCGACGCAGGAGCGGTCCTTGACGTCGACGCAGGGCAGCGCGATGACGTAGGCCATCGTCAGCTCCTCTTCGTCACAGGGGTGGTCGGGGGGCCGGGGACGCCGTCGACCGGAGCCCCGGTGGTGCGCTCGCCCAGCAGCAGAACGGTCGCCGCCAGGGCCGCCATCGCCGCGGCGATGACTCCGAACAGGGCACCGGGGCCGTGCGAGTCCAGGACCGGCAGCAGGACGAACGGCAGTGCGGCAGCGCTGAGTTTGGACAGCGAGTAGGCGGCGCCGGACGCGGTGGCGCGGATCGCGGTCGGATACTGCTCGGAGAGGTACACGTGCGAGACGCTGGAGAAGACGTTGCTGCACAGGGTGTAGACGAAGCCGAACGCCACGATGAGCGCGGGGGATCCGGCGTAGGCGAAGCCGAGGCCGGCCACCATCATCGCCGCCGCGGAGGCCGCGACCAGCGTCCGGCGCTCGAACCGGTCGACGATCGGCAGGGCCAGCGCGGAACCGACCGGGTAGCCCAGGAAGGACAGCGCGGTGAAGCCGATGCCCGCGACGATGCCGTAGCCCTTGGCCGCGACGATCTGGGGGGCCAGCGTGCCGAAACCGTAGTAGCCGACCACGGACAGCACGCAGAAGATCCACAGCACCACCGTGCGGCGCCGCATGCCGCGGCCGAACACGTCGCGCACACGGTGGCGCACCGCGGCCGGTTCCACCGGTCCGGCGGTGTCTGCGGCCACCGGGCGAACCGTCGCGGGACGGTCCGGGTAGGCCTGCTTCTCCATCTCGGCCACCAGCAGCTCGGCCTCCTCGGTGCGGCCCTGGGCGGCCAGCCACCTCGGCGACTCGATCAGCCGGCGGCGCAGCACCCACACCACGGCGGAGCCCAGCGACCCGATCACGAACAGCCAGCGCCAGCCGTCGATGCCCAGCGGGGACAGGGGCACGAGCCACAGCGCGGCGAAGCCGACGGCGGGCACTCCGCAGAAGGCGACGGTGTAGGCCCAGGCGATGTACCGGCCGCGCCGCTTGGCGGGCAGCACGTCGGCCAGGTAGCAGTCGGACAGCACCTGTTCGGCACCGATGCCGATGCCGGCCATGAAGCGGGTGACGATCAGCCAGACGGCGTTCGGCGAGAAGGCGCCCAGCAGGGAGAAGCCCGAGTAGAGGGCGAGGTTGATCAGGAAGGCCCGGCGCCGGCCGAACCGGTCGGCGATCCGGCCGAGCACCAGCGAGCCGATGAACTGGCCGATGAACACCGAGGCCAGGACGAGTTTGAGCTCGGTCGCCCCGAAGGCGAAGTCGCTCTGGAGCACCTTGGCGATGGTGCCCGAGAGGTTGTTCTCGAACGTGTCGAAGAGCAGGCCGATGCCGACGACCATGGTGAGTCTTCGGTGCATCGGGGTGATCGGCATACGGTCCAGGCGGACCCCGATCGCGGCGGGAGCGGTGACATCGCCCGCCACCGTGGTGGTCTGGGACATGGGGAGGCTCTCCTTGGACTCCTGGTTCTCAGGGACTCCGGTGAGGGAACCGCCCGGGCCGACGGCGGGCCCGGGCGTGCGGCCCGGGGGCCGGGGCTGTGGACGCG
>NZ_JAKEIO010000098.1 GCF_021474405.1 [Streptosporangium] indianense
CCCACCGTCCCCCTCCGGCCGCCACTCGGGAACCCGCACCACCCCCGGCTCCACCAACTCCAGCCCGTCGAAGAACCCGGCGATCTCGGCCACCGGCCGGACGTAATACGGCACCGCCCCACTCGAGTTGTACGCCTCCGACGCGGCGATCATGCCCTCACTCGTCGCGGTGCTGTCACTGATCACCAGGTAGCTGCCCGACGCAAGCCCGCCCATCAGCCGCCGCACCAGCTCACGCGCCCGCGCGTACTCGGCGACATGCCCGAGCGTGTTGAGGATCATCAGCCCGACCGGCCGCGAGAGATCCAATGTGCCGGCGGCAGCCTTCAGCACGGCCTCGGGGTCGTACAGGTCCGCGTCCAGATACGCCGTCCTGCCCTCAGGCGTGCTGCTGAGCAGGGCGTTGGCGTGCGCCAGCACGATGGGGTCGTTGTCGACGTACACGATCCGGGACTCCGGCGCCACGCGCTGCGCGACCTCGTGCGTGTTGTCGGCGGTCGGCAACCCGGTGCCGACGTCCAGGAACTGCCGTACCTCCCGCTCACCGGCCAGATGCGTGACGGCCCGCCCCAGGAAGCGCCGGCTCGTGACCGCCACGTCGACGAGCCCCGGGAAGATCGACTTGATCTGGTCGCCGATCTCGCGGTCGACCTCGTAGTTGTCCTTGCCGCCGACGAAGTAGTTCCAGAAGCGGGCGGAGTGCGGCTTGGACGTGTCGATGCGGTCGCGCAGGCTGTCGTCGGACACGGCGGGTCCTCCTGGGGGGTGGGGAAGGGTGACCGGTCCACCAACCTAGGCGAACCTCCCGACGGGACAACGGCGTTGTCTCGCCCGACACCGGCCCGCCGTGGTGTTTCGGCCACGGCCCGGCCGCTACACCCCGCGGGAGGCGACACCGCCCAGGTCGCCGCCACCGAGCCCGCCCTCGGTGCCGTGGCGCTGGGTGACCAGCCAGAAGGCCCATGCCAGGGACCACAGCAGCAGCCCGGCGGCGATCGGCGTACCGAACAGGATCAGCAGCCCGGCCCCGATGTTGGCTCCGATGCCGCCCGCGGTCAGGATCCGCCAGCCCACACCGGCCATGAGCCCGAGCGCCACCAGCGGCCCGAGGACGCCCCACCACCGCTGGTCCATCGCCCCGCGCAGCGAGGCCCGCACGAGCCAGGCCGCGCCGGCCAGCGCCAGTGCCAGCGCGAGCCCGCCGGCGACCGCGGCCACGCCGTCCCCGATGTCCCACGGCTGGAAGGCGTAGTCCAGCTCACTGGCCGGCAGCCCCTGGTAGTTCTGCTGCCCCATCAGACCCCAGGCGGCCACCGGTACACCGCCGACAAGTGCGGCTCCGGCCGCCACGATTCCCCGTTTCCTCATACCCCCAGCATGGGACGCGGCCACGGGCCGGTCATGAGCACGCGTACTCAGATCGCCGACCCGCGTGCGCACTTCCGCAGCCGCCCGTGACCCCTAGGAGACGCTCCGACGGGGGTCGCGGCCGAGGTAACGCAGCAGGACCGCCACGTCGTCGTCGCCCTGTTCGGGCGCCAGGGCTGCGGCGTATGCGCCGTAGGGGCGCAGCGGCTCGACGATCTCCCTGGCGACCTTGAGCAGAGGACGGGCCAGCTCGGGTGTGAGCGGCGACGGCCTGCCCGTGGCCCGGGCGATGTCCCAGGCGTGAACCGCCGCGTCCAGGCCGCACGCCGCCGAGCCCGACCACGGGGACATCTTGTGCGGTGGCACCGGCGTGGGCACCTCGGCGGTGTCCGGGTCGACCCCCGCCCACGCCTTCGCCGCGCGGGCCAGGGCGTCCTCCAGGAACGTCGCCGGGTCCACCCCCTCCATCTCGCCCGACGGGGCGAACGGGTCGAAGTCGGGCCCGGGTTCGCCGGTCAGGGCGGCGGCGTAGCCGATCTGGTCGCCGACGGCGTGCTGGAAGACCTGGGCGACGGTCCACTCCGCGCAGGGTGTCGGCAGGTGCCAGCCGTCGTCGGGCACGGCGCGGACCGCGGTGCGCAGTGCTGCGTGGGAGGCGTCCAGGACGTCCCAGCCGCTGGAGATCACGCGTTCACTCATCGGAGGACTCCTGTTCGCGGTGTCCGCACCGTGATGCATGCCGTAGTCATGCGTCCACTCTCGGGCCGTGACGGCAGGAGAACCAGTGGTTTCCGCGACGGCTGAAAGACCCCGAGGGGCGCGACGGCGGTGGGTGCCGTCGCGCCGCACGGTCAGGAGGGGGCCACCGCCCGGCCCGACCGGGGAGAGATCATGCCTGCGCACAGGCCCCGGGACGCCAGCGTCCGGGCGATCCGGGGGACGGCGGCGAGGGTGTTGGCGGGCCAGTCGTGCATAAGGACGACCTGGCCGTCGGTGAGGCGGGCGACGGACTGGACGATCGCGTCGGTGCTGGCGCCGTTCCAATCCTGCGAGTCGACGTGCCAGATGACCTCGGTGAGGCCGTACCGGGCCGCGACCGACTTCACCGTCGCGTCGCTCTCACCGTACGGCGGGCGGAACAACTTCGGTGTGCCGCCTCCCGCGTTGGCGATGGCCTGCTGCGTGCGGGAGATCTCGGAGTCGATCTGTGCCTGGCTCAGCCGGGTGAGGTGCGGGTGGGTGTAGCTGTGGTTGGCGACCCACATGCCGGCCGCCACCTGGGCCCGCACCAGGGACGGGTTGGCCGCCGCGTTCTGGCCCTGGTTGAACATCGTGGCCCGCAGCCCGTTCTGGCGGAGTGCGTCGAGCAGCTTCGTCGTGTTGCCGGACGGGCCGTCGTCGAAGGTGAGTCCGACGTACCCGCTGCAGGCGGCGGCCCCCACCGGGGCAGAGGCCTGTGCCGGGACGGCGGCCCGCGCCGGGGCGGTCGAGCCCGTGACGGTCGTGACGGTGAGAGCCGCGGCCGCCGCTGTCACGAGGACCGCCGGGACACGCCTCGTCCTCACGACCCCACCCGGATGCTGGAGCTGCCGCTGCTCTGGTACCCCTCGGTCGCCATGATCATGTAGTACTTGAAGGTGCCCAGCGGCATCCCGGCCCGGGCCCACGCGTCGAAGTGGTTGCCGGCCGTGATGGTCCCGCCCGTCCGCTTCGACTGCCGCACGCTCCAGTACTGGTCGAAGGTGCGTACGCCCTCCACGGACGGGGCGTTGTACGCGTCGTCTTGTAGATGTCGTACGTGCCGCCGTCGCTGGTGACGGTGCCCTTGTAGGTGCCGGTGGGCCGGTAGGTGCCCCAGTTGTCGACGATGTAGTACTCGACGAGCGGGTTCGCCGTCCAGCCGTAGAGGGTCAGGTAGGCGTTGCCGGACGGGTTGAACGAACCCGAGTAACTCACGGTGCGGCGGGCGCCGGTGCTCCAGCCCTTGCCCGCGACGAAGTTCCCGGTGTTGCGCCAGGAGGTGCTGTAACTGCCGCCGGACGACAGGGTCATGGAGACCGTGCCGGGCGCGTCGGTCCAGAACGAGTAGTAGTAGCCGTTGTCGGTGCCCGTCTTGTTCGAGGTGATGACCGTGTCGGCGTGGGCGGTGCCGGGCATCGTGAGGGCCGCGGCGGCGACCAGCAGCATGGTGCAGGCGCTGCTGATGAGCAGCCGGAAGCGGCCTGGTGACTTCTTCATGGGGGGTGCTTCCTCCTCGTCCTCGTGGGGTGGGTCGACGGGGGAGCTCTGTCACCGACGGAGTGTTGGCCGGGCCCTGACAACTGTCAATGGTTTCGGCAACCCTCACGAAATGTTCGGCCTCGTACTGCGGCGAGATCCTCTTGAAGTCTGCTGTTCAGCCGGGTATGGGGCTACGGAACGCTGAGCAGTCAGCCCCGAACGACTCCTACCAACCCGGAATGAGGAGCTCCTCTACCCGAATGTTTCGACTGGTTTCCGGACCGGAGAAACACTCACTCCACCCACCGGACCGACGAGAATCGGCCGCCCCGCAGAAAGCGACGGAACCCTCGGACGGGGCCCCTGTACTCTCCGCGAGTGCCGTCGACCTCCGCAGCAACGCCCGCCGCCCCGTCCGCCGAGGACCCCGAGTGCCTGGCGCTCACCCGCATCCTGCGCCGTCGAGGCGTGCTGGTGCTCTCGGTGTTCGCGCTGCTGTGGGCCGTGGCGGCGGCCTCCGGGGCCGGCTCGGCGACGGACGTCGCGCCGCTAGGCATCGAAGGGGCTGCACTGCTGCTCACTGCCGCGGCGATCTACCTGGGCTACCGCGAGAACGCCGCGTCCTCGCCCCGGCTGGTGAACCTGCCGCCCCGATGGGCGCGCGGTGTGGGCATCGTCAACACGATCGAGCTGGTCGCCGGCTTCGTCGTCATCGCCGCGTCCAACGCGGCGGGCCTCCCCGAGGTCGTCCCGGCGGGCATCGCCCTCGTCGTGGGTCTGCACTTCTTCCCGCTCGCCCGCCTGTACGACCAGTGGCAGTACCGGTGGACGGCGTCGCTGCTGACGGCCGTCGCGGTGGCCGGGTTCGTCCTCGTCGCGGCAGGTCTCGCGGCCGAGACCGTGCGGATCGTGGTGGGCCTGGGCAGCGCAATGGTGTTGTGGGCCTCGTCGTACCACTTGGCGCTGCGCGGTTAGGTTCCGTCCACGTCGTGGTGGCCGGGCGAGGTCTAGCGACAGAAACTGCGCCTCCGACTCGGCTCCCTCGGCCACGCAGGCCCTCGTCAGGTGTTCCAGTAGCAGTAGATCATCCAGGCGTCGTCGGCAGTCGGCGTGATCACTTCTCGCAACAGCGGAAGCTGTTCACGGCTGATGGGGTGCTCGACCTGCAAGGTCTCGTTCGCCTTGCTGAGCCTCCCTTGAACCGGACGGTGTTGGGTGCTTCCGAAGGCGTGCGTCGGTCCCCAGGTGCTGTGCCTTGAGGAGGCAGAACGGTCACCCTTTGAGAGGAGGAGGCATGGCAAAGATCTGTGTTGTCGGTGCCGGCGTCGTCGGACAGGCAACAGGAAAAGGGTTCCTCAAGCTCGGCCATGATGTCACATTCGTTGATGTCGATGCCGATACGGTGGAGCGGATTCGCAACAACGGTTTCAGCGCCATCTTCCCGGAGGAGATGGCCCTGGGGGATGTCGAGGCGGTATTCATTTCCGTTTCGACTCCTACAGGGGAGGATGGGATAAATCTGTCTTCTCTCGATCAAGCATGCCGTGATATTGGTTCTGCGCTGACTGTATGCCAAAGCAGGCCAGTCATCGTCTTTCGAAGTACGATACTTCCCGGTACAACCAGAAAACGCCTCATTCCTCTTTTGGAGAAGGCTGCGGGTGATGGCCGGGTGGGGGAGCATGTGTGTTACAACCCTGAGTATCTGAGGGAACGTCACGCTCAGGGAGACTTCGACCGGCCGAGGATCATCACCATTGGACAGGGTGACCGTAGTGAGGACGCAGCTCACAAGCTGACTGGGCTCTATCGTCCTTTTAATGCGGCGGTTTACCGATGCAGCTATGAGGAAGCGGAGTTCCAGAAGTACGTGAACAATCTGTTCAATGCGACCAAAATATCTTTCTTCAATGAGATGCGAGAAATGGCTAAAAGTTTAGGTATAGACCCCACTCGGGCATTCCAGCTGACTGTGCGCAGCGCTCAAGGTATGTGGGATCCGTTGTACGGTACCCATGACAAGGGGTTATACGGGGGAGCCTGCCTCCCAAAAGATACCAATGCCTGGATAAAATACATGGAGGAGTCGGGGTTAAACCCGATCTTCATGCAGGCGGTCCGGGAAATTAATCGAAGCATGGGAGGTGCGTGAATGCCGCAGTGGTGCTGGATGCTGGCAACTGATCATTCAGATCAACCTGTCGGACGTGAGCAGGAAAGGTTCAAATAGATCGGCAGACCGCCGTACTGCTGCGTAGGCGAGGTGTCGTCATCGAGGAGCAGGGTCTTCGCCTCTCGGTATTGAGAGCCTGTCCGAACAGACCGCAGTGATGTTCAGGCATTTCATCCTTCCTCAAGGGCGTACTGCGCAAGTCGCTATTCCCATGGTGACGGAATCTGCGTGACTGGCGCCGCTGAGGAAAAGGTCACATTGTGAGCTCCTCGAGAATCCGGCGCAGCGAGTGATACGACGCGTCGATCGCCGCTGTCACCTCGGCGGTCACCCGGCGCGGCGCGGTGGATCACCACGACATCGACCACCGCCGGCCCGCAAGGCCTGGCCGCCATAATTGGCTTGCCTCGAGCGTGAGTTGACGCTGCACTGTGGCCGGGCGCCACGGGGCCGTGGTGCCGGCGTCCCGAGGAGGCAGTGGCAGCGATGCAGATCCGTCCCACGACGACCGAGAAGGACTTCGACGTCTTCGTCGACACGCTCCACGCCGCGTTCGGCATGTTCCCCGAAACCCCGGTCGAGAGCGGCGGACTCTGGTGGTCGGCGCTCGAGACGGACCGTTGCCTGCTGGCGGAGACGGAGGACGGCCGGCCCGTCGGCACCGCCGCCACGTACTCCTTCGAGCTCACCCTGCCCGGTCAGGCTCTCGTCCCGGCCCCGGGGGTGACCGCCGTCGGTGTCCTGCCCTCGCACCGACGCCAAGGCGTACTCAGCGCGATGATGCGGCATCAGCTCACCGACCTGCGCGCGCAGGGAGAGTTCCTCTCCGTGCTGCTGGCGTCCGAGGCCACGATCTACGGCAGGTTCGGCTACGGGCCGGCGACCTACACGGGACACCTACAGGTGCCACGCCACAGGTCGGCCCTCGCGACTCCCCGGGGGGTACGCGGAGCGCCCGGCACACCAGCGCCCGACTCGGCCACTGAAACGGCCACCGGCACGAACGGCGGCACGAACGGCGGCGCGGCCACCGGCACGAACGGCGGCTCGGTCGAGGTGCTGTCCCGGACCGAGTGCGGCGAGATCCTGGAAGAGGTCTACGACGGGTATCGCCGCGCCCAACCCGGCGCGCTCTCCCGGCCGCACCGCTGGTGGGCCCAGCGCGCGGGACAGCCCCCGATCTCACCGGCCCCGCGCTACGTCGCCGTGCACCGGAACGCGGACGGCGCCCCCGACGGGTACGCCAGCTACTCGATCGACTCCGGCACGCTGACGGTCGACGAGACCATCACCACCGACGACGCCGTCTTCACGGCCCTGGCCCGCTTCGCAATCGGACACGACCTGGTAACCAAGGTCGTGTTCAAGCACGTCCCACCCGAACACCCGCTGCGCTGGCAGCTCGTGGACTTCCGCGCCGGAGAGGTGAGCGGCGCCATGGACTGGCTCTGGGTACGGCTGCTGGACGTCCCCCGCGCACTGACCGCGCGAGGCTGGCTCACGGACGGCGATCTCGTCCTGGACGTGGACGACCCGTTCCTCGGCGAACACGACCGCTACCTGCTGACCGTCCGGGACGGCAAGGCCGACTGCGCCCCGACGGACCGGCAGCCCGACCTGTCCCTCGACATCAGGGACCTGGGCTCCCTCTACCTCGGCGGGACCACCCCGAGCACGCTCGTGCGCGCCGGACACATCAGGCCCCACCACCCGCAGGCGACGCCTCTCGCCGACACACTCTTCCGCACGGAGCGCCCACCGCACTGCCTGCACTGGTTCTGACGAAGGCCACCGCGCGAGCCGCCCTGGGCCCCGACGTCCCGGCCACGAACAGTCCGTGTCCGGGACGCCGAGGTCACCTACCTCAGACGAAGGTCAACTACGGTTCATGAGGGGCGAATTCGGCTAGTTCCGATACCGGAACACGATCCGCCCCCGCGTGAGGTCGTACGGCGGGAGCTCCACCAGTACCCGGTCCTCCAGCATGATCTTGATGTAGTTCTTGCGGATCTTCCCGCTGATGTGCGCCAGCACCTGATGGCCGTTCTCCAGCTCCACGGTGAACATGGCGCTGCGCAGGCACTCGACGACTCTGCCCTCGACCTCGATGACGTTCTTGTTCCTGCTCATCGCACCAGCTCCAGGTTGCTGCTCATCGGCCGGGCGCCGACGCCCTGGAACAGCGCGGTGGCCGCGTGGTTGGACTCGTGCACCTCGGTCCAGGCCGTGGCGAATCCGGAGCGGTGCGCCGTCACCAGCGCATGGGCCAGCAGGGCCCGCCCGATGCCGCGGCGCTGCTCGCCGGCCCGGACCGCGACCAGCCCGATGCGCGGCCGGATCGGGGTCACCACCCGGATCAGCCCCAGATAGCGGCCCGCCGCCGAGGCGACCGCGTACTTCGACGGGTCGACGACGGTGTCACCCTCGGTACGGGGAAACACCTCCGCGGGCATCGACTGCCACCACCCGACGGTCGCCTCGACCTCGTCCCGGATCGCGCGGTCCACGTCCCGCAGCAGACCCTCGTCCGCCTGCCCGGCGGGCACGATCGTCACGCCCGAAGGCGGCAGCACCGCTTCCAGCCCCGTGACCCGGGGATCGGTCGGTACGGCGTACTCCCACTCGCGGCGCCCGACAGCGAAACCGGCCCGCCGCCACCGGGCCGTCAGCTCGACGTCCGCTTCATCGACCACCGTGTACAGCGGTGAGGGCAGTTCCGCCACCATCACCCGGGCGAGCCGGTGGAAGACGACGTCGTGCCAGGAGTCGATGCTGAGGAACAGGCGCCCGTCGGGCCGGTACTGCGCATGCCCGCGACCGACCACGAGGTCGTCGTGCAGGGCGTGCCATTGCCTGTCCGCGACACGCGTGATCACCACTGCGTTCTCGCTCAGGCCGGATGCACAAGGCTTTGTGTCCATCGGAGTCTCCCTTCCAGGAGTGCCTCGATCTCAGGCGCTCCTGGCGGACACCGAACGTCAGCCGCCGGACCGTGAGGGGATGAGGGAGCACCCACGGATAACTGCGTGCACGGGGCTCACCTCCTACGACGATGTGACGGTCCACCGGGAAAGTAGCAGCGGCCGTCCGGATCACACAAAGCCTTTTTCCGACCCGACGGCAGACCCTTGGGCCCCCGAAGTCCCTTGACCTCAAATTTGGTTGAGCTTCTACGGTCGATCACATCGACCGACGAACACGGCGACGGAGGCTCGGACATGGAGTACACGCACAGCGACACAGACCTGATCAAGCAGCCCATCGGTTACTGGAGCTGGGCGGCGTACAAGGCGGTCATCGACCGCACGCGGGCCGCTCTCGCCGGAATCGGCATCACACAACCTCAGTGGTGGGTCCTGGCGCAGGTAGCACGCGCCGACACCGCCAAGACCCGAGAAGAGGTCTCCCACCTCCTCCGCAACTACCTCGACACCGGTCCGGAGGTCATGGAGTCGGAGATCGACACGGTGATCAGCCGCGGCTGGATCACCGAGGACCCCGAGGGACGCCTGGGTCTCACACCGGAGGGCAGAGCGTTCTTCAGCAAGACGGCGACCCTCCAGGCGGGCCTCTGGACGGAACGCCACGCGGGCATCTCCGACGAGGAGTACCTGACGACCCTCAAGGTGCTGCAGCGCTTCATCCACAACACGGGGGGCCGGGCCTGGCACCACTGAGGAGCTCCGACGCTCGACAGCCACCCTTTCCATACTGGAAAACCGACACTTGCCACACCGGAAAGCGAGTCCTACGCTTTCCGCTATGGAAACTGGTGCGAGCGCCCCTGACCGCTACCCCCTGCCCACGTCGGACGAGGCACGGGCCACGCTGGCCGAGGCGGCGCGCATCCGGACATCGGCCACCGCCCTGTCGGCCACGCCATGGCCGACCTGGTTCGCCACCACCCTCACCGCGTACGTGGCGTTCTTCCCGGTCGCGTACGGAGGGCTGTTCGCGGACGACAGGTGGCTGCTGCCGAAGGCGGCCTGGGCGGCAGCGCTGTTGTCCACAACGGCGGCGTACTTGGCGCTGTTCGCACTCGCCGCCCGCTCCTGGAGACAACGCACCGGTGTGGCACTCCGCTTTGACGTGCTGCCCAAGCGGGCGACCGTCCCGCTGGCGATCGGCATGCCGGCGCTGCTGATGGGACCGGCCTGGGCCTTCCGCGCCACGGGCCAGGCAGGTTGGCTCGCCTTCGGGGCAGTGGCCGCGGCGGCGGTGTCTGTGGGCTTCCACCTCGCATTCGTGCGGCTGCACGGGAAGACGACCGCATGAGCACCGGGCCCACGGACCCGATGGCCGGCTTCGACCACCTCATCCACGCACCCAACCGGCTGCGCGTCTGCGCACTGCTCGACACCACGGGCGAGGCCGAATTCGCGGTGCTGCAGAAGCAACTGGGCCTGTCGCCCTCCGCCTTGAGCAAGCACGCCGGTGCCCTGATCGAGGCCGGCTACGTCGAACAACGCAAGGCGGTACGCGACACCCGCCAACGCGTCTGGCTACGCCTGACTCCCCAGGGCAACAAGGCCTACCACGGCCACCTGGCGGCACTACGGGCGATCGTCGGCCAGTAGACACCGCAGCACCAGGCCGAACGAGCAGGGCGGTCCGGCTGGTCAGCGATGACCTGGACGACGAATCGCCGAAGTCCGCGCACCATGCCATGAGAGCGCGGGCAGACCACCTACCCCGAAGCCCCTGGGTACGGCACCGTGTCTCCGACTGTCCGCGTGAGTCATGGGGAGATCGACAGTGTGGGAGCAGTTGCCTGCTTTGGCCGGCGTGGCCGTGGGAGCCATAGGCTCCTACGTGGCGACCAGCCTTACGGAACGGAGCCGGTGGCGACGGGCAAGAGCGGAACGCTGGGATCAGAAAAGACTGGACACCTATGCGTCCTACGCCAACAGCTTGAAGCATCAGATCAACATCGCTCAGCGCATAGGGGCGGCGAGAGGCTTCCAGCACGCTGTGGACCCGCTTGATCCGGAGCAGGGCCTGGTACAGCTCAGCGAGGCAGAGGCACGACGTGCGGCCGAGTGGGAGACGGTGCTACTCGTCGGGGATGCCGAGACGATAGCGGCGGCGCGTAAGTGGCATGAAGCCGTATGGAACGTCGAACTCTACGCTCGCGGTCTGAGGGAGGACCCTGCCGGCTGGGAGAGAGCAGTAGGGCAAATGAGTCGAGCACGTGATGACTTCTACGCTCTCGCACGCCGAGACCTGGGCATCGCGGGCCCCCCTCCACCGTCGGGCAACTGGCCGCGCGTCTGGCAGCAGCAAGACGAACCGAACTGAGAACAACCGCGGCGGACGGGGCCACGACGCGGCCTCCGGCTCAGGGATGACTGAGGCTGGGAGCTTTCCCCGGTAACCCGCCCTTCATCGGCCGAGCTGGCGTTGTCGACCGTGGCTGACCTCTGCATCCGGCACGACCGTGGCACGCGACCTTTTGACCCCGACCCAGGAGGCCGCTCAGTCCAGGAAGTAGGACCAGAAGGGGATCGTGGCGTACTGATGGCCTTCGGGTGTCGGCACCGAGTGACCGAACTCGTGGTGGAAGTAGTCGACCAGATCGGTGCCGTAATAAATGATGTCCGTCTGGTGCATGGACAACACAGGCGTACCGGTGCGATCTGGGTCGGCCAGCAGGTACCGGTGCGAGTAGATCGGCACCATCACAGGGACCTTGGCCAAGTACGTGCGTGCCACTTCCACGGCATCCTGAGTGCCCACCGGCCGCGGGTCCCAGTCCGGATGCCAGAAAGCGTTGTGCTCCACGTCGAACAGCACTCCGTCCACGGGCCAGGCCAACCGCTCCGCCAGGTCCTCCGGGTCGCCGTCCCGCCAATCGGGCCAACTACGGCTCCCCGTCGGCAGCCCTGCGCTCAGCAGCGTTCGGTGCTCCGGCGCGAAACGGAATCCCCAGCGCTCCTCGACGTGATCAAGTTCCCCCTCGTTCATGCCTCGCTTCACCTCGACGCGGGCAGAGAGCATGGCAAGCAACGCCTGGGCGCCCTCGGGGGTCAGGCGGTTCTCGGGGCTGATCGGAGACATGCGTGGACGGTAGACCACCTTGGGGGCGGCAGACAGGGGGGATATTGCCGGGACCTCAGCTTGGGAAGCCGTGAGGACCGGCTTGGGGACATGATCCGCAAAAGCGAATGAAACGCCCGCCAGGGCGAAGGGGGGAACGCCCGGTCTCCGGCGGGACGGCCGGACTTGTAGGGTCCAGCTGAGGGGGAGACATGGCTGATCGCGGCTGGTACGACGACAGTGACTACCACGAAGCAGCGCAGCGGGCGGAACGAGCGACCCGGTTCGGTTGGTCAGCGATCGCCTGCACCACGGGCGCGCTCGGCTGTGTGCTGATCACCGTCGCCGTTCTCTGTGTAGTTGCGGTCGTCGCGTGCCTCTTCGTCGTGGTGTCAAGCCATTACTGAGTGACTGCCAAGCACGGACACGGTGCAATGGTCGACGCCTGTGGCGACAGCTGTGGGCGATCAGGACGACGACCCAGTTGCGCACGCGACCACGGCCCGGGACCGCCACGTGCCAGGACATCCGCAAGGGTGAGCACGCCTGGCCGGTGGTGTGCGCCACGAGCGGCCGGGGCACTCGCGGGTGCACTCACCGTGCGGGGCACCCCGCAGGAACCCAGGCCGTCACGGCTCGACGGCTGCGTGGCACCCGGCCTCCCACATCCCTCCTGCGAGCCCTCCGATGAGCCGTCTCTTCTCGCCGCTCACCCTCCGCGGCACGACCTTCCCAAACCGGGCCTGGGCGGCCCCCATGTGCCAGTACAGCTCGGTCGACGGCTGTCCGCAGGACTGACATCTGGTCCACCTTGGATCCCTACCAGCGTGGCCGCCCACGTCATCGATGAAGCCGTCGGCGCCCGCGCACCCGGGAATTCGGCGCAAGACAATGAGGTTTCCTCCGATATGAGCGATGAATCCACCAATGCCAATTTCGCCGCGCCCCAGGGCGAGTCGATGCGGGCGCTGCTCGCGGCCGACCGTGTCGGCACGCTGCACCAGATATCCGCCCTCAGCCGTGAGTACGACGGGATCGTCGAGGCGAACGCACTGGTGGCCATTGACGACGAGCACGACCCGGAGGGCGCGAGCACGGCCTTCGAGCGGGCGCACGTCGCCGCCCTGCTGTCCCAGGCGCGCGAGCATCTGAACGATCTCGATCGCGCCCTGGAACGGTTGGAGAGAGGCGACTACGGGCGCTGCGAGGAATGCGGTGAACCGATCCCGACGGAGCGCCTCGAAGTTCGCCCGGCGGCGAAAACCTGCGTGCGCTGCGCGTCCGTAGCTCGTTGAAGGGTGCACAGTCGAGGACGCGACACATAGTCCTGCCCAAACTCGGCGCGCGGTAGATGCCGAGTTCCTCCGTCGGCGGCCGTTCATCGCTTCAAGGCATGGCGGACCTGCGTGAGCAAACTAGGCGGCGCACCTGACACCAGCCTCGCCTGCCCCGGATTCGCCAGCCACCGGGTTCAGAAGCAGGCATCAGGCAGCGAATTTCTGGTCGGCTGGCCGTTCGCCGGACAGCGCATCACGCTCCGGCTCGCAGCGTGTCCGTCCTGCAAGCCACCATGCCAAGCCCCCTGCCGCCCTCGGTCTGCGGACGCCTGCAAGGTACTCGTCCGGCCGGCCCGTCACCGCTGGTGCCCCCGCCGCGCCTGACGGCCCACCAGGACGGCACAGCGTCCGGTCCACTGCTGGTTACCCCCGGGGGGGCCAGACGGTCCGCTGGTAGCCGGAGCGAGGAGCTATTGACCGTCGGCGTTGATGTCAGACGGGCATGTCAAAGGCCCCGGACCATGATCGGTCCGGGGCCTTCTGGCTGTGCCCCCGGCAGGATTCGAACCTGCGACACCCGCTTTAGGAGATCATCCGGGCGTTCCGCTGGTCAGCGCTGAGACTTGCCCGTCTCCTGTGAGTGGTGTGCGGTCGGTCCTCCCAGTGCGGCAACGTGCGTTGGTGTTGCCGTCAAAGACTGCCGTCACTCCACTGCTTCCCCTGGCCCGCTTCAACGTTGGGGACGTCACGGATCATTGCCTGACACGAGGCACCGACGCTCCCACAAGGGTTTTCAAGAGCGTCGCGCGCGCCTTGAGCCATCGCAGCGCTCTGGCCTCTATCGATATGGGGCTACGCGGCTCAACCGCCTGTGCTGGCCCATACATGGCCCACAGCCCTCCGTTGGGGCGTGGCCGAAGGAGGCAGGCAAGCCAGGTGGGTCGAGACCCGCCATGGGAGTCGATCGCTGGCGCTCTGCGTCGCCAGGGCGTGGACAAGTGCGGCGGCTCGCGCGCCGAGCGAGTGCCGCCGGCTCGCCAGCCTCGCGAAGTAGCGCACTCAAGTGCGTACTGAACTTCCAGACGCACCGCGATCATGCTGCTTGGGCGGCGGAGGTCGAAGCACACATCGCCCTGTTCGTCTTCCCCAGGAGTTGCGGCCCACAAGGGGACGAGTGACGATGAAAGAACACTGAAGCTCCCTCAAACAGGGGAGAATTATGGCCAGAGTCAGCATTAGTGGTGATGTGCCTAATCTCAGGATGTTGCTCGAAGATTTGAATCGGGATCCTGAGTTCCGAGCTGTAGCAGCGGCCCGCATGGTTCCCATGGAATCAGACGACTTCGGGCTAGGCAACGCACATCTCGCTACGCTCGTGATCGATCTCGCTCTTGGACTCGCTGGCAACGCAACATATGACCTTCTCAAAACTGCGGTCGCGGCTGCCCGAAGAAGGGGTTTCGTTTCCACAGAAGGAATGGAGCATACCGAGGATCTAAGGGAATCCACGGAACGCCCGGAGGTCTAATGTCTTCACCGCCACTTTTGTCGGCTGGGGCGTGCGGTTGGCACCTAGATCTCAGAAGCCACATCATGTTCAGTCCGACCCAATTTGGGGGAGACGCAGAGTCAGGGGAATTTTGGCGTGTGACGTTTCAGCATGAAATCTCACATTGGGTCCGATATCAGACCTCGAGCATCGGTCTCCTCCTGACTCTGCTACAGCGGGCACAGGCCATAACAGCCCAGCGAGCCATGAGCGAGCTATCCACCTCAACACGTTCAATGATTGTGGACCGCGCCCGAAGAGGCGAACCAATCTGGACGTTCGACTCAGGCTATAATCCTTCATTGGCGGGAGAAGATTTTGCGCTTATGGGCCAGGCGTGGCTAGACCTTGAATTGGCATACCGAATACTTTTCGACGCCTCTAAGGTTCCTACACCGCTTCGCTGGTCTCCTGACGATGCGATGAGCAGTGCGATATCGGACGCTTGGCGAGCAGCCGCTTGCTTCCCCGGAATGCTGCCACATCCTGGGAACGATATCGCGGATCATATCTACCGCGGCAACGTGTACCTCGTGGCACCTGGAGGGGTCCATCTAACAACTCGTTCTCTCTGGGAGTGTGCCTCAACCCTTGACGAGATTCGGGCATCAGCCACAGGAGCTGACGAGGAAGCACTGGCAGAGTTGAGGCGAATGGCTGGCTATAAGCTACAGGATCCCGTCTATGGAGGTCCTTGGAAAGTCGCCAACGAGATTACTCATGGAATCAACACGGTCGCGATGTTTTTGGTGGCCGTTCACATCGCAACTAATCCACCGCTTCCATATTGGGATCACACAGTAACGGACCTTTCATGGGACGACCTGTATCCCCCGAGTCGATTCATGAAAGTTTACAAATTCCTCCACGACAACAGATTCTTTCGCGAGTTCAGAACCTTTCAGCCGGACGACTATGATGATGTTATCGATGCGATCATTCAAGGAAGCGGGATTAAATGCGCATCCGCCCTCGGAGAGGACAGCATGGGTCTGGACCTTTACCCCGGGGTGCGGCAGGCATTGGTCGGAGATCTCAATGCAGTAATCAAGAGCGGTCTCTTTCTGCGATCTGCTTGGGCAGGGCATCCATCGCGGTTTATTTTGCCCTCGAAGTCTGAACCTATCATGACAATGCCGGATAGCGACGAATCTAAAAGGTTTCACGAAGTGGAGGCGGCATCCCATCCTCCTTTTCTGCAATTCGCAGGCAAGCAAATGGGAGTCGGGATGTTGACTGATGAACAGGGGCACTATTACTGCATTGGCGCATGGTCTCATAACACGCTGGATCAGCTTATCCGTGGGAATCCAATCGGGGACCACACGTACCTACTCGATGACCTAAGAGGTTTTGACGAGGAATTGCAGATGTTCCACGACCTTTTTCTGGCCGACGCCGTGGTCAGCTGGTGATGATTAACTCGGCCTTGGCGCGTGGTGCGCTGAACCCAGGGTGACATCGCTGCCACGACGGTTTTCAAGACCCGCCGGATCTGCACCGCCCGATACGGTTTGACCTGCGCAAGCGTCTTCTCACTGAGTGCCGCGTACGCCTGATTGGCCAGAGGTTGGCCGCGCCAAAACTGAGTTGGCGCGTTGAATGCCAGCTGGCAGCCATCAATAGCGGGGCACGACCGCTCTGTCCCGAGGCAACTTGGGCGAGGGCGCTGCCTTGGGCTGGTGCCACCGTCACCTGTGCTGATCCTCCGAAGAGGTCCGCGCTCGTCCGTCGTTGTTCGTCGGCGTTGTCACGCAGTTAGACACTCACCTGGTGCGGCTTCCCAGGCGCGGGGATCAGTGCGCGTCAACTCAGTTCTCTGGGTGCAGGCATAACTCTCCCAGAGTCGGAGATCCACTTGGGTGACATGGGGATCCTGGTGGCTACAGCTGTCGTTAGTAGTCGTCATCGGTCGCCATTGAGCACCCTCGAACGGCCCACGGCCCAGGTTCGATCACGCGTCGGCTCCCGGCCACTCGTCTAGCCGGACCCTGACCTGGTGGTGGCGGTCGTCGTGCCAGTAGACCTCACCACTGACGGAAGCCCTAAGGGCCGGAAGGTGCATCCCCAGCGGCATGCGCGTGATCTCCGCCAGCGCTATGGCGTCCGGCGCGCCCTCTATACGTATAAAGATGCCGAAGGGCTGGCGGCCGATGACTGCTCCGGTGATATGGCTCCGCACAGGCAGGGCCGCGACGGTCGCCGCCCAGCTCGCCCGCACCGCCTCCGCGGCCGGCATTCCGGGGCTCGCGGCCCACCCATACTCATCCATTGTTAGATCATGACGCAGCAAGCACTTAGAACATGCGGGCACCGCGTGGTGGATCTGTCAGATGGTTTCGTTCCACCACCACCGCTCCGAGCCGCCGAGCGTCGTTGCCGTCTGCCGTCGTTGCCGTCAGTGCTGCTGTCAACGAGTTTGTGTATGCCGGTGTACTTGATGGTTCATCTTGGCGGTGGCACGTCGACGGCATCATGGTTGCCATGGATGCTGGGATAGCCGCCGTGTTGGGTGCGGGAGTGGGAACGATCGGCATGATCGTGACTGGCTGGACCGCGAGGTCAGCGACCAAGATGCAGATGCGTAATGAGTCGTTACGTGAGCGCAGGGAACCACGAAGAGCCTCCTACGAGGCGTTCTCATCCGCTGTTGCGACGCTCCACGATCATCTAGAGCCCTGGGTGAACTTCGGACGGCTCCTCGACCGGTCGAGACCTTATGGCGATGAAGGTGCGCGCTCCGCCTCGTACCTGAAGCACAGTGAGTTCAAGGATGGCTACGTGGCCCACGCCATTGCACTCGCTGACGAGGTTAGCCGCTTCGGCAGGCATGTTGTCCTCGACGGACCGGCTGAACTCGAACCCTTCGTGACTAGGGTGACGGAGCTGTCGAGTGGCCTCGTGGCACCGTTCCGGATCCTGCAGAGCTTCGCTCGCATCTCTGACGAGGCGGGTGACTCCACCGTTGCCTACGACACCTCAGCGTTTCCCGAGAAGCTCAAGCAGCTGGACCAGGCCGTTCGACAGTTTCTCCAACATGCGAGTACGGCGCTGGACAGCGACGTCGTCAGTTGACCGAGCGGTTTGGCGGAGTCTCCGTGACCCGGTGGCGCCTTGCTGCCTGGGCCATGGGGCACCAGTTTGGAAGATCGCGTATGCGGATCTTGCTTGACCTGGCAAGGGGCTGACCTGTGCGTTTGCCTAGCGCTGACTGCTGTTCCCCGTGATTCCCCCTGCTGTGCCTCCCGAACGGGCACAGCAGGGGCACGCTGGCTGCCTATCCGCGGGTTGCTAGAAGCAAGGCCGCAACACCGGTGAGGGCAGTGATCAGACTGGCCGCAGCCGTGACCATGACCGCCAGGCTAGCGGGATGCCGCCACCCGTCGCGGTTGCGATGCGGCGACCCTTCGGCGCCCTCTTCCCCGTGTAACGCATTGCATTGCCATGCAATACGGAGTACTGTGCAGTCATCTCGGGATTCGCTGGGGTGGCCTGGCTCTTGAAGCATCATGCCTCCGTAGTTGATTTGAGACCTGTCCGGGTTGTTCCGAGACGCCGTAGCCGTGCAGCGCGTTCCGCCAAGTTCGACGTGCACGGCTCTTTGGCGTAGCCAAAGATGACTGACCGGCAGAATACCGCACGTGGTGTGGCTTCTGCCCCAGCGGCCTTGGGCACTTCAACTAGCGCGACTCCTGCGGGGGTTTGCATGCCAAGGCCGTTGAACTGTGAGAGACCGTAGCAGCGGACGGCAGAGCGCCCTACTCGTCTGGGCTTCGGCTACCTAGTTCCAGCTACCTGCCCCGCCTGCGCCGGCCCTGCCCCGATTGGGCGTTGGGTGGGCTTCTGTCTGCACACGTCTTCATGTGTACTCACCGATCGTGACTCGCCTCCACCTCAACTTGGCTGAGAACGTCAGGTCGAGGAAGCCTGGTGTCCGGGTGAACGCCGTCGAGCACCACCAGTAGCCGAAGAAGTGGTGGGCCGGGTCTCTGACCTGCGGCTCTATAAGCGACCAACGCTGCGACCTGCGACTTAGCTGTCGTTGGTTGTCGGCGTTGAGCGCCCTCTGACGGCCCCATGACGGCCCCAGGGATGGCTTCGGGGTGCCGCTTCCTCGGCGAGCTACATGTGGGGTGGCTGTCAGGAGATCGGCCAATGTGGTCATCTGCCGCTGCGCGTGCCGTAACACTACGGTCATGGATGCTGGATTGGCGGCCGTGCTGGGGGCGCTTGCTGGTGCTGTAGCCACCACTGGAGCAGCCTTCGCGACAGGTTGGTCGACTCGCGAACAGGCGCGCATAGCGGCGCGCGCGGAGCACAGGCGGCAAAGGCGTGAGCCGCGACGTGAGGTGTACGCGCGCTTCATACGTTCGGCAACTGCAGTCGAAGAACACATCGGGCCACTTGCGCTCCACACGGAGAGTGAGCGGGTGCGCATCTTGAGCGATGAGTTTTACCAGGAGCTGGACCGCCTGGTCGCCGATCTCTATGAGCAGCGAGATGCGATCATGCTGGCGGGCCCTGACCTGGTGAGCGAGCTAGGAGAGAATGTCGCTCTTCGGGCCATGAACGTGAAACTCAGACTGGCTCGCTGGAGTCTGATGGGTCACCCCACTGACGGCGATGCCTCTTACTTGCGCGAAGTAGGCCCACAGGCACAGGAGTATGTTGATCGCCTTAGCGCGTTCTCGCGCGCGGCCCGGAACGCGCTCGATGATGATGGAACGAAACGCTGAGTGCCCGACCGCCCCAGCCACGATGTGTTCTGACCTCATGCCGCCGGCCAACTCTTACCAGGGCGCGCGTCGGTGCAGCCCGGGCGGAGCGGGCCGAAGGCAGGAGCGGCGCCCGGAGCGGAGCCGGGAAGCGCGCCCGGCGGAGCGGAGCGCAGCCGGGGCTTGACGAGGAAGAGAAATTCCGGATGAAGCTAAGGGCGGGCTGACGCCTGCCCTGACATCACGCGCCGGGGCGGGGAGCAACGTCAGCTGGCATGAGTCGGCTAGTGAAGCCTTCGATGCACAGCCGCTCAAAGGCGGCGAGAACGGTGTCCGGTACGTCCTGCTCGATCGCCAGGCCCAACCGCGGGAAGGCGAGCACTCGTTGCAGGGCGCCGACGATCATGTCGATCACCATGTGAGCGTCTCCGATGGAGTCGGCGTACTCCTCCAAGCTCATCGGTGTGGAAGCGCACACCACTTCGACCTCGGGCCAGAGCTTCCGCATCATGGCGTACGAGCGTCGCTCTTCGTACGGCTTGCTCACGAGCAGGACGGACGAGGCCTTGACGCCGGCCTCTGCCAGCACCGCTTTCGTGAACTCGATGTTTTCGCCGGTGTTCGTGGCACGCGGTTCCAGGAGCACCGCGGACTCCGGCACCCCTAGCTGCAACGCCCGCTCTCGGTAGTGCACAGCTTCACCGCGCGGCATGCGCGCCCGGGTTGTCGGGCTGGTGGCCCCCGTGAAGACGATGACCGGCGCCATGCCCTGGTGGTACAGCTCCGCTGTCACGTCAGCCACACCGAGGTCATGACTTCCCAGCCCCACCGCCACCGAACACGGACGTGGGTCATGATGCATGAAGTGGTAATCCCACAGCAGTCGAGCGTCCGCCCACGCCTGCGCCGAGATCATTCCTGCCCCTTCTTGTCCTGTGCCGAGTCGGGAACCTTGAAGTCGTACTCCCACGCGAAGCGAGAAGCCGCGTGAACGCCCACCGCGAACTCAACCACCGTGCCATCTGCGGTGTACGTAGTCCGGTGCAGCTCGACCACGGGCTCGCCGGCGGGGAGCTGTAGGAGCTGCACTTCGTCCGTGGTCGGGACGCGGGCGAACAGGGCCTCCCTCATGTGGTCGATCTCGTATCCGGCGTCGTAGAGGACCCGGTACCCGCCGCCACGGCCGGCAGGCCCCGGCGTGGGGTCGACAATGCGTGTCCCCTCAACGTGCTCCGGCCGGTAGTAGCTGGTCAGGGTGTGAGTCGGCTGCACCCCTTCCTTTACGAGTCGGGCGCGTGCGTATACCTCGGAGCCGACTGGGACACCCAGCCCCTCCGCAACGAGGTCGTCCGCCTCGACACGGCTCACGGTCTGCGTCTGCTCGTTGCGCTTGTACGCGCGCCCCGAAGCGACCCGGTCAGCGATGAACGCGACCTCGTCACCGTCGCGCCATTTCGCCTTGTCGTAACGGGCGATACCCAGCCGCTTGAGTGCAGCACGAGGACGCACGACGGTGCCGTGTCCGCGCGTCGAAGTCACAAGGCCTTCGGTCTCCAAGGCCTTGTAGGCCTTGTGGACGGTCTCCTTTGAGCCTTCCCCCGCCTCCACTAGCTCTCTGATCTGGGGCAACTGGGCGCCCGGCGGCAACTGACCCCTCTTGATCTGCTCCGCGAACCTGTCCGCCAGGTCGCGCCACTTCGGTGCCACGCAGAACTCCTCTCGACCAAGCCAGTGAACCACATAGTCCTAGGACTGTTGACAGTCCTAGGACAGCGTGGCACTGTCATCTCAAGCCGCTCGCAGTCCTAGGACAGCGAGTCAGGAAGGGTCTTCTTTGGGCTGCTTCCAGGCCGTACCGGTTCGGGATAGCTCGCCTTTCGGGGCGGGCCCCTTGCCGGAAGCTCCTTGACAACTCAATGGGGATCACGCCGCCTCTCCTCGGCCAAGTAGGCGGCCACACGGGTTCCCCGTGTGAGGTACAGCGCAACTCGATATCCGCAGCCTCGCTGCGGCCGGTTGCCTCCGCTGCTCGTCGCGCACGAGCAGCGCTGAGGGGAGCCGCGTGGGCTTCACCCGTCATCCATCGAGAGGACTGTTCATGGACCGCCTGAAGGCACAGGCCGCTAAGAACCGTGCGGCGGCGAAGGTGCTGCGCAGCCGGGGCAAGGACACCGCCGCGAAGCAGATGGAGACCCGGGCCGACGAGCTGGAGTCGGGCCGGGTCACCGACGTCACCGACACGGTCGTCGGCCTGTTCCGCTGGGCGCAGGGCCGCTGACCTCAGACCTGCTCCATCCGTAAACGGCGCGCCCCCGGAGTTGCAGCTCCGGGGGCGCTGTCGGGCCGTACCCGTTGAGAGGACACACGACCCAATGAGCCACATCGCTACTGTTCAGGACGCTGTTACCGCGTTCGCCGACTTCATGGAGCCGACGGACGCGGAGCTGGACGCGATCGAGCAGGAGATGCCCGTCATCCTGGCGGACGTCGACCTGCTCGACGCGCAGATCATCACCCTGGACCGCATCCCGACCGAGCTGGACAACCGGCGCATCCGCCGCGCCCGCCGCCGGGCGCTGGCCGCGCGCATCGCCCTGGCCAACCGCACCACGGTCGCGAACATGCCCGGGGGTGCCGCATGAGCGCCACCCGGAGTCTGACCGCCGCGCACGCCGAGGTGAAGGCGGAGATCACGCGGACCGACACCAAGGCCGGCCTGCTGCTGGCGTTCGTCGGCGCGGTCCTGGCCGGCGCCTGGACGGTCGCCCGCGACCTCCCCCTGACCCTCCCCGCCTACGTGGCGGGCGGGCTCGGGATGGTGCTGCTGGTCGCGGCGGCCGGTCTGCTGCTGCGCTCGGCCCGGCCGAACCTGCGCGGTCGGCACGGGTTCCCGCTGTGGGCCACGCTCACCGCCGAGGAGATCACCGACGCCGTGGCGACCGACCTGGCCGCCGACATCGCCGGACTCTCCCGGCTGGCGGTCGCCAAGTTCACGTGCCTGGGCCGCGCGGTCGACCTGACCTGCGCCGGTGGGGCGCTGCTCATCCTGGCCGCCCTGCTCACGGCAGGAGGGGCGCTGTGAAGGCCGCAAACCTGCTGCGCATCACGCGGGCCAAGACGGTACTGCCCGCGGTGGCGATGACGGCGGTGTCCATGGTGCTCACCCTCGCCGTGGTCGTGATGTGGCTCGGCCAGGCCATGCCGCAGGGTGTCGCCCTGGTCGTCGGTCTCGGCCTGGACGGCGGGTGGCTGGCCACCCTCGCTTATGAACGGCGCCTTGCCGCGCAGGGCGACCACAGCACCCCGGTAACGGTGGTGGGTTGGGTGTTCGGGGCCGCCGCGACCGGCGTCCTGGTCGCCCACGCCCTCATGGCGGAGAAGGAGGCTGTCGGGGCCTGGCTCGCGGTGTCCTGGCTGCCACTGGCGGCTAAGGCGCTGTGGCTGGTGCATGGGTTGTGGGAGCGCACCGCGCTCACCCCGGATGCACTGGATGCGATCCAGGGGATCCAGCAGGAGGCGCGCGACGAGGCGGCCGTGGCCCGGGCCCGGCTGCGGTCCGAAGCGGCCACGGAGGAGACCCGCCTGGCGGCCGTGACGCAGGCCGGCGCCCGCGTCGCACGCGTCCAGGCCAAGACCGCCGCCACCCTCGCCGAGGCGTGGTCGACGCTGGAGAAGGCACGCCAGGGTGAGGACACGTCCAGGGCGCTGACCAGCGTGACGGGCCGCGTCACGCCCGACGTCACGCCCCGCTGGGAACTGCCCGTCTGGGGGCCCACGGAGGAGGTTCCGGCGCTGGAGTCGGGGCCCGCGCTGAGCGACGAGGCGCTTGACGTTCTGGTCGACGAGATCCGGCGTAGTGAGGTCCCGGCCCTGTCCTATCGCGAGATGGCCGCCCGCTTCCGCACGGCTGGCCACTCCGCCTCTGAGGTTCGGTTGCGGGCCGCGTGGAAGCGCGTGGCGTGATGGGGGCGCTGCCGGTGTTCCGGTGGCGCCTCGCCCCGGACGGCTACGCCACCCGCCGCCAACTCAGGGCGCGCGGCTTACGGCCCGGCGGACAGGACGTGGCCGCTCAGCTCGAACGGCCGCGCCGCCGCCGGGGGCCGCTTATCGCCTACCTCTACCGCATCGAAGACGCCAAGCCCGTACGCCCCATGACGCCGGCGAAGTGGGCGGCCCTGGCCAAGGCCAACGCCGCCCGCCGCACCTGCCCCGCCTGCGGACTCGACGCGGGCTACGTCATCCCCACCTCACTCGGCATGTGCGTCACCTGCGCCTACGCCGACGAATCTGCCGCCTGACCTGCGCCAATCCTTGAACGGAGACCAGTCGTGAAGACGACCGTGAGCACGCACAAGCTGCCCGGCTTCGGCTCCACCCTCCGCACCGCCCGCAAGTTGACCGAGCAGGCCGTCAAGCTCGTGAGCCGGTCCGTGTCCGGCCGTATGCCGGACGTGGAAGTCATCCTGACCAACGAGCGCGGCATGCCCGAACTGATGGTCGCCGCTGATATCGCCCTGGCCGGGGCCGTCGACCGACGCGCCCTCAACCGCGCCACTCGCCAGGCCAAGCAGACCGCCCGCGAGATCCAGGCAGCGGCGATCCCGCGCCCGGACGGCTCGACGCTGATCCTGATCAACGCCGACAAGCACCCCACCCCGGCCGACTTCGCCGTGACGCTCGTGCACGAGCTGGTCCATGCCATGCAGTTCAGCCGCAAGGGCGTGCTGGAACGGATCGTGCGCAACACCCGCGCCGAACTCGGCATCGAGCGCCAGTCCCGCCGCCAGGCCCGCGAACACGAGCAGCTGGTGGAGCTGGACGAGAACGAGGCACACAGCCGCGAGTACCTCGCCGAAAAGCTCGTTCCCGGCGCCCGCGCCGCCTGAAGCACCCCCGCACCTCAGCCCGGGGGTGGCCCCTTGTCTGCCAGGACCAGGCCACCCCCGGCGCCTCCCTCAACTCCCGCCCCTGCTCGGGGCAGTCAGGAGAACCCCAGCATGTCCAACAACGTCGTACGCCTCCACAAGGACCCCGAACCCCCCGCGCAGGACGCGCTGGTGACCACGCTCACCGTAGTGCCCGACGCTCCCGTCCAGGCCGCACCGGCCCCGGTGCCGCTGTGGGTGCGCTCCGGGCGGGCCGTCAAGCGCGTCGCCACCGACGAGCGCACCACAACCACCCTCCGCACGGTGGCCCGCCACGGGCTCTACACGTTCAACGGGGGCCGGATCGTGGCCCGCCGCACCTGGGACGGCCGCACCGGTTCCCGCTACGAACGCATGATCCGCGCCGCCGAAGCCGCGGGGAACCACGAGCTGGCCGAGGAGTGGGAAGAGCGTCTCCAGCGATTCCGTGACGCCCGGCACCGGCGCCGCATGGACCTGCTCACCTCGCCCGTCGACGTAGCCAAGGGCGCAGCCATCGGCACCGGGATGAGCATCGGCACCCTGGTCGCCCTCGGCATCGTGATGGCCCTCAACACCAAGGACGTCGCCGACGTCATCACCCCCCTGACTGCGGTGATCGAGTTCATCGGCCTGCTCATCACCATCGTCCAGGTCGTCTGGCCCTACGCCGTCACCCTCGGACCGCTGTTCGCCCTGCTCGCTCTGTGGTCGGTCGGTCGCAAGCAGCAGGCCGCACCGAACTGGGCGCTGCCCGACAACGTCCGCAACGGGGAGGGGGAGCCGATCACGCCGTCCATCGTGGTCAAGGCCCTGCGCGACCTCGGCGTGCCCGCCCTGCGCAACGCCATCAAGGAGATGGGCGACGCCGGCGCCTCCATGCTCGGGCCGATCCGGATCGCCGGATGCGGTGTCGAGGTCGACGTCACGCTTCCGTCAGGGGTGTCGACGGTGGAGGTGCAGCAGCGGCGCCGCAAGCTCGCCGAGAACCTGACCCGGCACGAGCACGAGGTGTTCATCACCATCCCGCAGGCTGCACGAACGGTGCGGCTGTGGGTCGCCGACTCCGGGGCGCTGGATGAGCCGATCGGCCCGTCCCCGCTGGTCACCGATGAGACGATGACCGCCGACTACGCCAAGGGCAAGGCGCCGTGGGGGCAGGACCTGCGCGGGGATGCCGTCGCCCTGAGCCTTTATCAGCGGCACCTGCTCATCACCGGCCTGTCCAACCAGGGCAAGACCGTCGCACTCCGATCGCTGGCGCTGTGGCTGTCGCTGGACAAGTCGGTGCAGTTCCACATGGGCGACCTCAAGGGCGTGGGCGACTGGGCCATGTTCGACGGCCTGGCCAAGACCCTGATCCAGGGCCCGACGGATGAGCACGTCATCCAAGTGACCGAGATGGTCGAGGGCGCCGTCGATGAGATGAACCGACGTATCCAGGCCCCGCCCGGAACGACGTTCCCGCCGCTGATCGTGCTGGTCGACGAGGCACAGGTGGCGTTCATGTGCCCGGCCAAGGACGAGGATAAGCGCCCCTACGGCGGCGCCAAGGCCAACTCCCGGTACTTCATGGCCGTCCGGAAGATCCACAACCAGGGACGGGCCGTGAACGTGCTGATGTGGCAGGGCACCCAGGACCCGACCAACGAGAACCTGCCCAAGCTCGTGCGCGAGGGCGCCCACATCCGGGCCTCCCTCGCCCTGGGCACCGAGTCACAGGCCCGCATGGCGCTGGGGGACAAGGCCGTCGACGGTGGCGCGGCTCCGAACCTGCTGCGTCCTGGCCTGGACCGGGGCACCCTGGTCGTCGCCTCCGACGGCATCACCATCCCGGCCGGACAGTCGTCCATCACTGTGCGCACGCACTACATCGACGACGACGCAGCCGAAGCCATCACCGACCGCGCCAAGGCCCTGCGCGACGGCGTCACCACCCTGCACGCCATCGAGCAGGGCGAGGAGCGCGACCCGCTCGCCGACATCGCGAGCGTGCTCGGGGAGTCTTCGCGGGTGCGGACGAAGGATGTACTCACCCGTCTGGCGAACCTGAACCAGGACGCCTACGGCGGCTGGTCGTTCATCGACCTCAAGCGCGTCCTGGACGACGCCGGCGCCGAGCCGTACAAGTCCGACGGCGTCATGGTCGTCGCCCGTGACCGCGTCGCCCGCGCCCTCGCCAACCGCGACAGCGACGGTTCCGCTTCCGCCGCAGAATGACAGGGAGCCGACCCCCGACGGGTCAGGGAGGCAGGGAGAACTCCCTACCCCCCTCCCTGACCCACCTTCCTGCCCTTGACCTGCGCAAATGATCGTTCAGGGAGTCAGGGAGGCACGCAGGTCAGCACCCCTGAAACCCCCTCCACAGCACTCCCGGAAGGGGGTGTGTCTGCCTCCCTGAACCGGCACCGGAAGGGATTCCACATGTACCCCGAACAGCACGGCCAGGCCCCCGCCGAGAGGGCCGTGGAAGTCCACCACCCCACCCCCATCACCCCGGCCGCCGTGACACCGGCGCCGCTCGTTTCCGTCCAGCCGCACGGCGTGCCGACGGTCGCGAGCGTCGTCCTGCCCGACGGCCGTGTCGTCACCGGCTACGCCATGAGCCCCGTCCAACCCGAGCCGGTCGCGGCCAAGCCTGTCGTCTCTCGCGCGGCAGTGAACGTCGCCCTCGGGGGCGTCGGATTCCTCGCGGTGTGCGGCGGACTGCTGCTGCTCACCACGTTCATCACCGCCCTGACCGCACTTGTCACGCAGCTCATCACCCTCGCCGCCGTCATCTTCGGCGGCTGGATCGCCGTGCAGGTCTTCAGCGCGAGCAGCCACAAGGGCGGCAACACCTTCAACATCCGCAAGGCCGTCTTCAAGCGCAACCACTTCAACGGCTGACAGGAGCCCCCGTGTTCGAGATCCGCGTCATCTGCGACCCCGCCGACACCGACCGCGTCACCACCGCACTCACCACAGCCTTCACCACCGGCGCCGTGCGTCGGCGCCGGACCCGCGACGGCGCGCAAACCCGCCTCTACCTCACCGCCGACCACCTTCTCGACCCGGCGGACTGGCCCACCCCCGAGCAGGCGTACGCCAAGGCCCCGAGCATCGTCAGCGAGATCGGCTGGACCGCGCGCACCATCGCCACGGCCGAGTGCTTCACCGAGCTGGATCGGGAGTTCTACCTGCGCAAGGCCGCCCTGCTGGACCGCATCGCGCTCATGGACGAACCCGAGGATCTCTTCAGCGAAGCCACCGAGACCGCCCATGCGGCGGCTCTGTCCCTGATGGACACGGACCAGCCCGGCCTCATCTGCGACCCGCGCGCTTACGTCCGCCAGCAGTACGCCCTCCTGACCGTCAACGACCAGTAGCTACGCCAAGGGCGGCCCCCTCATCTCGCCAAAGATCCAGGGCCGCCCTTGTCCAACCGTCCTCAACAGACCTGTTGGAGGTCTCCCAGCATGACGCAACCCATCACCATCCGGCGAGTGCACGGCCGGCGGCCGCGCTTACTGGATCTGTTCTGCTGCCAGGGCGGCGCCGCCAAGGGCTACGCCGACGCCGGCTTCGACGTGACCGGCGTCGACATCGCCCCCCAGCCGCGCTACCCCTTCCGGTTCGTGCAGGGGGACGCCATCGCGTTCGCCCTCGCGCACGGGGCCGAGTTCGACTTCATCCACGCATCACCGCCGTGCCAGCACGACACCGAATGCCAGCGCATCCAGGGCAACGCCCATCCCGACCTGATCGCCCCGACCCGCGCTGCGCTGGAGACGACCGGGCGGCCGTGGGTGATCAAGAACGTCCGGGGCGCGGCCCCGAAGCTGCACCGTCCGGTGATGCTGTGCGGGCAGATGTTCCGGCTGGAGAACTACCGGCACCGGTTCTTCGAGACCGGCGGCGGATTCACCCTCGACCAGCCCGACCACCCCGGGCACCTGGTGCCGCAGGCCAAGATGGGGCGCCCCGTCCCGCCCGGCTGCTACGGCCAGTTCGTCGGCAACTTCTCCGGCGTACCCCTCGCCCGCCGCGTCCTCGGCGTGCCCTGGATGAACCGCGACGGCATCCGTGAGTGCATCCCGCCCGCCTACACCGCGCACATCGGCCGCGCCGCCCTCGCCACTCTCGCCGCGCCCCGGCCGGGGGTGGCCGCGTGAACGCGCGTGTCCTGCCGCTGCGGCGGCCCAACGGGATGCGGGTCCTAGATGTCTGCTGCGGCGCCGGGGGCCTGTCGATGGGCTACTACCTCGCCGGGTTCGACGTCGTCGGCGTCGACGACCGCCCGCAGCCCAACTACCCCTTCTCCTTCGTCCAGGCCGACGGCATCGACTACACCGCCGAACACGGCCACACCTTCGACCTGGTCCACGGCTCCTGGCCCTGCGAGCGCTACGCCACCGTCACCAAATGGCGCGGCAACCCCGACACCCACCCCGACCTGATCGCCCCAGGACGGGACGTCATGCAGGCCACCGGGCGGCCGTGGGTCATCGAGAACGTCCCCGAGACCGCCACCGCCGGGATCCTGCGCCCCGACTACCTGCTGTGCGGCACGCAGTTCGGCCTCAACGTCCGCCGCCACCGCGTCTTCGAGACGTCATGGGGCGGGGGCGGGGACCTGGTCGCCCCGTGCTGGCATCGCAAGGGTCTGCTGGCCTTTACCCACCAGGGCGAGCGTGCCTACGCGGACGCCATGGGCTGCACCTGGATGACCAGCCTCGAAGCCCGCAAAGCCGTACCCCCCGCCTACACCCAGTGGATCGCCGCCCAGTTCCTCACCCTCGAAGGGAGGGCCGCCGCATGACCGCCGCACCTGCCCTGCTGGAGACCGCACTCATGCTGGCCGCCCACGGCATCCCGCCCCTGCCGCTGCGGGCGGGGAAGGTGCCGTTCGGCAACTGCCCCGACTGCACCGGCAACGCGTGCGGCGGACGGCCGAACATGAAGACCCCCGGCCCCTGCGCCTGCCCCCGCCCGTGCCACGGCTGGGCCGCCGCCCGCGTTGCCGGTGCAGTCGGGGCAG
>NZ_JAKEIO010000099.1 GCF_021474405.1 [Streptosporangium] indianense
CCCCCCAAGGCGTGACGAGCATCTCCCCGCCCCCACCCTGGACGGTCGTTGATACTCGCCGGTATCTTAGGCTGAGCAAGCGCTTAGACATGTGGAGTCCTGGAGGTGGCGGCGTGCGCCGTACGGTGTTCAACGAGGATCACGAGGCGTTCCGGGAGACCCTTCGCGCCTTCATCGAGGCCGAGGTCGTACCCGTGTACGACGAGTGGTTCGCGGCGGGCCAGGCGCCCCGCGACTTCTACTACAAGCTCGGTGAGCTGGGCATCTTCGGCATCAACGTGCCCGAGGAGTTCGGCGGCGCGGGCCTGGACAGCCACAAGTTCGAGGCCGTGCTGTACGAGGAGACCGCCCGTGCGGGCGTCGCGTTCGGCGGCTCCGGCGTGCACGTGCTGCTCGCCCTGCCCTACATCAAGATGCTCGCCACCGACGAGCAGAAGAAGCGGTTCCTGCCCAAGTTCGTCTCCGGCGAGGAGATGTGGGCCATCGCGATGACGGAGCCGGGCACCGGGTCCGACCTCGCGGGCATGAAGTCCACCGCCAAGCTGAGCGAGGACGGCACCCACTACGTCCTCAACGGCGCCAAGACCTTCATCACCGGCGGCGTCCACGCCGACCGCATGATCGTCTGCGCCCGTACCTCCGCCCCGACCGCCGAGGACCGCCGCCACGGCATCTCCCTCTTCGCCGTCGACACCAAGTCCGAGGGCTACTCCGTCGGCCGCAAGCTCGACAAGCTCGGCCTGAAGACCTCCGACACCGCCGAGCTGGCGTTCGTCGACGTCAAGGTGCCCGTCGAGGACCTGCTCGGCGAGGAGAACAAGGGCTTCTACTACCTGGGCCACAACCTGGCCTCCGAGCGCTGGGGCATCGCCTTCGGCGCCTACGCCCAGGCCAAGGCCGCCGTGCGGTTCGCCAAGCAGTACGTCCAGGACCGCACCGTCTTCGGCAAGACGGTCGCGTCCTTCCAGAACACCAAGTTCGAGCTGGCCGCCTGCCAGGCCGAGGTGGACGCCGCAGAGGCCGTCGCCGACCGCGCGACCGAGGCCCTCGACGCCGGCGAGCTGACCCCCGCCGAGGCCGCCTCCGCGAAGCTGTTCTGCACCGAGGTCGCCCACCGCGTCATCGACCGCTGCCTCCAGCTGCACGGCGGCTACGGCTTCATGAACGAGTACCCCATCGCCCGCCTGTACGCGGACAACCGCGTCAACCGCATCTACGGCGGCACGAGCGAGATCATGAAGTCGATCATCGCCAAGAACATGGGCCTGTAAGGTCCCCGCAACCACTGGCCTATACAACTGACTTCATGAGCCAGGCACTCCAGGATCTCCTCGATCTGCTCGACCTCGAGCCGATCGAGGAGAACATCTTCCGCGGCCAGTCCCGGTCCGCCGTCGTCCCCCGGGTCTTCGGCGGCCAGGTCGCGGCCCAGGCGCTGGTCGCCGCCGGGCGTACGGTCCCGGCGGACCGGCCGCCCCACTCGCTCCACGCGTACTTCCTGCGCATGGGCGACCCCGGCGCGCCCATCGTCTACGACGTCGAACGCATCCGCGACGGCCGCTCCTTCACCACCCGCCGGGTGGTCGCGGTGCAGCACGGCCGGCCGATCTTCTCGCTCTCCGCGTCCTTCCAGGAGCACGAGGAGGGCATGGACCACCAGGCGCCCATGCCGCCCGCCCCGGACCCGGCGGCGCTGCCCACCTCGCAGGAGCGGTTCCGCGGCTACGACCACCTCGACCCCAGGGTCGTCGAGCACTTCCTCGCCGCACGTGAGGCCATCGACCTGCGCTATGTCGAGGAACCCCCCTACGGGCAGTACGGCGAGCCGCGCGAGCCGCACTCCCAGGTGTGGTTCCGCACCAACGGCAAGCTCGACGGGCCCGTCGACAATGCCCTGCTGCACATCGTCCTCGCCACCTACGTCTCCGACATGACGCTGCTCGACTCCGTGCTGCTCGCGCACGGGCGCGGCGGCTGGGCCGTCGGGGACGTCGTGGGGGCCTCGCTGGACCACGCGATGTGGTTCCACCGGCCGTTCCGGGCCGACGAATGGCTGCTGTACGACCAGGAGTCCCCCTCGGCGTCCGGCGGCCGCGGCCTCGGCCAGGCCCGCATCTACACCCAGGACGGCCGGCTCGCGGTGTCGGTCATCCAGGAGGGTGTCGTGCGCGTTCCCCGCTAAAGGGTGTTGCAGAACGCGGACCGATCTTGCAAAAGGTGCCTCGAGGGCGCTGCCGGGACGGTGGAAATCGGCACACAGCCGGGCAGTCGACCTTGCCGCGGGTGACCGGATCCTGTCGTGATCGCCGTTCAGCAAACACCCTTTGGGTCGTGTCCGCACCGTCCCGTCGTCCGCTCGGAGGGCGGGCCCCGCGGCATCTGGTGTGTGGTCTCGGCGTGCCGGGCGGAGACCCTCGTACCGGGCGTACTCGGGGCTTCGTCCGGTGCGGCGAGGGGGAGCGCCCCCTGCTGGAGCGGAGTCGAGAGCTTGGGGGATCGTGCCGGGCGTCGCGGGGCGGGCGGGACTGTGCGGACACGACCTGGGGCCCGCCCGGGGACGCCGGGCCGTCCGCCGGTCAGTCCAGCCCGGCCGCCGCCAGCAGGTACGCCGTCATCGGGTCGTAGTGGCGGGGGCTGACCACGTGGTCGTCGAGGGGCACCGTCACCTGCACGGTGCCCTCGGCCTCGGCGATGAACAGGGCCGGGTCGTTGCAGTCGGCGTAACCCACGGAGTCCACGCCGTGCTGTCCCGCGTACCCCGCCCAGCCGTGGTCGGCGACGACCAGGTCGGGCAGCGGGCGGCCCTGGCGCTCCAGGCCCTTCAGAATCGCCTTCATCGGTTCGCCCGAGTGGGTGTGCCACAGCGTCGCGCCGTGCTCCAGCACCGCCACGTCGGCGAACTGCATGACGTAGCCCTCCTCGGTCGTCAGACCGTCGGGGATGACGACGATCTCGCAGCCGGCGGCGCGCAGCGCGGACGCGGTGGCGCGGTGCACGTCGAGGAGGCCGCCGGGGTGGCCGGTGGCGAAGAGGACGCGCTGCTGCCCGTCCGCGGCCTTGCGCAGCCGCCCGGCCATCCGCTCCAGGCCGTCGACGGTCAGCTCGGGGTCGATGGTGTCCTGGCCGTACCGGTACTCGGGGTCGTCGTTCACACCGACCCGTTCCGCCATCACCGCGAGGACGTCCTGCTCGTCGTTCCACCGGTCGCCGAGTTCCAGCCCGAGCCAGTAGTGGCGGTCGCTGTTCGCCAGCTTGCGGTAGTGGGAGAGGTTGTTCTCGCGAGGGGTGGCGACGTCGCCCGCGATGCGCGTCCTGACGAGGTGTTCGACGAGTTCGGCGCGGCTGGGTGTCCCGGATATCGGCATGGGATCCATTGTGAGGCAGCCGACCGGGGGCGTCCCTGGCGTATCGAGCGCTGGGACGTGCGTCACGTACTCAGAGGGACTCCGCTCACCTCCTCGGATCACCGGGCGGATGTGCCGGTCCCGTTCACACGTGCCGCAGCGCGAACCAGAGTTCCATCCGGACGTCCGGGTCGTCGAGGTCCGTCTCCAGCAGGGTCGCGCAGCGGGCGACGCGCTGCCGCACGGTGTTGCGGTGTACCGACAGGGCGACGGCCGTGCGGTCCCAACTGCCGTGCAGGGACAGCCAGGTGCGCAGGGTCTCGGTGAGCGCGGGGTGGGCCGTGACGGGGGCGAGGAGGGCGCGGGCGTGGGCCTGCGCCTCCCCGGGCGGCACCAGGCCGGCGAGGGACGGGCGTGCGCTGTGCCGCAGCAGCGGGGAGCGGGTGGCGCGGGCGCGGGCCAGGGCACGGGCGGCCTGGGTGTCGGCGGCGGGCCAGTCGTGCGGGGCGACCGCGGCGCTGACGCCCAGCGTCCAGCCGGGCAGCGGGGCCGGTGCCCGGCCGGCCGGGACCAGGACGCGGACGACGTCGCCGGCCGGGTCGACCAGGGCGGACCCGAGTGCGGCGCCCAGCGCGGAGGCCGCGACGGGGTCGGGGGTGCCGTCCCCGTCCGGTCGGGCGTGCACGACGGTCCACGGTCCCTCGCCGAGCAGCGCGGCGACCTCCTCGGGCGGCGCGCCCAGCAGCAGCCGTACCAGGGCGGCGGACCGGGCGGCTCCGGTGCCGCTCTGCTGCTCGCCGGTGAGCAGGGACAGCAGGACGGCCGCGACGGAGACGACGGTGTGGTCGCCGGAGACCCGCTGCGGGGCGGCGGCACCGAGCACGAAGCCGTGTCCGGCGCCCAGGCTGTAGGCGGCGAGGTGGGAACCGGCGGCGGAGTCGGTGGCGGAGGCCGGAGCGGGGCGCTCACCCGGGCCGTCGGCCGGGCGTACGACCTGCGCCAGCCGTGCCAGCGCCGCCCGCACCTCCCCTCCGGGCTCCCGGCCCGCGCCCGCGATCTCCGCGCCCTCGGGCCCGTACAGCACCGCCCACCCGCCCAGCCGCTGCGCCAGCTGCCGCAGCACCGACGGGACCGGGTCGGGGCGGGACGCGGCGGCGGCGAGGGCCTGCTGGGCCTCGGTCACGCGGCGCAGTTCGGCGAGGCGGGCCCGGGCCATGAGCTGCCAGACCGCGCGGGCGACCCCCGAGAAGGTGGTCCGGCGCGGTACCTCCAGCAGCGGCAGCCCGTGCGCCGCGCAGGCCGCGATCAGGCCCTCGGGCACCGTGTCGTGCACCGGCGCCACCCCGAAGCCCAGGGCCGCACCGCCCGCCGCGACGATCCGCGACACGTAGCCGTCGAAGTAGGCGGAACCCGAGTCCGGCGTGTGCGCGGTGTCCGGGCCCACCGTCTCCGGGATGTGCACTCCCGCCGAGAGCAGCAGTTCCCCGCCCAGGAGATACGGATACGGGTCCGCCATCTCGGAGGTGTGCACCCAGTGGATGACCACGTCCTCGGCGGACGGCCCCGCGATCTGCCGCAGCGCCAGGTCCTCACGGGCCAGCAACGCGGTGAGCGGTACGGGCGGGGTGGGCGGGACCGCCGGCTCCGGCATGGTGTGCGTTCCCTCCGTCCGGGGAGGCTCGAATGGATGAAACGTACACTTCGCAGTCGCTTTCCGGCCACCTAAGGTCAGTCCTCGTCACCCGCCGGCGACACCGATCGAAGGAGGCCCCGTGGCCGTCGACTACATCGTCATCGTCGTGTACCTGGCCGGCATGCTGGCCATGGGCTGGTGGGGCATGCGCCGCGCCCGCTCCAAGAGCGAGTTCCTCGTGGCCGGCCGCCGCCTCGGCCCGTCCCTGTACTCCGGCACCATGGCCGCGATCGTCCTCGGCGGCGCGTCCACCATCGGCGGTGTCGGACTGGGCTACCAGTACGGCCTGTCCGGCGCCTGGATGGTGTTCACCATCGGCCTCGGGCTGCTCGCCCTGTCCGTCTTCTTCTCCGCCCGCATCGCCCGCCTGAAGGTCTACACCGTCTCCGAGATGCTCGACCTGCGGTACGGCGGAGGCCGCGCCGGGATCATCTCCGGTGTCGTCATGTGGGCGTACACGCTGATGCTGGCCGTGACCTCGACCATCGCCTACGCCACGATCTTCGACGTCCTGTTCGACATGCCCCGCTCGGTCGCGATCGTCCTCGGCGGCTCGATCGTCGTCGCGTACTCCACCCTCGGCGGCATGTGGTCGATCACCCTGACCGACATGGTGCAGTTCGTCGTGAAGACCATCGGTGTGCTGCTCCTGCTGCTGCCCATCGCCGTCGTGAAGGCGGGCGGGTTCGCCGAGATGAAGGCGCAGCTGCCCACCGAGTACTTCGACCCGCTGGGCATCGGCGGCGAGACGATCTTCACCTACGTGCTGATCTACACCTTCGGCATGCTCATCGGGCAGGACATCTGGCAGCGCGTCTTCACCGCGCGCAGCGACCGGACGGCCAAGTGGGGCGGGACCGTCGCCGGCACCTACTGCCTCGCCTATGCCCTCGCGGGCGCCGTCATCGGCACGGCGGCCAAGGTGCTGTACCCGAAGCTGGGCAGCCCGGACGACGCCTTCGCGACCATCGTGAAGGACGAACTGCCCGTCGGCGTACGCGGACTCGTGCTGGCCGCCGCTCTCGCCGCCGTGATGTCGACGTCCTCCGGCGCGCTGATCGCCTGCGCCACGGTCGCCAACAACGACATCTGGTGCCGGCTGCGGGGGAACTCCCCCGGAGGGGAACGCGACGAGGTGAAGGGCAACCGGGCCTTCATCCTGCTCATGGGCCTCGCGGTGATCGTCACGGCCATCGCCATCGACAACGTCGTCGAGGCCCTGACCGTCGCCTACAACCTCCTCGTCGGCGGCCTGCTGGTGCCGATCCTCGGCGGCCTGGTGTGGAAGCGTGGGACGGTGTACGGGGCGCTCGCCTCCGTGGTGGTCGGCGGAGTGGCGGTCGTCGTGCTGATGGCGACGTACGGCATCCTCGCCAACGAGCCGGTCTACTACGGCCTGCTGGCCTCCCTCGCCGCCTACCTGGCCGTCTCCCTGGTCACCCCGGCCACCGACACCGCCGTCCTCGCCGCCTGGCGCGAGCGCCTCGCCGGGCGGCCCGGCGAACTCGCGTCCGAACCGGTCGCGGCTCCCCAGTAGAGTCGTAGTACAAGCAGCGCATAGCAGTGCATACGCGATGAAGCGTAGGAAAGAAGGCAGTACGTCATGAGCAGCAACGAGACTCCGCGCGGACCCGTCGACTCCTCCCGCGTCCCGCGGTACGCCGGTCCCGCGACCTTCGCCCGGCTGCCCCGGCTGGACGAGGTCGGCCGGGCCGATGTCGCGGTCGTGGGCGTGCCGTTCGACTCGGGCGTCTCGTACCGGCCGGGCGCCCGCTTCGGCGGCAACGCCATCCGTGAGGCGTCCCGGCTGCTGCGCCCCTACAACCCGGCGCAGGACGCCTCGCCCTTCGCTCTCGCCCAGGTCGCGGACGGCGGCGACATCGCCGTGAACCCGTTCAACATCAACGAGGCCGTCGAGACCGTCGAGGCCGCCGCGGACGACCTGCTCGGCACCGGCGCCCGACTGATGACCCTCGGCGGCGACCACACCATCGCGCTGCCCCTGCTGCGCTCGGTCGCGAAGAAGCACGGCCCGGTCGCCCTGCTGCACTTCGACGCCCACCTCGACACCTGGGACACCTACTTCGGCGCCGAGTACACGCACGGCACCCCGTTCCGCCGCGCGGTCGAGGAGGGCATCCTCGACACCTCCGCCCTGTCCCACGTGGGCACCCGCGGCCCGCTCTACGGCAAGCAGGACCTCACCGACGACGAGAAGATGGGCTTCGGCATCGTCACGTCGGCCGACGTCTACCGGCGCGGCGCCGACGAGGTCGCCGACCAGCTCCGTCAGCGCATCGGGGACCGGCCGCTGTACATCTCCATCGACATCGACTGCCTGGACCCGGCCCACGCCCCCGGCACCGGCACCCCCGAGGCCGGCGGCATGACCTCGCGCGAACTCCTGGAGATCCTGCGCGGCCTGGCATCCTGCAACCTGGTTTCGGCTGACGTCGTCGAGGTGGCCCCCGCGTACGACCACGCGGAGATCACGTCGGTGGCGGCCTCCCACACCGCCTACGAACTGACCACGATCATGTCGCGCCAGATCGCCGCGGCCCGGAAGGACTCGGAAGCGAAGTGACTCACGACCACGATCTGGTGCTCCGCCCCACGCCCGCCCAGACGGAGGCCGCGCTCAACCCTCCTCCCGGCCGCAACGGCGGAGACCTGGTCGTGGAGACGCTGGCCGGGCTCGGCGCGACGACCGTGTTCGGACTGCCCGGCCAGCACGCCCTCGGCATGTTCGACGCGCTGCGCCGCTCGGACCTGAGGTACGTCGGCCTGCGGGTGGAGAACAACGCCGGGTTCGCGGCGGACGCCTACGGCCGGATCACCGGCGAGGCCGCGCCGCTGCTGCTGTCGACCGGGCCGGGCGCGCTGACGTCCCTCGCCGCGCTCCAGGAGGCGGCCGCCGCCTCCGCGCCCGTGCTGGCGATCAGCAGCCAGGTCCCGACGGCCGGCCTCGGCGGCGGCCGCCACGGCTACCTGCACGAACTCCCGGACCAGGCAGCCTCGTTCCGGGGCGTGGTCAAGTCCGTCCACACCGTCCGCACCCAGTCGCAGATCCCCTCGGCGATCGAGGCGGCCTGGACGTCGGCGCTGACCGCCCCGCACGGCCCGGTGTGGGTGGAGATCCCGCAGGACGTGCTGCTCGCCGAGACGTCGATCCCGGTCGTCACCGGCGGGGACGCCTTCCCCGAGGAGCTGCCGCCGCGCCCCGAACTGACCGCCGTGGCCGCCGACCTGCTGTCCAGGGCCGCCCGCCCGGCGATCATCGCGGGCGGGGGAGTGGTCCGGGCGGACGCCTCGGGCAAGCTGAAGCAGCTGGCCGAGTTGATCAAGGCGCCGGTCGTCACCACCCCCGGCGGCAAGGGTGCCTTCCCCTGGAAGCACCCGCTGTCCCTGCAGTCCTGGATCGAGGACCGGCACACCACGGACTTCCTGGAGGACGCCGACGTCCTCCTGGTGGTCGGCTCGGGACTCGGTGAACTCTCCTCGAACTACCACACGTTCAAGCCGCGCGGCCGGGTCGTCCAGATCGAGGCGGACCTCGGCAAACTCGAGTCCAACCACCCGGCCCTCGGCATCCACGCTGACGCCCGCCTGGCGTTGCAGGCGCTGCTGGAGACGGTGTCCGAACGACAGGACCCGGAGGCCCCGGAGCGCGTACGAGAGGTGCTCGCGAAGGTCGGCGAGCGCATCGCCGCCCAGGAACTCACCCTGGAACAGGACGTCCTGGCGTCGGTCCGCAGGGCACTGCCCGCCGACTCCCCGTCCTTCTGGGACATGACGATCCTCGCGTACTGGGCCTGGTCGGCCTTCGACGCCCAGGGCCCCAACCGCATGCACTCCGCGCAGGGCGCCGGCGGCCTCGGCTACGCCTTTCCCGCCGCACTCGGCGCAGCGGCGGCCGACCCGACCCGCCCGGTCCTCGCCGTCTCCGGCGACGGCGGGGCTCTGTACTCCATCGCGGAGCTGGCCACGGCCCGCCAGTACGGCCTCGACGTCACCTGGCTGATCGTCGACGACGGCGGCTACGGCATCCTGCGCGAGTACATGACCGACGCGTTCGGCGAGGCGACCGCGACGGAGCTGACCCGCCCCGACTACGTGGCTCTGGCGGAGTCCTTCGGGGTCCCCGGGGTGCGGACGACCCCGGAGACCCTGGAGCAGGACCTGGCCAAGGCGCTGGGGACGCCCGGGCCCTCGGTTGTCCTGCTCCCGGCCGTGCTGCGGATGTTCGCGCCGACGCACCTGGGCTGAGCGCGGTCCCGGCGGCGGGCTACAGGCCGTCGCGGACCGTCGCGGCGACGATGCGGATGTGGCGGTCGGCCCCGTGCCGGACCATTCGTTGTCCTAGTTCGGACCCTTCTCGGACACGGCATTTGGCGCGCTGTGGGCCGCAAGTATCCCGGCGGGGAAGGGGGCGTCAACAGTCCCGGCAGGGGTCAGTGGAACCAGAAGAGCAACGTGTCAGGGTTCGTCCCGGCCGTCCGCGCGCTGCCCCCCTCCCGCGCCTCGGCACGCAGGGCGTCGGCCAACCGGCGGGCCGGCCCGCGGAATTCGGGGTCGAGCCGGTCGAGCACCCGCGCATAGGCATCGGCCAGGGCGGCGGCCCGACCGGCCGGCAGCGTGCCGATCGCGGGCACCACGTCGCCGGGGTGGGGCAGCCGCAGCGGCGGGCCGCGGAAGAGGAACGTGCCCGGGAGCAGGTCGGAGGGCACACCGTGCCGGGCCAGTTCGTCGTCCATGGCGCGGAACCACGACGGCCGGCGCCACGCGCCGAGGTCCGTGGGGTCGGAGAAGTGCGCCGCGACGGCCTGGTAGAAGGCGTAGCTGTACGCGGGGCAGGGGTCGGTGCTCGGGGTGCCGTCGATCAGCTCGTCCAGGGCCCGGCTGATGGAGACGTCGAGGTCGATGCCCTGCTCCCGGAAGCGGGCGTCGGTCCGCTCGCACTCCGTACGCACCCGGGCGAGCGTGCGCTCCTGCTGCTCGGTCCGCTCCACCGCCGTGAGCAGCCGCACCACCGTTCTCATGTCGCCGGTGCTCATCTCCAGGCAGTGGCCCACCGCTGCGTTTCCCTTCACCCGTCCGCTCACCCGTCCGCCGGACACCGGTGTCCATGATCGGGGACGCGCGAACGGCCCCGGGCCGAGAGCGCGAGGCCGTTCGTATGTGCGGATTGTGGGGGATCAGCCGACGTCGGACGGGTCGAGGCGGTAGAGCGCGGACTGGTTCGACTGCCTCAGTGAGGGAGCTCCCGGCGTCCAACGAGCCGAAGAACCAGGCCTTCCAGCTCTCGGTGCCGCTCAGCACGGCGGCGCTGTAGAGACGGTTGAGGCCGGCCTCGGACAGGTTCCAGGAGTGGAGCACCGCGGCCAGGGCGAGGGGCGCGAGCAGCGCGGGCAGGGACCAACGCAGGGCGGGAGCACCCGACTTCGGGGGGACCTGCGGGGGCCCGGCGGTGCGTGGCTTCGGTGGCAGATGTCACCCCGGCACGGTGGCGAGCCCGGGTCGGAGGCCGCTGTGCCGGACCTGGCCGCCACCTGTGAAAGCGGGCAGCTCCCGATAACGACTCGTGCAAGGCTTTGCGGCCCGTGCAACCTTTCGTCCGTGTCCGCGAGTCAAGGGGTGCATGACTTCTGGGATATCCCGCCGCGCGAGAGTGCTGGCGGCGGCCGTGGGTACGGGCGTTCTCGTGCCGCTCGTCGCCGCTGCCACGCCCGCTTCCGCCGCCCCGCCGGCCGTGACCTGCACCTCGGCCAGGGCCGGGCTCGCCGCCAAGCTGCAGAAGGACATCACCGCCGCGCTGGCCACCCGCCAGGGCACGGTCGCCGTCGGCCTCTACGACCGCGGCACCGACACCACCTGCACCCTGCGCGCGACCTCCGCCTACGACTCGGCCAGCGTCGTCAAGGTCACCGTCCTCGCCACGCTGCTGTGGGACGCGAAGAAGTCCGGCCGGTACCTCACCGACCGCGAGAACACCCTCGCCAGGGCGATGATCACCAAGTCGGACAACGCGGCGACCTCCACCCTGTGGAAGCAGCTCGGGATGACGAAGATCAAGGGCTTCCTCGCGGCGGCCGGCATGACGCAGACCAAGCCCGGGGCGGACGGCTACTGGGGCCTGACCCAGATCACCGTCACCGACGAGCAGAAGCTGCTGAAGCTCCTCACCGCGAAGAACGCGGTCCTGAGCGACAACTCCCGGTCGTACATCCTCAAGCTGATGGGCCAGGTCGTCTCGTCCCAGCGCTGGGGCACTCCGTACGGTGTGCCCTCGGGCGTCACCGTCGCCGTCAAGAACGGCTGGCTGCAGCGCTCCAGCAACGGATGGCGGGTGCACAGCGTCGGCGCGTTCAAGGGCGGCGGCCACGACTACGTGATGACCGTGCTCAGCCACGGCAACAGCACGATGAACTACGGCATCGCCACCATCCAGGCCGTGGCCAAGGTCATCCACAAGGACCTGGCGGCGAGCTGACGGGGCCGGTCCGCCCCGGACCGTGCCGCCCGCCCGCACTCGAACAGGAATCGAAACTGTTACAGCGGGATGAAATCGGCTGCCGAGCGCGTTGGTGCCTTCCGGCAGAGCAGGACGACTGGAAGGCACCGGGGTGACACCGAAACGGGGATGGGCACGACGACTGTGGGCCTACGCATGGCGCCACCCGAAGGACGTCGTACTCGCCCTCGGCTCCTCACTGGCCGGCATGGCCGTCATGGCCCTCGTCCCGCTGATCACCAAAGTGATCATCGACGACGTCATCAGCGACCACACCAGGGACATGACCACCTGGGCCGGCCTCCTGATCGCCGCCGCCCTGGTCGTCTACGTCCTCACCTACATCCGCCGCTACTACGGCGGCCGTCTCGCCCTCGACGTCCAGCACGACCTGCGGACGGAGATGTACGGCACGATCACCCGGCTCGACGGCCGCCGCCAGGACGAGCTGTCCACCGGCCAGGTCGTCGGCCGCGCCACCAGCGACCTCCAGCTGATCCAGGGCCTGCTCTTCATGCTCCCGATGACCATCGGGAACTTCATGCTCTTCCTGCTCTCCCTGGCGATCATGGCGTGGCTGTCCGTGCCGCTCACCCTGGTCGCCCTGGCCGTCGCCCCCGCCCTGTGGTGGATCGCCAAGCGCAGCCGCACCCGGTTGCACCCCTCCACCTGGTACGCCCAGGCCCAGGCCGCCGCCGTCGCGGGCGTGGTCGACGGTGCCGTCAGCGGCGTCCGCGTCGTGAAGGGCTTCGGCCAGGAGGAGCAGGAGACCGGCAAGCTCCGCGAGGTCGGCCGCCGGCTGTTCGCGGGACGGCTGCGCACCATCCGCCTGAACTCGGTCTACACCCCGGCCCTGCAAGCCGTCCCGGCGCTCGGCCAGGTCGCGATGCTGGCCCTCGGCGGCTGGCTGGCGGTGCGCGGGCACATCACGCTCGGCACGTTCGTCGCCTTCTCCACCTACCTCGCCCAGCTGGTCGGCCCGGTCCGCATGCTCGCGGTGGTGCTCACCGTCGGCCAGCAGGCCCGGGCCGGCACCGAGCGCGTCCTGGAGCTGATCGACACCGAGCCGTCGATCGAGGACGGCCACAAGGACCTGCCCGCCGACGCCCCCGCGACGGTCGAGTTCGACGACGTCTCCTTCGGCTACGACGCCGACCGTCCGGTCCTCGACGGGCTGAGCTTCGAGATCCGCCCGGGCGAGACCCTCGCCGTCGTCGGCTCCTCCGGCTCCGGCAAGTCCACCGTCTCCCTGCTGCTGCCGCGCTTCTACGACGTCAGCCGCGGAGCCGTCCTGGTCGGCGGCCACGACGTGCGCGAGCTGTCCCTGGAGTCCCTGCGGGCGGCGATCGGCCTGGTCCCGGAGGACTCGTTCCTCTTCTCCGACACGGTCCGCAACAACATCGCCTACGGCCGCCCGGACGCGACCTCCGAGGAGATCGAGAAGGCCGCCCGCGCCGCCCAGGCGGACCGTTTCATCACCGAGCTGCCCGAGGGCTACGACACCACGGTCGGCGAGCACGGACTCACCCTCTCCGGCGGTCAGCGCCAGCGCGTCGCCCTCGCCCGCGCCATCCTCAGTGACCCGCGCCTGCTGGTCCTGGACGACGCCACCTCCGCCGTGGACGCGAGGGTCGAGCACGAGATCCACGAGGCCCTGAAGGGTGTCATGCGGGGCCGCACCACCCTGCTGATCGCCCACCGCCGCTCCACCCTGAACCTCGCCGACCGCATCGCCGTCCTGGACGGCGGCCGCCTCGCCGACATCGGCACCCACGAGGAGCTCCAGGAGCGGTCCGCCCTCTACCGGCGCCTGCTCACCGACCCCGACGAGCTGGGCGCGGTCTCCCCGGGCCACACCCAGCCCGCCTGCCCGCAGGAGGACACCTCCGTGCGGGACGAGCTGGACGCCGAGTTCGACGCCGAGCGCGGGGTCACCCCGCGGCTGTGGACCGGGGACCGGGAGCGCAAGGACACCGCCCTCGCGGAGAGCCCCGCCACCCCCGAGCTGCTCGCCCAGGTCGAGGCGCTGCCCCCGGCCACCGACGTCCCGGACGTCGACGAGGCGAAGGCCGTCCAGCCGGAGGACTCCTACGGCCTGCGGCGGCTGCTGCGCGGCTTCGGGCTGCCGCTGCTGGTCAGCCTCGCCCTGGTCGCCACCGACGCGGGCATGGGCCTGCTGCTGCCGGTGCTGATCCGGCACGGCATCGACTCGGGCGTCACCGAGGCCGCGCTCGGCGCGGTGTGGGCGGCGGCCCTGCTGGGGCTGCTGACGGTGGTCGTGCAGTGGGCGGCCCAGATCGGCGAGACCCGGATGACCGGCCGCACCGGCGAGCGGGTCCTGTACTCGCTGCGGCTGAAGATCTTCTCCCAGTTGCAGCGCCTCGGGCTCGACTACTACGAGCGCGAGCTGACCGGCCGGATCATGACCCGCATGACGACCGACGTCGACGCGCTGTCGACGTTCCTGCAGACGGGCCTGGTCACGGCCTTCGTCTCGGTCGTCACCTTCTTCGGGATCATGGTCGCGCTGCTGGTGATCGACGTGCAGCTCGCGTTGGTCGTCTTCGCGACGCTGCCGCCGCTGATCATCGCCACGTTCTTCTTCCGCCGGGCGAGCGTGAAGGCGTACGAGCTGGCCCGCGAGCGCGTGTCGGTCGTCAACGCCGACCTCCAGGAGTCGGTCTCCGGGCTGCGGATCGTGCAGGCCTTCCGGCGCGAGGGGGACGGCGGGCGGCGGTTCGCCGAGCGCAGCCACAGCTACCGGCAGGCCCGTATCCGGGGCCAGTGGCTGATCTCGGTGTACTTCCCGTTCGTGCAGTTCCTGTCGTCGGTGGCCGCGGCGGCCGTGCTGATCGTGGGCGGGGCCCGGGTCGACGACGGGACGCTCGCCATCGGCTCGCTGGTCGCGTACCTGCTCTACATCGACCTGTTCTTCGCACCCGTGCAGCAGCTCTCCCAGGTCTTCGACGGCTACCAGCAGGCGACCGTCTCGCTGGGCCGCATTCAGGAACTGCTCCGGGAGCCGACGTCGACGAAGTCCGCCGCCGAACCCGTCCGGGTCACGTCCCTGCGTGGCGAGATCGCCTTCGAGGACGTGCACTTCGCCTACGGGGACGACGAGGAGGCCCTGGTCGGGGTCGACCTGCGCGTCCCCGCCGGGCAGACCGTCGCGTTCGTCGGCGAGACCGGCGCCGGCAAGTCGACCCTCGTCAAGCTCGTGGCCCGCTTCTACGACCCCACCGGCGGCCGGGTCACCGTCGACGGCACCGATCTGCGGGCCCTGGACCTCACCTCGTACCGGCACCGTCTGGGGGTCGTCCCGCAGGAGGCGTACCTCTTCCAGGGCACCGTCCGCGACGCCATCGCCTACGGCCGTCCCGACGCCACCGACGCGGAGGTCGAGGCGGCGGCCCGGGCGGTCGGCGCGCACGACATGATCGCCACCCTGGAGGGCGGTTACCTCCACGAGGTCGCCGAGCGCGGCCGCAACCTGTCCGCCGGGCAGCGCCAGCTCATCGCGCTGGCCCGCGCCGAGCTGGTCGACCCGGACGTGCTGCTGCTCGACGAGGCCACGGCCGCCCTGGACCTGGCCACGGAGGCCCAGGTCAACCAGGCCACCGACCGCCTCGCCGGCCGCCGCACCACCCTCGTCGTGGCGCACCGCCTCACCACCGCCGCCCGCGCCGACCGGGTCGTCGTCATGGACCACGGCCGGGTCGCCGAGGACGGCACCCACGACGAACTGCTCGCCCGCGGCGGGCGGTACGCCGAGCTGTGGCGGACGTTCATCGGCGCCGCCGAGCCGGAGGAGCCGGTCGGCGCGTCCCGCTGACGGCGGTGAGCGCGTTTTCATAACGCTCGTGCAACCGTCCGACATACGTCATGCGTCCGTACAGACGTACGCCGATGGTCGCGGACGACGCGGTACGGGAGGACGACAGTGCACAGTGGAGCGATACGCCGGCGGCTCGCGCTCGGGCTGGCCGTGCTGACCGCCTCCGGGCTGCTCGCCGTCGTGGCACCGGGCGACGCCCAGGCCGCGACCTCCGCGCTCTGCCCCGGACGCAAGGTCCGCACCCTGCCGTTCTCCACCGGCACCGTGCTCGTCTACAAGCGCGGCGGCTACGTCTGCGCCGTCACCCTCACCAAGAGGCCCGGCGCCAAGCGCACGATGTCGGTGAGCGTGCAGGCGCGCGGCAACCGGCCGGTCGTCGACCTGGGCACGTACGCCCACCACGCGGGCCCGGTGACCGTGCACGCCGGGCGCCGCTGCGTCTGGCTCAAGGGCCGGGTCGGCCGGGGGAAGTTCAGCTCCGGCTGGGTGCTGTGCTGACCCCGGGCGCCCGGTGACACGCCCCCCGCGCACAGGGTTTTCCCTATGTCCCCTGGTGCTCCGGTGAGTTGGTCCGCTAGCTTCCGGCGCACATCTGTCTCACAGGGGAGTGCGCATGCGCAAGGCGCTCAGATGGCTGCTGGCGCTCACGGTGCTCATAAGCACACTGGGCACGGCGGGAGCGGCCACCGCCGCCGACGCCGCCGGCACCGATGGCACCACCGACATCAAGGAGAGGCTGCTCTCCATACCGGGCATGAGCCTGGTCGAGGAGAAGCCGTACACCGGCTACCGCTTCTTCGTCCTGAACTACACGCAGCCGGTCGACCACCACAAGCCCTCCAAGGGTACGTTCCAGCAGCGCATCACCGTGCTGCACAAGGACGTCGCGCGCCCGACGGTGTTCTTCACCAGCGGCTACAACGTCTCGACGACACCCCGCCGCAGCGAGCCCACCCAGATCGTGGACGGCAACCAGGTCTCCCTGGAGTACCGCTACTTCACCCCGTCCCGGCCCGCCCCGGCCGACTGGTCCAAGCTGGACATCTGGCAGGCCGCCAGCGACCAGCACCGCGTCTTCAAGGCCCTGAAGGGCATCTACTCCAAGAACTGGATCTCCACGGGCGGTTCGAAGGGCGGTATGACCGCCACCTACTACGAGCGCTTCTACCCGCGGGACATGGACGGTGTCGTCGCCTACGTCGCCCCCAACGACGTGGTGAACAACGAGGACTCGGCCTACGACCGCTTCTTCGCCCGCGTCGGTACCAAGGAGTGCCGCGACCGGCTGAACGCCGTGCAGCGCGAGGCGCTGGTGCGCCGCGAGCCGCTGGAGAAGAAGTACGCCGCCTACGCCGAGGAGAACGGCCTCACCTTCACCACCATCGGCAGCCTGGACAAGGCCTACGAGGCGACCGTCCTGGACTACGTGTGGGGCTTCTGGCAGTACAGCCTGCTGGCCGACTGCGACCAGATCCCGGCCGACGCCAAGAACGCCACCGACGACGCGATCTGGGACTCCGTCGACACGATCTCCGGCTTCTCCGCCTACGCCGACCAGGGCCTGACGACCTACACGCCGTACTACTACCAGGCCGGCACCCAGCTCGGCGCGCCGACCATCCACTTCCCGCACGTGGAGAAGCGGTACATCCGCTACGGCTACCAGCCGCCCCGGAACTTCGTCCCGCGTGACATCCCGATGAAGTTCCAGCCGCACGCGATGCGCGACGTGGACACCTGGGTCCGGCACAACGCCCGCCACATGCTGTTCGTCTACGGCCAGAACGACCCGTGGGGCGCGGAGCCGTTCCGCGTCGGCAAGGGCGCGAAGGACTCCTACGTCTTCACCGCCCCCGGCATGAACCACGGCGCCAACGTCGCGGGCCTGGTGCCCGAGCAGAAGGCCCTCGCCACCGCCCGCATCCTCGAGTGGGCCGGCGTCGCCCCCGGCGCGGTGCAGGCCGACCCGCAGGCGGCGAAGCCGCTGGCGAAGTTCGACGCGAAGCTCGACAAGCGGGACGTGCAGCGCGAGATGACGCTGCGTCCGTAACCGCCCGACACGCGCACACCACCGCCCCCCGGTCCCGGACCGAGGGGCGGTTCGCATGGTCCTGCGCTCGCCGTGAATGCTCCGTACGGTGACCGGATGGACAGTTCTGTCGTCTTCAACATCGTGACCACGGCCATCGCCGTCGTCGCCGTGGTGACCTCCATCGTGTTCAGCGCACGGCAGGCGCGCACCGCGCAGCACGCCAACCACATCGCGGTGCTGGTGGACCTGCTCAGAGAGTTCCGGTCGGCGGAGTTCCACGAGCAGCACGACTACGTGTGCACCCGCCTGGGAGCCGAGCACGACCCGGAGCACGGGGTGCGCGGGTTACCCGCCGAGGCCAAGGCGGCCTTCTGCAGCGTCGTGTACTACTACCAGTCGTTCGCCAACCTCGCCGTCTTCGGTCTGCTCGACCGGACCCTGCTGGTCACGGTCCTGCGCACCCGGATCGTCTCGGTCTGGAAGGCCGTGCGGCCGTTCGTGGAGCGGGAGCGGGCGTTGCGGGGGGAGGGCGGCGACGGAACCTATCTGTCGACCTTCGAGGAACTGGCCCGGCTCGCGGCCGACCTGCCCCCCGAGCACGTCCGCGACCAGATGGCCGAGGCCCGGCGCCGGCCGTCGCGCAGGGGGCTGCTGCGGTGAGGCGGTGAGGGCGGACACCCGTCACAGCTTCCGGGCACACCCCACGGGCCGCTTCCCGCCCAGGCGGACGTACAGGGCGGTCGGGCCGGGGCAGTCGGCCCGTTCGGCGACCGCCCGGACCACCTCGTACTGCGGCCGTCGTGCGCCCGTGCCGTCGCAGGCCGTCTCGCGGACCTTCCCGTCGCCGGAGTCGTAGACGCAGTCGCCGACGATCGTGCGGGGCCCGCCCCCGCCGCCCGGGTCGCCGGGGTGCGGCGGCTGGAGATTGCGCATACAGGCGTAGCCCTGCGGGACCACCCCGTCGCCGTCCTCGTCGGAGGCGGGCCGCTGCTCGCTGATGTGCAGTACGAAGTCGGTGGTCGGCGGGCAGCGCGGCCCGTCCCGCACCGTGCCGTCGTGCCGAGCCGCGACCCGGGCCGCCGCCCGCTCACCGGCGCACGGCACCTCGGTGAAGCTCGTCGTGCCGAACGAGGAGCACTCGCCGACCGCGAGGAACACCGCCCCGTACCCGGCGGGCCGGGTCGGCGCCGGCGACACCGTGGTGGTCCGCCCCGGCGTGCCGGTCACCGGTTCGCCCAGCCGGCCGTCCTCCGCGACGCCTCCCGCCGGACTCTGGCAACCGGTCAGCAGTGCGCCGAGCAGGACCAGGAGCCCGCAGACCACCCCCACAACACTTCGCTCACGCATCGCCGACCCCCCGAGTGTGCTCGCCCAGCGTGACCCGCCGTAGCGGGCGCACGCCAGACACATGGGGAGGTTTGCGCACGTTGGGGGTGGTGCGCACGGTCCGTGGCGTACGTCTAGTACGACAGTCCGTAGCCGATGGGGTACAGCACCTGCTCCGGATCGTCCGCCCGCTGTACGGCCACCGGCAGCTCCCCGCGAGGCTTCACACGCCCGGCGATCACCCGGGCGGCGGCCCGCAGTTCGACGTCGGTCCAGGAATAGGTGGCCAGACAGGCCGGTGCGGACGGCAACTGGGCCACGTCGTACGGATTGCGGATCGCCACCGCCACCACCGGCCGCCCGGTCGCCACGAGTTGCTCCACGAGCGTCCGCTGGCCGCTGCTCGCGGTCACGTTGTACGTGGCGGCCACCACCGCGTCCGCCTCCCGCGCCGCCGCGACCGCCCGGGCGACGGTCGCGGCGGAGGGCGCCGTGCCGGTCGGCAGGGCCGTGGCCGTGAAGCCCAGCTCGGTCAGCGCGCCGGCCAGCACGCCCGTGGGCGGGCCCGTCGTACCCGACGGCGAGGCCGGATCGGCGCCCACCACCAGCACCTTGCGGTGCCGACGCCGGGACAGGGGCAGCAGCCGTCCGTCGTTGACCAGCAGCGTGGTCGTGCGCTCGGCGATCCGGTCGGCCGCCACCCGGTGCGCCCGGGTCCCGACGGTCCGGTCCACCCCGCCGTGGCTCACGTACGGCGCACGGAACAGCCCCAGCTTCGACTTGAGCCGCAGCACGCGCAGGATCGATTCGTCGAGCCGGGCCTCCGTGAGCTCGCCCTCGCGCACCGCCGTCAGCACGGCGTTCCAGGCGAGGTCCAGGTCGGGCGGGTTGAGCAGCTGGTCCACGCCCGCCTTCAGCGCCAGCACCGGCACCCGGGCGTCGCCGTACTTGGTCCGCACGCCCTCCATGCCGAGGGAGTCGGTGACCACGACCCCGTCGTAGCCGAGGCGTTCACGCAGGATGCCGGTGAGGATCGGGCGGGAGAGGGTGGCCGGGTCGCCGGAGTCGTCGAGGGCGGGGACCATCAGGTGGGCGGTCATGATCGAGTCGATGCCCGCGGCGATGGCCGCCCGGAACGGCGGTGCGTCCAGCTTCTCCCACAGCTCCCGGCTGTGCGTGATGGTGGGGAAGCCGGTGTGGCTGTCGACGTTGGTGTCCCCGTGTCCGGGGAAGTGCTTGGCGGTCGCGGCGACCCCGGACCCCTGGTATCCGGCGACCTCGGAGGCCACCAGCGCGGACACGGCCCGCGGGTCGGCGCCGAAGGAGCGTACGCCGATGACCGGGTTGGCCGGGTTGACGTTCACGTCGGCGACGGGGGAGTAGTCCTGCCGGATGCCCATCGCCCGCAGCTCCGCGCCCGCGATCCGGCCCAGGGTGCGCGCGTCGGACCGCGACCCGCCCGCGCCGACGGCCATGGCACCCGGGAACAGGGTGGCGGGTTCGCCCACCCGGGCGACGATGCCGTGCTCCTGGTCGGTGGAGATGAGCACCGGCAGTCCGCGCGGCAGTTCCAGGGAGGCCTGCTGGATGCCGTTGGACAGGTCGGCGATCTGGTGCGGCTCGCGGGTGTTGTGCGCCCAGGCGAAGTAGATGATGCCGCCGACCCGGTACTTCGCCACCAGCTCGGCGGCCGTACGGACCCCGATCTCCTTGAGGTTGGCGTCGATGTCGGCCTGGTCGGGGGCGGTGGCGGAGTGGCCGTAGACCCGCATCACGAAGAGCTGGCCGACCTTCTCCTCGAGCGTCATGCGGGAGACGAGGGCGCGCAGCCGGCTGTCGTCCGGGGCGGCGGCGTGCGCGGGCCCGGCGGCCGCGAGCGCGGCGGTGACGCCGGCCGTGGCGGCGAGGACGGTGCGTCTGGACGGTCGTGCGGTGTTTCCCGTGCTTCCCGTGCCGGTGTCGTGCACGTGCGCTCCTTCCGGAGGTGATCCGCTCGGATCCACTGAAGGAAACTTCCAAGAGGTCACGAATATCCGGGAAGTTTCTGCCAGTCAAGGGAACGCGCAGCAACGCGAAAGGGCCGCCACCGGCGCGGTTGGAGGGGGACGCGCCGATGGCGGCGGGTGCCGCCGGCCGCGGTACGGCGGAGAGGGTGGTCAGCGATCGCAGCCAGTGGCGAGGGCCGACACCGCACCGTGGTGACTCTCCGGTGGCCTGCCCTTGGACGGGGGCGGTCCGCTCCGGGTTCCCGACTCGCCCCGGATTCCCGCAAGTCGGTACGCGGGAGGAACCAGGGGATCAGCGGGGCGGATGAGCCGCCACGTCCGGCCACTGCTCACCGAGCACCCGTACGCACTCCGCGATGGCCGGGCGCCGGGCCGCCCCCGTCCGCCACAGCGCGTACAGCCGCCGTACCGGCATCGGATCGAGCGGCACCTCCACCACCCCGGCGGGCAGCGGCCCGCGCCCGAGCCGCGGGATGAGCGCGACCCCGAGCCCGGCCGCGACCAGGGCCACGAGCGTGGGATTCTCGTCGGCCTGGTGGACGATGTCCGGCTCGTGCCCGGCCGTGCGCAGCGTCCGCAGCAGCCAGTCGTGGCAGACCCGCCCCGGCGGCTGGCAGATCCACCGCTCGCCGCCCAGCTCCTCCCTCCGTACGGCGGTCCGCCCGGCGAAGGGGTGCCCCTCGGGGACGAGCAGGTCGCACAGGTCGTCACCGATGACCGCCTGTTCCAGACCCGGCGGTGCGGGCAGCGGCGCGATGTCCCAGTCGTGCGCGACGGCCAGGTCGACGGCGCCCTTCGCCACCAGGTCGACGGACAGATGCGGGTCGACCTCCGAGAGACGGGCGTCCAGGGCGGGATGCCGGCGGCCGAGCTCCGCCAGCACGCCCGGCATCAGCCCGCGCGCCGCCGAGGCGAACGCGGCGACGGTCAGCCGTCCCGAGGGCCGGCCCCGGCGCTCCTCCAGCTCGGTCTCCGCGCGCTCCACGATGGCCAGTAGCTCCTGTGCCGCGACCACCAGTTGACGGGCCTCGTCGGTGAGCCGGACGCCCCGCCCCTCCCGCTCCAGCAGGACGGTCCGGGTCTCCCGCTCCAGCTTGGCGATCTGCTGGGACACCGCGGAGGGCGTGTACCCGAGCGCGAGCGCGGCAGCCCCCACGGTGCCGTGCACGGAGACGGCGTGCAGGGCGCGCAGCCGCTGGAGGTCGAGCACGGCGTGCCCCTTTCTGCTTAGCGATGCTTCATCCCACCGTGCAGTAATCATCGCTGGTGCTTCACGGTCGTGGGGGGTGATGCTCACCGCATGCGACCGACCCACTGTGCTCTCGCCGTTCTCGTCGCCGCCGTCTGGGGCGTCAACTTCACGGTCATCGAGATCGGCCTGGACCACTTTCCGCCCCTGCTCTTCTCCGCCCTGCGCTTCCTCGCGGCGGCGCTGCCCGCGGTGTTCCTCGTGGGCCGCCCGAAGGTGGCGTGGAAGTGGATCGTGGCGGTCGGCCTGGTCCTCGGCGTGGCGAAGTTCGGCCTCCTCTTCGTCGGCATGGACGCGGGCATGCCGGCCGGCCTGTCCTCCCTGGTCCTGCAGATACAGGCGGTGTTCACAGCGGCGATCGCCGCCCTGACCCTGGGCGAACGGCCCTCCCGCGTCCGTCTGCTGGGCATGCTGATCGCCCTGGCCGGCATCGCGGTGGCGGCCGTGGACGAGGGCGCCTCCGGACCGCTCGGCGCGTTCGCCCTGGTCGTCGGGGCGGCGGCGTGCTGGGGCGCGTCGAACGTCCTCACCCGCAAGGCCGCTCCGCCCGACGCGCTGAACTTCATGGTGTGGGTCAGCACGGTCCCGGTCCTGCCCCTGCTGGGGCTGTCCCTCCTCACGGAGGGCCCCTCCCGCGACCTGGCTGCCCTGCGCGGCCTGGACTGGCAGGGCGCGGGCACCGTCCTCTACGTCGCCTGGGTCACCACGGTCTTCGGTTTCGGCGCGTGGGGCTACCTCCTGCGCCACCACCCCGCCTCCACGGTCGCCCCGTTCTCCCTCCTGGTCCCGGTCTTCGGAATGTCGTCGGCGTTCCTGTTCCTGGGCGAGCCGGTGAGCCCGCTGCGCTGGTGCGCGGCGGCCCTCCTGGTGGGCGGTGTGGGGCTGGCGTCGCTGACCCCGCGCCGCCGCGTACCCGAGGCGGCTTCGGCCCCGGCGACGCCCACCGTCAGGACGCCTCGACCAGCATCCCGGGCGGGCTGATGTGGAACGTGCGGGCGCGGACGCCGAAGCCGGTCTCGCCGTCCAGGTGACTGTCGTCGTCCCAGGTGATCAGCGCGCTCTCCGGGCCGTTGCCGAAGGCCGTCGCGGTGCAGGTGTGGGACCGGTTGCCGGGGTCGGCCGTGCTCACCCGCACCGGGTCGCCGAGTGAACCCTGGCTCTCCGAGCAGACCTTGGCCATCACCGTCGGCACGGTGTCGTGCGTGTCCGCGCTCTCCTCGACCCACGCCATCAGGAAGCGCCCGCCCGGCAGCCGGGACAGGGCCGGGGCGCTCCGGGTGAACCCCCTGGGGTGGCCGGCCGTGATGTCGAAGGTCTCCGTGCCGTCCGGCTGGAAGATGCTCGCCGCGACCGTCGTCTGCGGTTTGCCCAGGTCGCTGGGCTGGATGTGCTCGATGTGCGCGGCGACGAACCGTCCGCTGTCGAGCAGGGTGATCGCGTTGACGCCGGTGAAGCCGCCGACGTCCGGCTGGATCTCCCCGCCCAGCGGATTGCCCTCGAAGTCGAAGAACCGCAGGGTGAGCCGGCCACCGCCGATCGACGAGGGATCCGTCGACCACGCCACGACCACGTTGCCGTTGGTGAGGATCGAGGCGGCGGGCTTCTCGTGGAAGCCCTCGGTGGTGCTGACCGTGAACTCCGGCGTCGCCGGGGTGCCGTCCGCGTGGAACCGCCGCGCGCGGATGCGCCGGTCGGGCCGCCGGCTCGCCCAGGTGACCAGCACACCACCGTCGATCATGAACGCCAGACTCGGCCTTACCTGCGAATCCGCATCCGCCGTGACGAGCGTCTCCGGGCCGGCCTTGCGTCCCTCGGTGAACCGCTGGAGCTTCACGGAGGGGCTGGGCCCGGGCGGGGTGAAGGGGGTCTCCAGCCAGACGGCGAACTGGCCGCTGATCCCGGCGGACAGCACGGACGGCCACAGCGGCCGCACCGCGGGCCCGTCCGCGGGCTGCGTACTGACCGCGAACTCGTCCCCGAGCTTGTCGCCGTCGTCGCCCAGGAACTGGCCCTTGATGACGAAGTGGCTCTCGTCCGACCACAGCTCCAGGAACTCGGTGCCGAACAGGGCGTCGACGGCGGGCTGGTGCTGGTCGCCCGCCTTGGTGGTGTTCACCAGGAAGTCAGCCATGGCTGCTCTCCGATTCGGGAAGCGAGGGGGTGAGAGAGCACTGCGACCGGCCGAGTCCTTGCGAAAAGCGTGTCACGCCCGTGGGGCGGCTGCATCCGGAGCGGCAGCGGCACCGGCGGCCCTTGCACCGGGGTGCGGGACCCTGCACCGGCCGCCCGGCACGGGCCCGGGCATGCCGCCGCCCCGCCCCCGGGCGCGCGGGGCGGGGCGGCGGGTGTGGCTCGGGGCGCCCCCGGTGCGCGGGGCGGTGGTTCTCGGGGCGCCCCCGGTGCGCGGGGCGGCGGCAGGTGTGGCTCGGGGCGGATCAGCGGGTGTGTTCGGCGAACCTCTTCGCCGTTTCGGCCAGGACCTCCTGGCCGTCCCGTGCCCACAGCACGTCGTTGAACAGCTCCACCTCGATGGCTCCGGTGTATCCGGCCGCCTCCACGTACCCCTGCCACTCCCGCATGTCGATCGACCCGTCGCCGATCTGGCCGCGGCCGGTGAGGACGCCCTCCGGGAGGGGCGTCGTCCAGTCGGCGAGCTGGAAGGTGTGGATGCGGCCACCCGCACCGGCCCGGGCGATCTGCGCGGGCGCTGTGTCGTCCCACCAGATGTGGTACGTGTCCACGGTGACGCCGACCTGGTCCGCCGGGAAACGCTCGGCGAGGTCCAGGGCCTGGGCCAGGGTCGACACCACACAGCGGTCCGAGGCGTACATCGGGTGCAGCGGCTCGATGGCCAGCCGCACGCCGTGCTCCCGCGCGTAGGGGCCCAGTTCCGCCAGGGCGTCCGCGATGCGCGCACGGGCGCCGTGCAGGTCCTTGGACCCCGCGGGGAGCCCGCCCGAGACCAGGACCAGCGTGTCCGTGCCCAGCGTCGCCGCCTCGTCGATCGCCCGGCGGTTGTCGGCCAGGGCCCCGGCCCGCTCCGACGGGTCGATCGCCGTGAGGAAGCCGCCCCGGCACAGCGTCGTCACCGTCAGCCCCGCGTCCCGGACCAGCTTGGCCGTGGCCTCCAGGCCGTACTCCCGCACCGGCTCGCGCCAGAGCCCCACGTTGCGGATGCCCAGCCGGGCGCAGCCGTCGGCCAGTTCCGGCAACGACAACTGCTTCACCGTCATCTGGTTGATGGAGAAGCGCGCCGGCGACCCGCTCACTGGGTCACCCCGTACATGCTCAGCAGCGTCTTCATCCGTTCCTCCGCGAGCTTCGGGTCGGGGAACAGGCCCAGTCCGTCGGCCAGTTCGTAGGCCCTCGCGAGGTGCGGCAGCGAGCGGGCCGACTGCAAGCCGCCGACCATCGTGAAGTGCGGCTGGAAGTCCGCGAGCCAGGCGAGGAGGACGACCCCCGTCTTGTAGAAGCGCGTCGGAGGCTGGAACAGGTGCCGGGAGAGCCCGACCGTGGGGTCCAGCAGCGCGCGGAAGCCCTGAGTGTCCCCCGTGTCCAGGACCCGGACCGCCTCGGCCGCCAGCGGGCCCAGCGGGTCGAAGATGCCGAGCAGCGCGTGGCTGAAGCCCTGCTCGTCACCCGCGATCAGCTCCGGGTAGTGGAAGTCGTCGCCCGTGTAGCAGCGCACGCCCTTCGGGAGCCGGCGGCGGATGTCGATCTCGCGCCGGGCGTCCAGGAGCGAGACCTTGATGCCGTCGACCTTGTCCGGGTGGGCGGCGATCACCTCCAGGAACGTCTCCGTCGCCGCGTCCAGGGAGGCCGATCCCCAGTAGCCCTCCAGGGCCGGGTCGAACATCGGGCCCAGCCAGTGCAGCACCACCGGCTCGGCGGCCTGGCGCAGCAGGTGGCCGTAGACCTCCAGGTAGTCCTCGGGGCCGGAGGCCGCCGCCGCGAGCGCCCGGGACGCCATCAGGACGGCCTGCGCGCCGGACTCCTCCACGAGGGCCAGCTGCTCCTCGTAAGCCGCGCGGACCTCGGCGAGGGTCGCCGGGCCGGTCAGCTGGTCGGTGCCGACCCCGCAGGCGATCAGACCGCCGACGGCCTTGGCCTCGGCGGCGCTGCGGCGGATCAGCTCGGCCGCCCCCGCCCAGTCCAGGCCCATGCCGCGCTGGGCGGTGTCCATGGCCTCGGCGACGCCCAGCCCGTGCGACCACAGGTGGCGGCGGAAGGCGAGGGTCAGGTCCCAGTCGACGGCGGCGGGCGCGTCGGGGGAGACGTCCGCGAACGGGTCGGCCACGACGTGCGCGGCCGAGAAGACCGTGCGGGAGGTGAAGGACCTCCCGGGGTTCACCGCGAACGGTTCGGTGCGCGGCTCGTACGTCCGCAGGCGGTCCGGTCCGTCGGGCAGTCGGATGGTCACAGCCGGACCTCCGGGACGTCGAGGCGGCGGCCCTCGGCCGAGGACTTCAGGCCCAGCTCGGCCAGCTGCACACCGCGCGCACCGGCCAGCAGGTCCCAGTGGTAGGGGGCGTCGGCGTGGACGTGCTTGAGGAACAGCTCCCACTGGGCCTTGAAGCCGTTGTCGAACTCGCTGTTGTCCGGGACCTCCTGCCACTGGTCGCGGAAGACCTCCGTGGCGGGGATGTCCGGGTTCCAGACCGGCTTGGGGGTGGCGCTGCGGTGCTGGACGCGGCAGTTGCGCAGGCCCGCGACCGCGGAGCCCTCGGTGCCGTCCACCTGGAACTCCACCAGCTCGTCGCGGTTGACGCGCACGGCCCATGAGGAGTTGATCTGGGCGATGGCGCCGCCCTCCAGCTCGAAGATGCCGTAGGCGGCGTCGTCGGCCGTGGCGTCGTAGGGCTTGTCGTTCTCGTCCCAGCGCTGGGGGATGTGCGTGGCGGTGAGCGCCTGGACGGACCTCACCCGGCCGAACAGCTCGTGCAGCACGTACTCCCAGTGCGGGAACATGTCGACGACGATGCCACCGCCGTCCTCGGCGCGGTAGTTCCAGGACGGGCGCTGGGCGGTCTGCCAGTCGCCCTCGAAGACCCAGTAGCCGAACTCGCCGCGCACGGACAGGATCCGGCCGAAGAAGCCGCCGTCGATCAGGCGCTTCAGCTTCAGCAGGCCCGGCAGGAACAGCTTGTCCTGGACGACGCCGTGCTTGATGCCGGCCTCGTCGGCCAGCCGGGCGAGCGCCAGGGCGCCGTCGAGGCCGGTGGCGGTCGGCTTCTCGGTGTAGATGTGCTTGCCGGCCGCGATGGCCTTCCTCAGTGCCTCCTCGCGGGCGGAGGTGACCTGTGCGTCGAAGTAGATGTCGACGGTCTCGTCGGCGAGGACCGCGTCCAGGTCCGTCGAGACGTGCTCCAGCCCGTGCCGCTCGGCCAGTGCCTTCAGCGCGTGCTCGCGGCGGCCGACCAGGATCGGCTCGGGCCACAGCACGGTGCCGTCGCCGAGGTCGAGGCCTCCCTGCTCGCGAAGGGCGAGGATGGAGCGGACCAGGTGCTGGCGGTAGCCCATGCGTCCGGTCACGCCGTTCATGGCGATACGCACCGTCTTGCGTGTCACGTCATTCCCTTCGTACGCGGTCTTCGCGCCGCGTACGCCCCACCTTTCACAGGAGGCCCGGTGAGCGGCGCTTGACTGATGAGCGTTTTAGCAAGCGCTTTCTATATAGGGAGAAGCTAGCCTCTGAACCGCTGTCCGGACAAGACCGTGACCAGGACGAGTTGTTCGAGGGGGCGAACAAGGCGGGGTCGGGGGCTTAAGGTCTGCTCGGAACCATGGCCAGGGGTTCGGTGGGACGGGGGCGGACGACCTGCTGTTCCGTACGGAACCGCGGCCGGTGGTCCAGGTGTGTACGAGGGCGGAGACGAGATGCGCGACCGGAGGACGACGAGATGACGGTGACCCTGGCGGACGTGGCGGCCCGCGCCCAGGTCTCACCCGCGACGGTGTCGCGCGTGCTGAACGGGAACTACCCCGTGGCCGCGTCCACCCGGGAGCGGGTGCTGAAGGCCGTGGACGAGCTGGACTACGTGCTCAACGGGCCCGCGAGCGCCCTGGCCGCCGCCACCTCCGACCTGGTCGGGATCCTGGTGAACGACATCGCCGACCCGTTCTTCGGGATCATGGCGAGCGCGATCCAGGCGGAGATCGGCGGACCCGGCGGCCGTGCGGGCGGGGAGAGGCTGGCGGTGGTCTGCAACACGGGGGGCTCGCCGGAGCGGGAGCTGACGTACCTCACGCTGCTACAGCGGCAGCGGGCCGCGGCCGTGGTGCTGACCGGCGGGGCGATCGAGGACGCGGAGCACCAGGCGGCGATGGACGCGAAGGTGCGCAAGCTGACCGAGGCCGGGACCCGGGTCGTGCTGTGCGGACGGCCGCCGGCGCCGGACACCGGGGCGATCGCGCTGACCTTCGACAACCGCGGTGGCGGGCAGGAGCTGACCGAGCACCTCATCGGGCTCGGGCACCGGCGGCTCGGGTACATCGCGGGCCCCGAGGAGCGGACCACGACGCGGCACCGGCTGGAGGGCCACCGGGCCGCGCTGGCCGCGCACGGCATCGAGGAGGACCCGCGGTGGACGGTGCACGGGCGCTATGACCGGCGGTCCGGTTACGAGGCGACGCTGGAGCTGATGCGGCGTGACCCGTCGCTGACGGCGGTCGTCGCGGCGAACGACTCCGTCGCGCTGGGCGCGTGCGCCGCGCTGCGGGACTCGGGCCTGCGGATCCCCGAGGACGTGTCGGTGGCGGGCTTCGACGACCTGCCGTTCAGTATCGACGCGGTGCCCTCGCTGACGACGGTACGGCTGCCGCTGGCGGACGCCGGGGCCCGGGCCGGCCGCATCGCGATGGGCCGCGAGGAGGCGCCGCCCGGGGGGATCGCCTCGGTCCGGGGCGAGTTGATGGTCCGGGGCTCCGCGGGGACGCCGCGCGCTTCTTGAGTCACTGGGCTTGAGGGGGGTCTTCAGACGCCGGGCCTGAAGGGGGCTTTGAGACATCGGGTGTGAGGCGCGAGCCCGGCCTGGAGCAGGGG
>NZ_JAKEIO010000100.1 GCF_021474405.1 [Streptosporangium] indianense
GCGCACCCCGATCCCCGGCTGCGTTCGCGCCGCCCATCCCGCCCTCCCTCATCCTCAACTCCAGCCATGGCATGGATGAAGGGGGTCGCAACGGGGATGTCAGCGGCCCTACCACGCCGTACGACCGTGGTGACCAGAGCGGACTCCAGGGCGCTGCGGGGACCAGCGCAACACCTACCGCAACACTTCCATCACAGTAGGTGCTTTTCAACTCGCTTCCTTGGACTGCGTCCGGCAGCCCGGGAGCGAGTGATCTTTGTTCCGGAAGAGGGTGTGCATGCCGCAGGGACTTGATGGACTGGGGCGATGAAGATCCTTTCACCTCGTGTCCTGCGGGCTCTTGAACGATTCAACGCCGCTTATCCATGGGATCACAACGCCCACTATCACCGCTGGATCCTGCGGCAGTTGCCGAGGCACTCCGACCGCGCCCTGGACGTCGGTTCCGGCAGCGGTGATCTTGCAAGGCTCCTGGCCGGACGAGCCGACACTGTGCAGGCCGTCGATTCCGATCCGGTGATCACAGCCCAAGCTCAGAAGCTGACTCCTTCCGGGCTCCCCGTCACCTTCACCGTCGCGGATGCAATAGCCGAGTTGCCTTCCGGCCCTTACGACGTCATCACGTGCGTTGCCACGATCCACCACCTGCCGTTTACCCAGGCGCTCACCCGTTTCCGCCGTCATCTGGCTCCGGGAGGTACATTGGTGATCGTCGGTCTGTCTCGCGCCCAGACTCCCGTGGACCACCTGCTCGGTGTTGTCGCCATTCCGGCCAACGCTGCCACGGGCTGGCTGAAGAACAAGGGTCGCCCCTCGCCGCGTCCCGTCTCCATGACGGCCCCTACTCGCTCAGCAGACATGGCTTTTGGCGACATCGTCCGTGAAGCCAGAGACGTCCTCCCTGGCGTCCGACTGCGACGACGGCTGTTCTGGCGCTATACGCTTGTATGGAATCAGCCCTGAGTGGCCCGCGGCTTCCTCGACCAAGTGTCAGTGCGGGGGCTCTTGCGGGTGAGACGCCGGGTCATCATGGTGACGAGTGCCCAGTTCAGGTGAGCTTCGGAGTGCTGGGGCAGACGCTCATAGTCGCGTGCGTTGCGGCGGGCGTTCATGCACCAGCCGATCGTCCGCTCGACTTTCCAACGGCATGGCAGCACGACGAAGCCCGTGGTGCCCTTGGGTCGAGAGACGATACGGAGGCTGAGCCAGAGGCGTTCGCGGGCCCAGTCCACGAGGTCGCCGGCATAGCCGCGGTCGGCCCAGACCTGGGTGACCTGCGGCTGGGTGAGGCGTAGACGGATGTGTCCCGTCATCCCCACCAACCAGAACAGCAATCCACCCGCCTGGTGGGAAAACCAGCAGCCCTCCGACTGGTCCGACCCCACCGCCTCCGGCGCCGACGACTCTCCCCCACACGCCGGCCGCTGACACTCTGCCCCACCTCCCCTTCACCGCCCCACGCTGGCGCGACACCGCTTCGCCTGCCGGTGCCACACCATGCCCGAAAAGACCGCCATGCCGAGAGCCCCTGCCCGAACGTGCCGCCCACGCCGCCCACCGCACCCCGGACCAGGGGCCGCCGACCTCGCAGGCCGAACACGGCGAGCTTCACCTCGGCGGCCTGGCGGACGTTGCCGGTCACCACGGACTGCCGCACGCCCTGGTCCGCGAGGGCGGCGAGCACCGCGGGTGCGGCGTGGGCGCGGGGGCAGCAGCGGAAACGGCGGTTCGCGGCATGCCGTTGTCTACGGGATCAACCGTACTGGGCTGCACTGACAATCGGGGCACGACAGTCGTGATCGACCACTGAGCGTGCGGTTGACACGGTGGCGGAGGTGGTCAAGGGCGTCGGCTCACCCGGAATGGAGTCCGTCTGGCCGTAACATTCCTTGCCCTGTCCGCATGCAGGATACGGACACCTCGTGGAACTGGGCATGAGCAGCACAAGCAGCACGCGGACGGCAGCCGGAGCACCGGCGCGGAAACTCGCGCGACGAGACCGGGCGTCATGGTCCGCCTGCGCATTCCCCGAGGACTGGTCGTCCCCGCACCAGGCCGGACGTAGGCCTAGCGGAAAAGGCCTACTCATCCGCGCGATCCGCGACCACCTACGCAGGCACGGCATTCGGGTGCCGACGAGACCGATTTCGGCCGCGCCGGAGGGATCGGCCAGGAGCTGTGTCACCCCCGCCCCTCTCCTCTCCAGCAGCCGCCTCCAAACACCCTCGTGCTGCCGCTGTTACCTCGCCGTCTGTGGACGGGCCTGAGGGCCGGCGGGATACGACGGCCACGCGCAAGGCCGAGACGATCCCTGACTGCCTGTAGCGTGCCTGCCGGTGGATTCAGGCAGCCAAGCCAGCAGCACAGGAGCGACAATGCCAGGTGGCATACACAGCAGCATGACTGCGCCGGCTGGTAGGGCGGAGGAGCCGCCCGTCGAGGCAGTGCCACCCTGGAAGTCGGTGCGGCGTACCGTCGCGGTGGTGTTTCTCGGCTGGGCGACCGCCGCTGGCACGGCCGGCCTGGCCTACCTGACGCTGGGGTCTAGATGGGTACCCATCACCGTCGGGGTCTTGCTGTGCCTCGCCTTCGCCGTGGCACTGATATTGCTCCACCAGGCCCTGTGGCTGACGGTCCTGTCGTCGGTGCCGGCGCTCTTCGTCCTCGTCGGAGCCGTGCAGTACGCGCCCGAGGCCGCACTGGAACTGCGCGGTGTACGGGAACGTGTCGTCATCGTGGCCGACAGCGCGGCCGGAACGTCCAGTGACAACCACCGCTTCACTCTCCGGACCACAGACGGCGGCGAGCTGGAGGAGAAGCTGGTCCACGACGGCGACGCGTGGGCCCCGAAGGTGGGTGACCAGCTCGACGTCATGCGTGACCCAGAGGGAGCTGTACCCATGGAGCAGGCGGATGAGGTGGACGCTGCGGGGCGGCTGGAGGGCCTGATTACCGGCACGGCGGGCTGGACGCTGATCGCGGTATTGGCCGGCTGGCGCGGCCACGTCCGCCGCCGCCAGGGCCGTGGCGAGTCCTTGCTGCTCCGACTCGCGTAGATTCCATCTCGTAGCGCCAGCCCGTCCCGACCGACAGGGTCGGGACGAGCTCGGCGAGCGCGACGTCGACGGGGCCTCCAGGTCCCGCAGCCGCCCGGCGTGCGCCGCCGTCGCGTTTTCCATACCCACCGTCCTGACAACCGTCTGCGGCCAGCGCCGCACACCTGCCGGGCCGAAGACGGCGCCAGGCCGTCGCCCACCACTGCCACTGCCGAAAGCGCAGCTCACGACACGAACCGCTGACTAAGGGACCCGGCAGCGGTCTCGGCGGCCTGCCGGCACAGTGAACACCGTGGGAACAGTGGTTCGCCACCTACCCATTCCGCACGGTCAGGGTCATTCAGAGGCCGTGGACGTTGAGTAGGAGGTTCGCGGTGTGAGCCGGGACCTCGTGTAGGGCGTCGCGGATGGCATGAGAGGTCAGCCAGGACGCGACCTCCGGTGGCGACGCATGGGGGTGTTTCTCGAGGTAGAGAGCTGCCGCACCAGTGACATGGGGCGCCGCCCAGGAGGTCGCACCGGAGTCCTGATAGCGGTCGGTCAGATCCTCGGGGAGAAGCGAGGTGATGTCGTGGCCGGGGGCGTACAGGTCCACGCAGCGTCCCCTGTTCGAGCTGCCCCATGCCGACGTCCATGGCCGGTCCCGCGTGGTACTCGCGGCCACTGTGATGACGGCGGGAATGTCGGCGGGTGGGTAGCCGCAGGCATCCTGGCCGTCGTTGCCCGCCGAGGCCACAACCGTGATCCCCTTGTCGATCACTTTCTTAACCGCCACCTTGAGCATGGGCGCAGGATTGTCGAAATTCAGCGACATATTGACCACGGCGGGCTTTTCGGCGTGTGCGGCAACCCAGTTCAGGCCCCGGACGATGGCGGCTTCCTGCTGCTCGTGCGGAACCGGCCTGGTTCCCTCGCCACCTTGCATCGCCTGTACCGAGACGATGGTGGATTCTTTCGCCACCCCGGTGTCCTTGCCGCCGATGATTCCCGCGACGAACAGGCCATGGGGAATGCCCGCCTCGTCGGAGCACTGTCCCGCGTTTCCGCCCGTCGTGACGGGCCCCTTGATCGCCCGGCCCTCGAACTGCTGGTGCTCAACATCCAGGCCGCAATCGACCACGTAGACCCGTACGTCCTTCCCGGTGGCACGGGTGTGGTAGCGGTGATCGAGCCTGGAACCGCTCTGGTCAAGCCTGTCCAGATTCCACGGGACACCACGGAGTGCCGGCCTAGTCGCGGTCGGCTCAGGCCGCGGTGAACCGGTAGCATCCGCCCATCGCGACGGCAAGGATGCCCCCGGGCCGGGGGTGGCGCTGTGCGCCGTAGCCTGCTCTCGGCCCGCGTTGGTCGTCGCCTCCCCCGGAGACCCACAGCCGCTCATGACCAGACAAGCGGCCGCAACAGTCAGAGCGGAGACGGTCTTTCTTCTATTTCCCACCAGGTTCCTCTCGTGCCGTGTGCATCGAGAGACGGGCAGCAATTCGACTTGGTTCACGCACCAGCCAAAGTTGAGTACCGCACGCACAACCGTAGGTGCCAGAACCACTGAACAAGCCTCAAGCCCTGCGGTCGCGGAGGCACGACTTCACAAAGGGAGCGCAGGTGCTCTGCGGCGGTGGGGTCTGCGAGAGGATCGCCGGGGAGGATCTGGGATCCGTCGGGCGGGGACGTCGGGTCCGGATGGGTGCCGAGGCAGGGAACGGTGTCAGCGGGGATGCGGGGTCCTTCAGCAGGGCGGCGCGGGCGAGGAGGTCTTCGAAGGCACTCATGTCGAGATGATCACTCCCGGGCTGTGGGACGGTGGTGGAGCAGTTAGAGGGCTCCTCGTGCGTGGTGGTCGAGGGTGTGGACGTGAGCCGGGGACAGGCCGGTGGCCTCCTGGACCTCGTCGGGGGTGAACTCGCACAGGTAGCGCAGGGCAACGACGTCGAACTGGTCGGGCGGCAGGTGGCTGATCGTGTCGAGAAGTCGGCGACTTCACTGATCTCGACGAACCGGGCTACCGGTTCCTCGATCCGGCTCTGTGAGACCGTCATGAACGCGGCAGGGCGCAGGTCGGGACGGCCGTCCGGGTGGCGTCTGACGCGCAGCAGTACGCGTGAGCGCAGCAGCCGCCAGGCGTACCGGGGGAGGTTGGGGCCGGTAGCCGCTTCTGTTTCGTCCCAGCCAGCCCACAGGATGTCGAAGGCCTCGGCCACGATCCACTCGGGCCGCTCGATGTGCAGCAGGGCCTGGGCGTATGAGGCGTAGTAGTGCTCCATCTGTTCGATGAAGCCGCGGTGTTCCACGGGCCGCTCCTCGGGCCCCAGCGGCCGGACGGCCGCGATGCGTTGTGTGATCCACGTGGTGGATTTAGCGGCCTCGTAGGCGCCGGCGGTCCACAGGCGGCACAGGGGCCAGGGCGGCAGTGCCAGGGCGTGGACCACGCTGTAGGTGATCTCCCAGCTCGGGTAGTACTCGATACCGCGCAGGAGAACGGAGATGCGGCCCTTGGAGAAGCCGGTGCGCCGGGCCAGCTCATCGAGGGTGACTCCCTGCGCGGATATCTGGTGGCGCAGGCGCTCTAGCAGCGCCTCATGGCTGGCTGGGGCCGATGTTCGGGGACATCGGCTCCGCGCGGCGGCCTCGCCGGCCAGTGCCGAACGTGGCGGGCGCCAGGGAGAGCGGTGCGTCCGGGGCGTCGTCGGCAGTGGGGGGATCGTCATGAGGGCTTGAGGGTGGTGAGGAGGTCATCGCTGCGACTCCCCGTGCCCGGCCGGCTCCGGTGCCGGAGCGCGGGCGGGCCCGGTGCTGGAACCGTGGGCGGTGGCGGTGAGCTGCTGCACCAGCAGTCCGAGCGTGGGCAGCAGCGCCACAACCGCGGCGAGGTGTCCCAGCACGTCTGCCGCGAGCTGTCCACGTCCGGCCGCCGGGTGCGCCACACCAGTCGCTTGCCCCTCGGCCGTTCGGGGGATGCGGGGGCCGGCTCCGGCGCGGCTCCCACCGGCCGGCAGAGCCACCGGTTCTTTTCGAGTGCGGGCGCTCTCCGCCAGTGGCGGGAGTACGGCAGCGGGGCAGGCCGCATGCCCCGCGCAGAAGCAACAGAAGTTGGAGGCGCATGCGAGCGTCCCGGCCGCGCCGTCCTCCTGCACGGTCTGTCCCCTGAGCGGGTGCACAAGGCACCCATGAGAAATGCCGTCACTGGCATGACCGTCGACTGCGGTGGCAGCGGCGGCCCGAACATGGAAGGCAGCTTGCATTGTCCATGCCCAAGGTCTTTCCTGATCCGCTCTTCGCGTTCAGACGATGTACCAGACATGCCGCCGGTCAGCGGCGGTCGAGGAGCAGCCGGGCCGGGGCGGTAGCCGCCCTGAGCTCGGCGGTCGTGCTGTTCTGCCCGGGAGTCGCGCTGGCCGCCCCGGGCGACCTGGATCCCACTTTCGGTACCGGCGGAAAGGTGACCACCCACTTCACCGGCGACATCGGCGCTGCGGCTGGGGCTGACGCAGTGGCCGTGCAGTCCGACGGCAAGATCATCACTGTCGGCACGCACCGCCCCTCGCCCCAGAACTCCGATTTCGCGGTGGCCCGCTACAACACCGACGGCAGTCTGGACACCACCTTCGGCACCGGCGGCACGGTGATCACCGACTTCGGCGACGACGCTGCGGCTTTCGACGTGGCACTGCAGAGCGACGGCAAGATCATCGCTGTCGGCCGTAGCGGCGTGAACACCTACCACGACTTCGCGCTGGCACGCTACAACCCCGACGGCAGCCTGGACACCACCTTCGGCACCGGCGGGACCGTGACCACCAACTTCGAGGGCGACGAGCAAGGTGACCCGTGGGACGGCGACGACGAAGCCAACGGCGTGGCGCTGCAGCCCGACGGCAAAATCGTCGTTGTCGGCGGTGGTGCCCCAGGCGTAGGCGCTGAATTCGCGCTGGCCCGCTACAACACCGACGGCAGCCTGGACACCACCTTCGGCACCGACGGCAAGGCAACCGCCGACTTCGGCGGCGGCTCCATTCTGTACGGAGTGGCGCTGCAGACAGACGGCAAGATCATCGCAGTCGGCAGTGGCGGCCCGAGCGACAACCGCCGTTCCGTACTGACCCGCTACAACTCCGACGGCAGCCTGGACGCCACCTTCGGCGCCGACGGCACGGTAACCACCGACTTCGGCGGCCGCGACTGGACTCGCGAGGTGGCGCTGCAGACCGACGGCAAGATCATCGCAGTCGGTACTGGCGGGGCGATCGGCAACCTCGATTTTGCGGTGGCCCGCTACAACTCCGACGGCAGCCTGGACGCCACCTTCGGCACCGGCGGCAAGGTAACCACCGACTTCGGCGGCGACTCCGGGGCTTCCGGGGTGGCGTTGCAGACTGACGGGAAGATCATCGCTGTCGGCTCCAACGGGGACTTCGCGCTGGCCCGCTACCAGGGCGACAGCGGCGCCTCCGCCGGCGTGGACGTGTCCGTCGCCAAGGCCGGGCCGGCCACCGTCAAGGTAGGCCATCGCGTCTCCTACACCGTGACGGTGACCAATAACAGCACCACCGCCCCCGCCACCGGCCTCACGCTGACCGACACCCTCACCGGACCCGGTCGACTGCGGTCCGTCACACCCAGCCAGGGCACCTGCACCCGCACAACCACCAGCGCATCCTGCGTCCTGGGCACCGTCACCCCCGGCACGAGCGCCACAGTGACCGTCGTCGTCCAACCCACGGCCACCGGCACCATCTCCGACACCGCCACGGCCCACGCCGCGGAACCCGACCCGGCGCAGGAGAACAACTCCGCCACCGCGACCACCACCGTGAGCCCCAAGAAATGCCACCCGGGCAAGCATGAGGGGCATCACAAACCACGGTGAGCACACGTCATGTAAAGGCCTGGCGAGCGCGAGCGAAGAGGCGATCCCCCCGGCTTCGCTGGTCAGTGCGATCAGCCTGGCGCTGCCCGACGAGCACCGTGCTGGCCGGACGGGCGCGCCCGGCATTCCCGGACTGCCCGTCAGCGGACCGCTGGTACCGGCTCAGAAGTGAGACCTGGGTCACTGCCGTAGTGCCCAATGCTGGGTTGTAGCGCCCGCGCCACCCATCCGTCGGTGCCTTCGCCTGGAGTCCGGCTCAGCGTGCTCTCGGTCTGTTGACCGCGCGGACGGTGCGTTGACGTCCCGTTCACCACTCGTCTTCCCAGTCCTGTCTCAGCTCCAGTGTGCGCTTCGTCCACAGCCCCAGAGCTGTGTCCAGTCCCCGTATGGCGCCCATCGCGACGATCAATTCGCATGCGGCATCCGCCGCTTGCCCGGCGGGGAGCCCGAGAGCCTCCGCCAGCTGGGCCCGCGCCGCGCCCCGGCCCTGTCGCCCAAGTGGGCCAGCAGCGGCCACACACCCGTCGCCGAGAACACCGTGCCGTCCTCCGACGCACCCGCCCACCGCGCGGTCCACCCGTTCACCGCGCGGACCGTCGTCGCCGTGACTCCCATTCCTCCCCCATCGTCAGCGCGCCTACGACGCGCCCAGTCGTAAGACAGTTTCGATGTCGCCCGCCATCCGCCCCCGAAGCCGGGTGCTACCGGACCTCGACGGAGTACGAGGCGCCGGGGAACTCCCAGCCGTCGGTGCCTTCGCCGATGTCCTCGACGATGACGTCGTCGATGAAGTGGTCTTCGAAGTCGTCGTCGGTGAGCTCGCCGGCGAGCCAGGGTTCCTCGATGGCGTCCCAGTTGCCCCTGCTGCCGTCAATGCGGAGAGGAGCGGCCCGCCGGTTGCCGCGTTCGCGTTCGTCGTCGCCGGTCTTGACGATGCCGCTGATCTCGTACTGGCCCCGCTGATGTGGTCGGGGAGCGGGTCGGAGGGGACGACGGCGACGTTCTCGTAGGCCGTGTGGATGAGGTCGCGGTAGGAGCGGCGGATGTTGTACTCGGAGTCTGACAGCCAGTTGATGAGGGTTTTGGTCGTCACGTGGAGGCCAGCGTCCTCCAGGGCCTGCTGTCCGCGATGGGTCGCCGTGAGCTGGCCGAGCTGGGCGTGCCAGTGCTTGGCGTTGTACGACGACAGCCGGTGGCGGGGGGTGACCTGGGAGCGCAGGAGGTCGTTGAGGGCGGCGCCCAGGCAGTGGCCGCGGCCTGTGGGGCCGGCCATCAGTTGTCACCTTCGGGGATGATCTGGCCGGGCCCGGTGCCCAGGGCGCCGTCCGCGATCACCGTCGTGCCCGCCGCGATGGCCGGCAGGTGCGACTCGCGCCAGACATGCCCATCCGCCTTGTTGCCGGGTGCCGGCCGGGCCGATGCCACCACCAGGCGGGTGCCGGCGTCTACGATGACCTCCACATTCGCCGAGAACCGATAGTTGCGTGAGGAGGCTGCGACCTTCCGGTCACGCACCGGGATCAGGGTGCCGTCCACGATCCATAGCCGGTCCGCGCCCGGTACCGGCCTGGGCGCCGGCTCCATCGCAAGCAAGGGCCCAAGACGCTGGATGACCCGGCAGACGGTGGCAGGTGAGCAGTCGAAGAGCGGTGCGAGCTGCACGCATGGTGAGGTTCGTACGGTAGTACACGGCGACCAGCAGCACCCGCTCGGCCAGCGGAAGACACCACGGCCGGCCACCGCCGGGGCCGTTACCGCGTCGCTCCCGCACCACCCGAAGCAGCTTCTCAAAGCGCCCCATCGGCACCCCGGTGAACGTCTCCATCCACACCGGCTCAGCCCTCAACCCCCCACCTGTACAGGCAAAATGCCCGCCACCAAGCCTTCTGCAACACCCTTCAGCGTCGTTGGGACCGGCCACGCCGCGACGTGCTGCTACAGACCGGTCGAGGGTAGGTCGGCTCCGCCCGGGATGAGGGCCGGCTGAACGTCTGCCTGCTGGAGTTCGGCAAGCAGTTCGTTTTGGCCGGCGATCAGTTCGGTCAAGATGCGGCGGGCTGCGCGCAGGAGTTCGGCCACATCACCGCCGGCAAGTGCGTAGCTGACGGTCGCGCCCTCCCGGATGGAGACGACGATGCCCGAGCGGCGTAGCACGGCCAGTTGCTGGGAGAGGCTGGATGGTTCGATCTCGATCTCGCTGAGCAGGTCGCGTACCGGGACGGGGCCGTTCTGCAGCAGTTCCAAGACCCGGATCCGTACCGGGTGACCGAGCATGCGGAAGAACTCGGCCTTGGCCTGGTAGAGGGGGACCTGCATGTGAATCGCTCCCTGCCGGGTGAGGGCTGTGTCGGGGCACGGCGGCCTTCTGCGTGTCATCGCAGGCCGGTGCTGCGAACCGATCCTCGTGGATGCGGCCCCGCACACCCATGGGATTGCTCTGATATGGATGTAGCCAGTTGAAGAAATCTTCAAGTGGTGGGCGTGCGGGGTTATGGAGGACGCGGCTTGCTACACGGCCAGCCCCGCCTCGATCCGCTTGAGCTGGTGGCGGGCCATGGCCAGGTTCGATGTCTTTCTGTCGAGCACGAGGTAGAGGAACAAGCCGTTGCCACCACGGCCCTTGAGGGGCCGGAGGAGATGGTTCTGGCTGCCGAGCGTGATCAGTATGTCCTCGATTTCACCTTTGAGTCCGAGGTGTTCCATGGTGCGGACCTTGGCGCGGATCACGTCCGTGTTGCCGGCTGCCGCAACAGTCAGGTCGAGGTCCTTGCCGCCCCCCATGGTGCCCAGCGCCATACCGCTGGTGTAGTCGACCAGCGCAGTCCCCAATGCGCCCTCGATCGAAGTCATGATCTCCTTCAGGGAGACCTCCACATTGCTCATTCCAGCATCTCCTCCTGGGGTCTCTGCGCGGCTTGGGCATCATCGCCCTCCCCGCCCGTGCCCAGGACCCTATGCAGGGCCCGTGTCCGGCAGTCCCGTTTGTTCCACTCTTGGACGAGGGAGCTCGAATATGGCGGATGATGCGATGTTCGTGACGCATCATGTGCAGTGCGTTGCCATCCTCGAACCGGTGGCGAAGGGCCCCTGACCAACCGGTTTTATGCGTGTGCGGGTGGTGCAGCCGTCGGCCGGGTCGTCGCCGGAGTTCCAGTGCTTGAACGCCTCGCGGGTGTAGCCGTGGCGGGATTCGGTGGCAAGCGGCAGGCTCCCGACGGCTTCGGTGAGCGGAATGGTCTGGGCGGCGTATGTGGGCGTGCCGGTGGCGAGGGAGGGGGCGGTGGCTTCGTCCAGGTCTTGGGTAGGGGCGGTGGACCAAGGCCGGTTGGTAGTGACCGGAGCCCGCGAGTGGGCCTTCACCGACATGACGACCGTCGTCTGGTTTCGATCACTTCTTGCGACAGCGTTTGATAACGAGTTTGGACAGCAGCGTCCGGTCAACGGCTTCGCGGATCGTCACGAGTTTTGAAGGCACCTGCTGACTGAGGCGAGTCGGGTCGGCGGGTTGCGGCAAGGCTGTCACAAGCTTCGAAGATCGCTTGACCTTGCCCCAGAGGGAGAGACGACAGTGTCTCTGTCGATCACCTGAGCGGGGGATCTGTGCTCGCTGGTCCAGGACGAAGAGGGGGAGTTCGCGTGACCGCGACCTGCGTCATTCTCGACATCGGTGGCGTGCTGGAGATCGCGCCGGAAACGGGATGGGTGCAACGGTGGGAGGAGCGGTTGGAGCTGCCACTGGGCACTGTCCATGAGCGGATGCACGACGTGTGGCGGGCTGGGAGTGTCGGGAGTATCAGCGAGCGCGAGGTGCACGAGCAGGTGGCGGCCCGTTTGGGTCTTGCCACTCCCCAGGTTGAAGCTTTCATGGCCGATCTCTGGGCCGATTATTTGGGGACGCCGAACGAGGAGTTGATCGACTATGTGCGAGGGCTGCGCGGCAGCTGCAGGCTGGGCATCCTGAGCAACAGCTTCGTGGGCGCCCGGGAACGGGAGGCGTCGCTTTATCACTTCGACGAGCTGGTGGAGCAGATCGTCTACTCCCACGAGATCGGCATCGAGAAGCCCGACCTGCGTGCCTTCGAGGCCGCATGCGCCAGCTTGGACGTGCGGCCGGAGAACTGCCTGTTCATCGACGACGTCGCAGTCAACATTGAGGCCGCCCAGGCGGCGGGCATGCAGGCGCATCTGTTCGAGGACAACGCCCGGACTGTCACGCGCATCGCAGCTCATCTGGATGCCGGGCCCCGGGCCGCAGGGCGGGTCCCGCCTGGATGACGTCGGCCTGGCCCGTCTCCACGGTTGCCGGTCAGGCGTTGAAACGATTGATCAGCCCGCTTCTGCGTGTTCGGCCCGGGCTCGGGTGCTGGCGAGGCGGTAGGAGTCGGTGCCGGTCTCGATGATGGTTCCGTTGCAGGTCAGGCGGTCGACGATGGCCGCTCGGAAGCGGGGGTCGGTGAAGGTCTTGGTCCAGCCGCCGAAGGACTCGTTGGAGGCGATCGCGACGCCGTTCTTCTCCTCACGCTCGGTCAGGACCTGGAAGAGGAGCTCAGCACCGTGCCGGTCGAGCTCCATGTAGCCGAGTTCGTCGATGCAGAGCAGGTCAACGCGGCCGTAGCGGGCGATGGTCTTGTTCAGATGCTTCTCGTCGGCCGCCTCGACCAGTTCGTTCACCAGCTTCGTGGCGAGCGTGTAGCGGACGCGGTAGCCCTTCATTGCGGCCTCGGTGCCTAGGCGCACAGGCGGCCTGCTGTGGCGCCGTGCGTGCCAGCACCACAGCAGGGCTCCCGGCCTGGGGTCCTCTGGGAGCAGCTGCGCGAGGTGGAGGCCAACGCTCCCCGCGCGCTGCGCTGGGCGAAGCACGCCGCCCCGGCCTGACCGAAGCGGCGTGGTCAACGAAGGCGCACTTCAGGCTCTTCGGTTCCCGCCATCAGTACTTGGCCGACGGGCCCTCGGTCTCCTCGTCATGGGGCGTCTGGTGTCCCTCCACCAACTGACCGACCTCCTGGGGAACCCCATACAGCGCGTCCAGAACCAGACCCCAGGCCCAGTCCCGCAACTCCTCCGGCACCTCGTTCTCGATCTTCTCCGCAAGCCTGTCGATCTTGGAGTGGGCGTCATACTCGGTGCCCGTGGTCGGTGCGGTCACCACTGCCCACACCAGTCGGCCCGCCCCAGCCGCCGCTCGGCCTATGCTGCCGAGCACCGATCCCACATCCATCTGCGACCCATCCCATGGCGGTTGATGCCCTGCCGCAGCGAGAACTGCCTCAGTATGCGGGGCAGCCACCCGCGTCTCTTCAGGCGGTGGCCTGACCCGCTCCGCAACAGAGCGGCGATCTTTCCTGCGGTGCAGGCCGGAGCAGGTCCTTGAGAACGACGACGACCTCGATCACCGCAGGGCGGCCCGGGGTCTCTTGCTGTCCCGGCCTTGCGACATGGCACCGGAGGGTTGCCTGCTGTTCGCGTCCGCGCCTGTGTGGTCTTGTCCCCATCGAGGAGTGTGTCGTACAGCGTTTTGCCGGTGGGTGAGGACAGCTCGGTACCCGGATCGGGCGGGCCGGAGCGCTACGCGTGCCCGGCGCCCGCGGGTGCACGGGAGGTTACGGCCTTCCGGCGAGCGCAGGGGGGAACGATGACTGGAGAAGTGGTGATCCGCCGGTTTCGCCAACGGGCTGGAGGCCATCGCCGGTTTTATCGAGGTGTGCGGAACGTACGAGGTGCTGCGCGCGTTCGGGTGAAGCGCGTGGCATGCCGCTCTCGTGTGCCGCAACGCCTCGCCCGGGCGTCGGCACGGCCATGATGCACAGTATGGCGCTGCGACCAGGCGGCTCGAGCCTTGTCAGTCCTGTCCGTAGCCCGGGCTGTCCGGGGCAGGGGGGAAGGCCAGACCGGTCGGTGTGTTGAGGCCTGTGAAGCCGAGTGTCACCTGTCCTCCTCCTGTCTCGCGGACGCGCACCACGCGGTTGTTGAACCCGTCGGCCACGTACAGGTGGCCGTTGCCATCGAGGGCGAGCCCGAGCGGGGAGTTCAGTCCGGTGACGGGAACAGTGCTCTGTTGGCCGCTTGCGGTGGCGACCTTCACCACGCGGTTGTTGCCACTGTCGGAGACGTACAGGTCGCCGCCGGTGCCGAGTGCCAGCCCGGTCGGCTGGGAGAGGCCCGTGGTGGGCACGGGCTGCTGGCCGCCGCCGTCCACCGCGACCCTGACGACCCGGTCGTGGACGAAGTCGGAGACGTACAGATGCCCGTCGGGTGCCCAGGCGAGCCCCCAGGGGTGCAGCAGTCCCTGCGTGGCCAGCACGGTCCGGCCTCCGCCGTCGGCGGCCACCTTCACGATCCGGTCGTTGAAGCTGTCGGCGATGTACAGGTTCCCGGCCGGGTCGACCGCGAGCCCCAGTGGGCGCGACAGATCGCCCGCCGGTACGACCGACTGCTCCCCGCCGTCCGGGGGCAGGACGACGACCCGGTTGTTGCCGGTGTCGGAGACGTAGAGCCGGCCGGCGGCATCCCAGGCCATACCGGTCGGACGCACCAGGCCGTCGAGGGGGACGGTGACCTGTTCACCGCTGTACGCGGACAGGGTCAGCACCCGGTTGCCGCCGTAGTCGGACACGTACGGGGCCGGGCCGACGGGCGTGCGGGTGTCACCGGCCCGGGCGGCGTCCGTCGCTCCGGCGGGCAGCGCGCAGAGCAGGACCAGTCCCAGCCCGGCGGCCAGCCGCCGGGACCATCTCCGGGTCGGCCTGCGGCCGCTTGTGGCCGATCCGGCCGTCATCCGTTCCATGACTCACCCGTCTGTGTGCTCCGACGGTCGGCCCCGTGCCGTACCCCTCGCCGACTCTAGGAAGCGCCGCGTGCCGGTGCGGGAGACACGCCACCGGGCTGTTCGCCCGCCACTCCAATGCCCCCGGAGCGTGTCGGTCGGGGGAGGCGCCACGCCGTAGCCGGCTGGGGCGCTTTGGGCGCGCTCTCGCCGTAGACGATCGAGCGCATAGACCGGTCCGGCAGGTGCAACGGGTATCAACCCGGTGTCCGGCCGGAAGCCTACGACCCGGACTTGGCAGGGGCCTGCCTCTGGTGGCCGCGGCCGGCCGCGGGCCGGTTCGCCCGGCTTCGCGCCGTGGCCCACGCCATTACGGACGATGTCGTTGCCCGCCTCTGCCCGCTCAAGGACCGGCACGTCGATTTCCTGGGCCGCTGCTTGTTCCATATCAAAGCCAGTGGCCCCGGCCCGGGGCCTGCGCTCCTCCGGGACCCGGGCGTCGCCGAGACGATGGGGATTGACGGCAGCGCACCGGACCGTCCTGGTCCCTCGTTGCACCCTGCGGGGGTTTGGCGCCCGACTTGTTGTGACGCCTACCGCGTAGGCGTCACAACAAGTCGGGTGCGTTCTCCCGGGTGGGATCTTTGGGTGTCGGGTGATATGGACCGTTGGCCAGGGCGGCGGCATGCAACGCCGCTTCGACTCGGCGGTTGCTGGTCATGGATGCCGTGACGGTCGTCATCGCCAGGAGGAGGACGCCGGCGGCGTAGAGGGGGGTGCGGATGTCGTAGGTCGTGGCCAGCCAGCCGCCGAGGAAGGCCCCGAGGGGGGCGGCGCACATGGCCAGCATGCGGGATGTGGAGGCCACCCGGCCCATGAGGCGGGCCGGGACGATGGCCTGCCGTAGGGAGGGTGCGAGCACCATCGTGGCGCCCATGCCGGCCCCGCAGACGGCGAGTGCCAGCCCGGCCATGTACGGGTTCGGGGCAACGGCCAGGCCCAGGATGGCAAGCCCTTCGACAGCGGCTGTGCAGGTCAGTGCGGTGCCGGTGCCGAGTCGTCGGCCAAGGTAGGAGGCGATGCCCGCACCGAGCAGGCCGCCTGTGGCCTCCGCCGTGAGGAGCAGGCCGAAGCCGTAGGTATCAATGCCGAGGCGGTCGTGCGCGAAGAGGGCGAGGACGGTCTCCACTGCGAGGAAGGCGACGTTCCCGACTGCCGGGCGGAGCGCGAGGCCGAGGAGCACCCGGTCCCGGAGAACGTACGAGGCCCCGGCCCGTGCCTGGCGAAGCAGCGACTCGCGGACCTCCGGCAGGGGCCGGGGCATGGCGGGCAGCGTACGTACGAGCAGTGCGGAGAGCACGAACGACACAGTGTCGGCGAGCAGCGGAACCGCACGCCCGAACGCGAGCAGCGCGCTGCCCGCAGGTGGCCCGGCGAAGCCGGACATGGCGGTCTGGGCTCCGCGCAAGCGGGAGTTGGCGCGCTCCAGGAGTGCGGGGTCGCGGCGGAGCAGATCGGGCAGATAGGCCGTGGCGGCCGTATCGAAGAAGAGTCCGCCGAGGCCGAGCAGGAAGGCGACGGCCGCGAGCAGCGGAACGCTGAGGACGTCGAGCGCGGCTGCCGCCGCGGGGATCGCGAGCAACACCGCACGTGCCGTGTCCGTGACCCACATCGTGCGCCGGCGGTCCCAGCGGTCCACCAGCGCACCGCCGAGCACTCCGAAGAGGAGCCATGGCAGCGTCCCCGCGGCCGTGACGGCGGCGAGCGCCATCGGATCGCGCGTCAGCGTCAAGGCGAGCAGCGGCAGCGCGGCGTGCGTCACCCCGTCGCCGAGCGAGGACACCGTCTGTGCGGTCCACAGCCGTCCGAACCCGGCCGGCAGTTTCCGAAGGTCTGAGGTCACTTGGCGTCCCCTTCGGGGTGCCGGCGCGGTGCCGGGTGGAACAGTGCGAAGACGAGTGACGCGTCCGGCAGCGACGGATCGGACAGTTCCCGGTATTCGTCGGCCAGTGCCTGCAGGCGCGCCCCCAGCTCGGTGAACTGCTCGTCGGTGAGGCGCAGATGGGCCATCCGCACGTGCCGTGCGGCATCTGCCGGCGACGCCTCCAGGTCCGCCACCGCATGCCGCATCAGCACATCGGGCCCTCCCTCGCCCGGATCTGGCAGCACGATCGTCCGCGCGGCCATCGCGTAATACCGCTCGGTGACCCCCCGTACCTTCCGCGTCCGCACGACCTTAACCAGGCCGGCTCGTTCCAGCAGTCGCACGTGATAGCTGGAACTCCCCTTCGCAAGGCCGACCCTCTCGGCGATCTGCGTAATCGTCGCCGGCTCGAAGCGGAGCACGGCCATGATCCGGTGGCGCGTGAGATTGGCGACGGCGCGCAGTTGCTCGTCAGTGGTGACGTGAAGCGTCTCGGGAAGATCATCGCTAGGCATACCAGCAATGGTCAACGATTCTTGACCATTGGGCAACGGGTTTTTCGTGCGGACTCGGGGAGATCTGCTGTCGGGCGCGCGAGACCTACGGCCAAGCCCTCCACCCGCCGCCGATCCGGGGAGCTGTCAAACCTTGCGAAGGGCAGGACCGGGCCCGCGGCTGGGCGGAGCTCAAGGCGTGCGTGGAGCGGGAGGGCCATGTCCGTGTGCTCTTCGGACACCGCGAAGGAGAGACACCGGTCGGGCAGTGGGTCGCGGAGCAGCGAAGGGCCTGACCGGCTGGGGTGATGAGCGGCCAGCGTGGACTCCCCCTCCTGTCGGGCTCGCCAGTACGCCGCCGGGGCTCGCAGGAAAGCACCTCGGGTGCCGGGAAAAGAGAGTCAGGCCCCGGCGGCACCGCCCTGATGAGGGGTCAGATGCTGCCGGGGCGGCCTGACCAGCAAGATCCACCCTGCCGGAGAGGGAGCCGGGTGCGGGGGTGCCCGTCGCCGAGGCGGTGGCCCCGGATGCGTTCCATGACGGGGGATGAGGTGCGGGGCATCGTCCCACTGACCCGGCGTGATCAGCGGGGTCAGTGGGACGATGCCAGGGGGCGTCTGCGTCGGCATCCTCGCCGCGGGCTTCGATGAGCGGGACTCTGGAAGACGGCGCACAACCGAATCGCGCACCGGGAAGAGCCCGGGTCATCGGCCCGGGACCGCGCCGACGCGGGCCAGCACGTCATCGGCCAGCTCTCGCGGGCTCAGCTCGCCGTCCAGGAACACGGTGTCATGGGGGAGGGTGTCCACTGCAGCCATACACGACTCGATTTTGGACTTGCACCATGTGCGGACTCGTTCATCCTGCGCGGGATCGTCCGGCGTGAAGCTCCGCCCCTCGATCCGTTTCACCAGCACCTCCTCGGAGACCTTGAGGAAGAAGTGGTGAACAACGATCCCCGCGTTCTTCAGCGCACCGAAGATCTCTGCGACATAGGCGGGGTTGACCAGCGTCATGGGCACCAGTACGGGCCGCTGATACTCCTGGACGAGTCCCACGGCCAAGGCCGCGACCTGCCGCCTCCACAGCCGCAGATCCTGGAAATCGCCGGTCGGGACCTTCACGATCTCGCGCAGCACATAGCCGACCGTCTCCGGGTCATAGACCAGCGCCCGGGGCCAGCGCGGGCGCAGTTCGTCCACCAGCGTGCTCTTCCCGCTGCCGAATGCGCCGTTCACCCAGACGATCACAGACATCTCCCCCGTCGATGGATACCCCGCCGGCACACGGCCGTTCCTGAACCACACACCGCGACGCGAGGGTGGGGCCAAGGCTCCATGACAGATCATGCCCGAACGATCGAAGAGTGAGGGCGCCTGGGCCACTGGCCCCCGTCGCTACCGTCAGTGCTCTGGCCATCGTCCATGAGCCGGTGCGCGTGTGCGCCGCTGCCTGACGCGCCGCCGGTCCAACGTCGGCGCCGCTTGATCCGGGTGCAGATGCCGGGGGGGGGCGTGTTGCGAGCCGGCTCGGCTGGCTGCTTTCCCGGCGGGGAGCGATCTCATCGAGCATCAGCGGCTTGCTGTGAGCGGTGAGCAGTTGACGCTCCTGCCGGGTGCCGTGCTTCGTGGCGCATTGCCGCTGTTGACCCCTGTGTCCGCTCATGCGACGTTCAGACCGCCCTCGCGCCGGGGGTGGTCACTCGACTGAGAGGAAAACATGGTGACGACGGGCAAGAGAACGCGCAGAGGTTCAGCGGCCGTGGTCATGTTGTCGGCGCTCGCCATCGCTGCGGCCATGGCAGCACCGCCCGCGGTGGCGGCCGGGGGTACGCCTGCCCGGGAATCGCTGACAGTGACACGAAGCGCTTGGAGCGACCCGACGCCCGAGGAGCAGGAGAAGCTGCGAGAAGTGGCCGGTGCGATATGGAGCCCCACACTGGCGGCCGGCTGGAACATGAACGCGGACGTGGCCGACATCCTGTCGACCGCCACCGGAGAGATCCTCCGGTGCAGTGAAGCGTTCGCGCTCGTGCCGCGCCCGCCCGGCTTCGTCCCCGGCTTGGGCTACCTGGTCAGCTACGGGAAGAACCTGCGCGAGTACTTTCTCGCCGTCAAAAACAACCGGACGTACCGCGCATGCGTGGTCACCGCCGCCGCCAACTATCGCTCACCCATCGAGATCGCTTCCCTGGGTGTCTGAGCCGGCGCAGGAAGAGTCCGGCACAGGTGGCCCCGGCCCTCGGCAGGCCGCCGGGCGGATACGACGGCGCGGTGGAAGTGATGCAGGGATCGTGAGCCTGGGTGCACGGGGACGGCTTAAGTCCCCTTGCACCCACGCTCATCGCCCATGGCGGGTCGCGCTCCCGGATGCTGTGCGTCCCCGGTCGCTTGCGATGCGCGTGGGGGGGCAGACGAAGCCGTCGTCGGGCAGGTGCACGATGAGGTGATCGGCGGAGCCGAGCTGGGCGACGGCCTGCTGTATTTCGGCGCGCCGGGTGGGTCAGGGCCGGCACCGGGGGCGGTGTTGGCGGTGCACGGGCCCGTGGGCGCTGGAGGGCGGGCCCGCGCACGTTCAGCGAGCGGGCCGGCGGTCGTGCACGCCGTGGTCGTGCACGACCTGGGCCTGGCGGGCGGCCCTGCGTCGGCGCGGCTTTGCCGATCAGGCGGTGGTGAACTCGGTGACGTGCCCGTCGCGCAGCGTCAAGTGGGCGCCGTTGAAGCGGGAGCGCATGCGCCGGTCATGGGTGACCACCACGACCGTGCCCTGATAGCCGGTCAGTGCCTGCTCCAGTTCCTCGACCAGCGTGGGCGCGAGGTGGTTGGTGGGTTCGTCCAGCAACAGCAGGTCGACCGGCTCGGTCACCAGCCGGGCCAGTTCGATGCGGCGCCGCTGCCCGTACGACAGGTCCTGCACCCGCTGGCGGAGCTCATCCGGGCTGAACAGCCCCAGGGAGAGCAGCGTTTGGGTGTGTTCGTCGATGTCGCCGACCCGCCCGCTGATGAACGCCTGAAGCACCGTCGTATCGTTGCGCCACGGTGTGTGGTCCTGGCGCAGGTGTCCCACCCGGGCCGGCACCCGTACCGATCCGCTGTCGGGTGCCAGCTCCGCGGAGAGCACCCGCAGCAGCGTCGTCTTGCCCGCCCCGTTGGGGCCGGTGACCAGCAGCCGTTCACCGGGCCCCAGGCGCAGGGAGTCGATGCTGAGCCGGTCGCCGACCCGGACACCGGTCAGTTCGGCCACCGTCTTTTGAAGCAGTGCGGCCCCGGTGGTGATCTGTGCGGTGAAGGTGAGCGGCTCGGGCGGCGGCGCGACCGGGTTCTCGGTCAGCCGCGCCACTCGTTCCTTGGCGTTGCGGATGCGCACCATCGCCCCGTGCCCCCGCCCGCGCATGCGGAACTGGCCGACGCCGAAGACGGCGAAGGGCAGCTTGCGCGGGATGGCGTCCAGGCGCGCCACGTTGGAGGCGACCAGGCCGCGGCTGCGGTCCAGCTCGGCGCGCCACTGCTCGTACTCCGCCAGTCTGCGCTGCCGCTGTGCCGCCTTGGCAGCCAGATAGCCTTCGTAGCCGTTGCCGTAGCGCATCACTTTGCCGGAGTCGATCTCCAGGATCGTGGTGGTGAGCCGGTCGAGGAAGAGCCGGTCGTGGGTGACCGCCACTACCGTGCCGCGGTGCTTGCGCAGGTGTTCCTCCAGCCAGCCCACCGCCCGGTCGTCCAAGTCGTTGGTCGGTTCGTCCAGCAGCAGCAGCTCCGGTTCCGAGGCCACGGTGGCGGCCAGGGCGAGGCGGGAACGCTCGCCGCCGGACAACGTGCCCAGCCGACGGCCGCGTTCCAGGCCGGGCAGCCCGAGCCCGTGCAGCGCGATCTCCACCCGGGCGTCGGCCTCGTAGCCGCCGCGCGCCTGGTAGCGGTCCACCAGCGCGCCGTAGCTCTCCAGGAGCCCGGCAAGTTCGGGATCCTGGCCCGTTGGGTGGGGCCGTTCGGCCAGCTGGGCCTCGGCCCGGCGCATGCCCTCCTCCAGTCCCCGAAGATCGGCCAAGGCCAGATCGACGGCGTCCTGGACCGTGGCGTCCGGTGGCAGCTCCAGTGTCTGGGCCAGATAGCCGACGCCACCGGGCGCGACCACCCTCAGCGCACCGTTGTCCGGCTGTTCCCGCCCGGCGATCAGCTTGATCAGCGTGGACTTGCCTGATCCGTTGTCCCCGATGACACCGACCTTCTCCCCCGGCTTGATGGTGAAGCCGATCCGGTCGAGTACGACGTGGTCTTGGTAGCGCTTGGTGATGTCATGCAGAGCGAGTTGCGCTGTCGACACGTGGGAGTCCTCCTGATCAGCACAGGGTCGAGTGATGTCGCCGCGCACACAGCAGAGCCTCAGGAAGACGCAGACAGCCGGATCATCCGGCAGTCAGGAGCGGTTTCGTCCAGCAAAAACAGCGCATGGCGAAACAATCGCAGCGCGTTCGCTTCCTCAGGCGTGCACGGCCGGACGCAGGAACGGAGCCAGGCTCGACGTCCCACGCCCTTGCGAACCACACGTACTGATCACAGGGAACCCATGCCGCCACCGTAGACGACACGAAGCGGCACCAGCAACCGGTTTCCGGCCGGAAGCGGGCCGGAGGGCCGGTCTTCCTGCACCCCTCCCGCCCCGGGGCACGGCCGGGGACAGGCCCGCGCAGCGCACGCCGGCTGCGGCCCCCAACCCCGCCTTCGGCACGGTCTTTTGTGTACTCGGCGGACAGCACCTCACCCGCCCGGGGAGCCGGGCCCTGCCGCCAGGCCGGCCCGGCACTTGGTCTCGATCTGCACCTCCAGGACGCGGCGGCAGGACCTCGATGCATTCCCGCAGCGCCTCGATCCCCCAGGCGGTGCGCGCGCCAACCGCGATCCAGGCCCGGTTCTGCGGCCACGTAGAGCCTCGGGGCGGCGGCCCGCAGCCCGTCACTGCCGCGGCAACCGCTGTCCTGCGGTACGGCCCGGCCGCCTCCCTGGCGCGCCGACCATGTGGGCAGTTGCGGCAACTGTGTTGCGTGCGGGCCTGTGCAGGCGGGTGGCGTCTTGAGGGGGCGAGGGGGTGGACGCCAGAGCAGGGTGGGCGTGAGGCAGGGCGGGGTGCGCTTGCGGCTGTTTCTCAGCGGACCTTGAGGGCTGTCTTAAGGGTTCTTGAAGAAGACCTTCGAACAAGGGTTTGCGGCCCGGGCGGGTTCTAGGCTCTCGAGCACCCCCCACAGGGTCCGGTGGCCGCGATCGCGGCCACCGGACACAGGGGGCGCGTCAGCCGACCGAACAGACCGAGGTGTCCTTACATGGGTTCCCGCCGAGCCGCCCGCCCCTCCCGCTCGAACGCCCGCCGCCGCAGTGGGCCAAAGAGGCGCGGTCCCGCGCTGGCCATGGGAGCCGTCGCTGCGATCGCGGGCGTCGGGATCACCGTGGCCGTCGTCAGCGGTGAGGACGGCGACGCCTCGGAGCGGGTGGTCGCGGACAGCGCGAACCAGGCGCCGGGCGCCCAGGGCGCCTCCGGCGGGGCGGCGCCGGATGCTTCCGCTTCGGCGCGTGCGCGTGCGAGCGCCACGGCGAGCAGCTCACCGAGCGCGAAGCCGAAGCACAAACACAAGCAGTCGGCGAGTCCCTCCCCCGGGGCACGGAAGACGACCGTTCCCACATCGAGGCCACTCGCGGGGACGGCGGCGAAGAGCGGCGGCGGGGCGGTGGCGGGCGGTTCCGGCGGTGTGCGGCCGGGCGGCAGCGGAGCGGACTCCGGGCCGGGGACGGGGTCGGGGTCCGGTGGCGGGCCCGAGGCGCAGGTGCTCGCGCTGGTCAACAAGGAGCGGGCCGCGGCAGGATGTGCGCCGCTCACGGCGAACGAGCGGCTCACCCGGGCCGCCGACGACTACAGCGACGTCATGGCCCGCAGCGGCGTGATGTCCCACACCGGCCCCGACGGCTCGACGATGACCACCCGCATCGAGGCCGCAGGCTACGAGTGGTCGACCCTGGGCGAGAACATAGCCCAGGGCCAGGCGGATGCCGCCTCGGTGATGAAGTCCTGGATGAACAGCCCCGGACACCGCGCGAACATACTCAACTGCTCCTTCAAGGAACTGGGCGTGGGCGTCCACTTCGGCGACGGCGGCCCCTGGTGGACCCAGGACTTCGGCGCCGGCCGCTGACCCCACTCCCCCATGGCCGCCAGGCCGCCAGGCCGCCGGGGTCGGTCACTTGCACCGCTCGGCTCGGTACGTGAGAACGGGCTCTGGCTCAACTTCTGTGACGCGGCCACGCTGAGTGACGGCTGAGCTTCTCCGGGCAGTAGGTGAAGTCGCCCGAAAATGAGCCGTGGCCATGGCGGTTGGGATGACAGTTCAGGGCCGTGGAAGAGATCGTGCTCCAGTTGAAGGAGCTGTTGTTCCCGTCGATCGCGGACGTTGCGGTGCTGTCGGTGGACGTGAGCATCGCGATAGTGCGGGTCGACGCGGAATGCACTGCGAACGGTGCCGTTTGCCCGGCGTGCGGGGTCTGGTCGAACCGGGTTCAGCTGATGTGCCCAGCGCCGGACGAAGCGTTGTTCTTCAGCTGAGGGTCCGCCGGTTCGCCTGCCGGAACTCGGGGTGCACCCGCCGCACCTTCGTCGAGCAGATACCGGGCCAGACCCGTCGGCACGGTCAGCGGACCGAGCGGCTGTGTGCGACGCTGGCCGCGGTTGGTCTCGCCCTGGCGGGCCGTGCCGGCGCCCGCCTGAGCTCCGCGCTCGGGGTCTGCGTCAGCCGGAGCACCGTCCTGCGCCTGGTCGACGCCCTTCCCGAACCGGAAGTGCCCGCCCCGCGTGTGGTCGGCGTTGACGAGTACGCCACCCGCAAGGGCCGCCACTACGGCACCGTTCTCGTCGACGTCGAAACCCGCCGCCCTGTCGACCTACTGCCCGACCGGGAGGCATCGAGCCTGGCGGCCTGGCTCGCCGATCGGCCCGGCGTCGAGGTCGTGTGCAGGGATCGGGCGCCGTTCTTCGCCGAGGGCGCCACCGCCGGTCCGCCCCAGGCCGTCCAGGTCGCGGACCGGTGGCATCTCTGGCACAACCTGAGCGAGGCCGCCGAGCCGAGCGTCGCCCAGCACCGTCGCTGCCTCCGCTCTCTGGTCCCCACGTTCCCTGAACCCGGACCCGAACCCGAGGCCGTTCCGGCCGCGGACTCGTCCGGTTCTCCTTGGCCGCGCGGGCACCGATTCGCCGACCGGACCCGGGCCCGGCATGCCGCCGTCCACGCACTGCTGACGGCGGGACACAGCCGACGCTCGGTCCAGCGGCAGCTCGGGATGACCTACCGCACCGTCAAGCAGTTCGCCGACGCCGCGACGCCGGAGGAGCTGTTCACCGGTCAGTGGCAGAACCGGCCCTCCGTCCTCGACGACTACAAGCCCTACCTGGACGACCGCTGGAGCGAGGGCTGCACCAACGCCTGGAAGCTGTGGGAGGAGATCGTGCCACTCGGCTACAAGGGCAGCTACCAGCGCGTTCGCGCCTACCTGCACGACAAGCGCACCTCACCGCAGCCGGTGACCGCCCGGCCGCCCTCGCCCCGGACCGTCGCCGGATGGATCCTCCGCCGTCCGGACGCCCTTACCCAGACCGAGCAACTCCAGCTCAAGGCTGTCCGGACGCACTGCTCCGAACTCGACGCCCTCACCGGGCACGTCCGCTCCTTCGCGACCATGCTCACCGAGCGCCAGGGCAAGCGCCTGCCCGACTGGCTCGACGCCGTCCGGCAGGACGACCTGCCCAGCCTCCACACCCTCGCCGCGGGCATTGACCGAGACCGCGACGCCGTCATCGCCGGCCTCACTCTGCCGTGGAGTTCTGGCGTCGTCGACGGGCACGTCAACCGGATCAAGATGCTCAAGCGCCAGATGTTCGGCCGGGCCGGCTTCCAGCTGCTGAGGAAGCGAGTCCTGCTCGCAGGATGAGCTCTGGTGCCGTGCGATAGATTGCGGGCGACACGAGAGAAGAGCTCGCATGGACTCCCGCATCCCGCGGTTGCGACGCAAGCTGGCACGCATCCCCTACGCGCCCAACCGAAGCCGCTCCTTTGGGGAGGAGCGGCACGAATTTCGTCTCGGCCCCCGCCTCACCAACCGTCAGGCAGATGCCTCTCAGGCCGAGCATGACGTGGAACTCCCGCAGCCCTACCGAGACTTCCTCACCAACATGGGCGGCAGTGGTGCGTCTCCGTACTACGGACTGATCCCGTTGGAGGACTGCACGCTCTTCACGATGAACTCCAGAGACGCCAGCACGGGCTCAAGAGGATTCAGCCGGGCCTATCGCCCCACCCGCCGTGGTGACCTGTTCCTGCACATCATCGAACGCGGCTGCAGCGATCTCGTCCTCATAGGCATAACCGGCCCTCTCACCGGGCGCATGCTCATCGGCAACGCAGACGGCTTCTGGGGCCCGAACGTCTCCTCAGCCCCGGACTTTCTCGCCTGGTATGAACGATGGCTCGACCACATGGCTGCCGGACAGGACAACCGGGCTCTGGAGCTCACCTCACCCCAGCTCAGAGCGCATCCGATCCGGCAGCGGCTCGCTCACTCGCCGTGACCCCTCCATGCACCGCACGGTCAGCGAAGGGTCTGCACTGCGTAGAGCGCGCCGATCGCGGTGGCGAGGGCGCCCAGCAGGAGCCGGAGGGCCCTCTCAGGCAGGTGCGGCTGGAGGCGTGCCCCGAGGTAGCCGCCCAGGAGGCCGCCGGCGCCGCAGGATAGGCCCAGCAGCCAGTCGGGGGCGACGTGGCCAGTGGTGGCCAGGGACAGCAGCGCGTAGGTGGCCGCGCCGACGAGGGAAGTCACGAAGGTGGAGGCCAGGGCGGCAGGTGCGACGGCCGCGACCGGTACGCCGCGGCCGACCAGGATCGGGCCGAGCAGCGAGCCGCCCCCGATTCCGTAGATGCCGCCGGCTACGCCGACAGCCAGGGCCAGCGACGTCGTCGCGCGGGGCGAAGGCTGGTGCCGCGTGTGAGGTGGGGCCGGGCGTACCGTCCGCAGCCACAGCCACAACCCGAGCGGCAGCAGCAGCACCGCTACGAGGAGGCGGAAGATTCCCGGGCCGGGAACAGCGCAGACGCGGATCACGGCCCCGATGACGACGCCCGGAACGGTACCCGCGATCAAGAGCCGGGTCAGCGGTCCGCCGAACTGTCCGGCCCGCCCGTAGCGCAGGAGGGCACCGGGGCCGGCCACAACGTTGTAGAGCAGGTTCGTCGGTGTCACGGCCGGGCTGGGCACACCCAGCACACTCACCTGCACGGGCAGCAGGAAAACCGCTCCGGAGACACCCACGGGCACGGTGACGACGGAAATCAGAAACCCAGCGGCGAGACCGAGCAACGCCCACGACCACTCCACGTTCCTGCCCCTCGACACTGTCCAATCGGCACCCGAAACGGGCACCGGACCAGGCGCCTTCCGCCCTCGAGACCACCGGCCCCACCTCGATCCAACCACCTCCCACAAGGTGAGCGACCGCCGCCCAAACACGCGAACAAAACCACCGCTCACCGCCCCGGCCGCCGGCGCCGCTGCCAGCCGCCGGCCGCCGGCCGCCGGCCCAGGTCACTGCTCTGCGCCGCCAGTTCCGGCCGTGTCGGCCAGTGCGAACGACACCCGCACTCGGGCGCCGCCCAACGGCGCCCGGGTGATCGTCAGTTCGCCATCCGCTGCGCGGGAGGCCCGGGCCACGATGTCCAGGCCCAGCCCCGTCGAACCACCCACGCTCACCCCCCGCGTGAGCGCCGCGTCGGGGTCCGCCACGCCCGGCCCTGCGTCGTCGACCGTGAGGAGAACATGCCGCTCGGCTCGCTCCACGCGCACGGCGAAGGCGGTGCCCTCCGGGGTGTGCCGGAAGACATTGCCGATCAAGGCGTCGACGACAGCCGCCAGGTCATCCTCGGGGAAGGCGACGGGCGCAGGGCGCGGCGTAAGCGAGCGCTCGTACGATCGTGCTTGCTGGGTGGCCAGGACCGACCAGAAGTCCAGGCGCATGGCGACCACCTCCGCGACGTCGCACCGCTTGGCCTGGCCTGCGGCCGCGCGGGCCGGCTGCGCCGCGGCCAGCGGGGTGCGGGCCGCGGCGATGATCGCATCCAGTTCGCTCTCCAGTTGCCCGGCCGCCGTGGCGATCCGCCGGGCGCTGGGCGTGGACCCCATCCGGTCGGCCTCCAGATAGAGAGCGGTCAGCGGGGTGCGCAGGCGGTGTGAGAGGTCGGCGACCAGTTCGCGCTCGACGGCGAGAAGGTCCAGGACGCGGTCGGCCATGGTGTTGAACGCCGCACCCGCCTCCTCAAGTTCGGGCGGGCCGTCGGGCTGAACACGCGCGTCCAGGTCGCCCGACCCCAGAGCCAGCGCCGCGCGTTTGAGGCTGCGTGAGGAGCGCACCACGCGAGCACCCAGCCGGTCGGCCACCAGGACCGACCCGGCGACCAGACCCAGCGCGAGCAGCGCCATGACACCCCAGGACGCGGCCACGCCCCGCGAGAGATCCGCCGCGGGCACGAACGCTTCCACGACCGCGACCCGCTCGCCCGGCAGGACGACGGGCTGGAGATAGACCCAGCCGCCAGCAGTGTCCACGGCAAGCGTCTCGCGCCCGCGCACCGCCCGCTCGAGCGCCTGACCGGGCGCGTGGGGGGTGCCGACGAAGGCGCCGTCGGGCAGCCGTACGACGAGCTGGTCGGAAGAGCCGAGCTCGGCGACGGCCTGCTGCACATCCGCCCGCCGCGTGGTCAGGGCGAGCACCGGGGACAAGGCGGCCGCCCGCTGCTCGGCAGCCGTGGTGGCCCTGTCCCGTGCCTGTTCACGCACCAGGAGAGCCAGGGGGATCAGGAAGGACAGAGCCACCATCGAAGTGACGGCCAGGGCGATCCCCGCCAGGGCACGTCTCATGGCGAACTGACCAGCTTGATACCCAGACCGCGCACCGTATGCAAATAGCCCGGTTTTCGCGCCTTCTCGCCCATCTTGCGGCGCAGCGCGGACAGGTGCACGTCGACCGTCTGGTCCTCCACATACGGCTGCTGCCACACCTCGGCCAGAATGCGCCGGCGGGTGACGACCTGGTCGGCATGGGCGGCCAAGTAGGCCAGCAGGTCGAACTCACGGCGGGTCAGGGCCAGTTCCCGGCCCGCCAGATGTGCGGTGCGCGCCATCGGGTCGATACGCAGGTCCGCCACCTGCACAACCGGCTGCCGGGCCGCCGCGGTGTCGGCGGGCACCGACCGGCGCAGCACGGCGGCGAGCCGGGCGGCGAGCTGGCCGCCGGAGAACGGTTTGACCAGGTAGTCGTCGGCCCCCGCGTTCAGCAGCCGGATGATCTCGCTCTCGTCGTCACGGGCCGTGGCGACCAGGACCGGCACCCGGGAAATACCCCGGATCATGCGCAGCACGTCCAGACCGTCGAGATCGGGCAGCCCCAAATCCAGCACCACCATGTCCGGCGGACTCTGGGTGATCTCACGCAGCGCCTCAAAACCCAGGTGGGTGGTGCGGACCACGTAACCGTGCCCGGACAGCACCTCGATCAACGCAGCCCTGATCACCGGATCGTCCTCAACGACAAGTATGGAGGCCATGAGCAAGCACCGTAGCCGGTCCGACACCATAGTGCCGTGCCCCGCCTCCTGCGCTACCTCACCCTATGGCTCGCCTGCACCACAGCCAGCGCCACCGCCGTCATCCTCACCATCCACTTCGTCACCGGCTCCACTCGCCCCACCGCACCCGTCGCACAAACCGCACCCAGCCAACCCCCCAAAACCCCACGGCCCAGCACCACTACCGCGAAAGCTTCCCCACGCCCGTCGGCAAGCCCGCGCACACCCCGCC
>NZ_JAKEIO010000101.1 GCF_021474405.1 [Streptosporangium] indianense
CCCTCAACCGACCGACGCCCCTACCCCCCACCAACCACCCACACCCACCAACGGCGAAACCGCCCCACGGGCGGCCAGGGCCCCTCGGGTGACGGTTACGGGCGGTGCGCGGGTGGGAGACAAGAAGGCCGAAGGCCTTCTGCTCGGACTCGCCGCCGGCGACGCCGCCGGCTGGCCCGCCGCCCGCCACAGAGCCGCCCGCATGCCCGACTGGACCCGCCGCCTCACCCGTGAACTCGACACCTTCGCCGAGCACAACGCCACCACCACCCTCCCCGTCCCCATCGCCCTCAACCAGCCCCCGGAACCCCTGCGCCTCGGCCCCTCCGACGACGCCGAGTGGGCGGCCTTCGCCGCCGAAGCCCTCCTCCGCGCCGGCGACGACACCGTCCTGAACGACCTCAGCCGCGAACGCCGCACCCGGGCCGCGATCGACCTGACCTGGAACGCCCTCGCCGCCGAAGTCGCCGCCGCGGCGGACCGCGCCCCCGAGATCGAGTCCGCCGTCCTCCCCCTGCGCGCCCGCATCTCCGTCCGCGCCGGCCTCGGCAACCTCGCCACCGGCCTGCGCCCGCCCGCCACCGGCCACGACAACCCCCACTACTTCGACGACGCCGCCTGCGTCCGCGCCTGCGTTCTGGCCCTGGCCCACCCCGGCGACCCCCGCAGCGCCGCGGACCTCGCCGAGTTCGACGCCCGCTACAGCCAGGACGGCGACGGCGTGCACGGTGCCCGCGCCATGGCGGCCGCCCTCGCCCTCGCCCTGGCCGGCGCACCCGTCGACGCCTGCGTCACGGCGGCCCTCACCGAACTCCCCGAGGAGACGGAGATCGGCCGCAACGCCCGTCACGCCCTCCGCCTGGCCGCCGCAGCGGACAGCGCGTTCGCCCTGGTCCCACCCCTGGAGCACCAGATCGTCGACCACGTCTACAGCTACGGCATCGCCGCCGCCGAGACGGTCCCGGTCGCCCTCGCCCTGGCCACCGCCGCCCGCGGCCGTATCGCGGAGGCGATCCCCGCGGCGGCCTGTCTGTCCCGCGTCGCGGACTCCGCCCCGGCCCTGGCGGGCGCCCTCACCGGCGCCCTGGGCGGCGGCGCGTCGATCCCCGAGTCCTGGCGGGAGACCTGCCGCACTCTCTCCGGCTGCGTCCTGCCCCGCCTGACCGGCACGGACCTCGTGGAACTCGCCGAACTCCTGGAAGCCGTACAACCGGCCCGCCCGGGTGGATGATGCGGCCATGCAGCCCAAAGCGCCCATGCAACCCAAAGCCGCCATGCACACCAAAGCTCACCCAAACGCCCCCTTGGACGAGCGGATCACCGGTGCCCTGGTCGGAGCCGCGGTCGGCGACGCGCTCGGCGGCCCCGTCGAGGGCTACTCGCCCGAGCAGATCCTCGAACGCCACGGCGGCCGCGTCCACGGCGTCGTCGGCCCGTGGCACGGCGACGACTGGTGCACCGCCCGCCCCCTCGCCCCGTACCACAAGGGCGACGGCCACGTCACCGACGACACCCTGATGACCCACGCCCTGGTCCGCGTCTACGCCCGGGTCCGCGACCACCTCGACGCATACGCGATCGCCGACCACCTGGTCCCGGACCTGATGACCGAGCCCCGCTGGATCCCGGAACTGGAGACCGAGGCACTCCCGCTCCAGCGGATCTTCCTGGCGGAGAAATGGCTGGTGGCGAGGATCCACTACGGCCACGCCGACCCGCGCGAGGCTGGCACCGGCAACATCGTCAACTGCGGGGCGGCGATGTACATGGCGCCCGTGGGACTGGTCAACGCGGCCGACCCACGCGCTGCCTACGCCGAGGCCCTCGACATCGCCGGCGCGCACCAGTCGTCGTACGGCCGTGAGGCGGCGGGCGTCCTGGCCGCGGCCGTGGCGGCGGCGTGCGCCCCTGGCGCCACCCCGGACTCTGTCGTGTCCGAGTGCCTCTCCCTCGGGAAGGACGGCACCCGGGCCGCGATCGAGCGGGTCTGCGAGGAGGCGTCCCGTCACACGGACTTCGAGTCGGCCCTGCGCCCGCTGCGCGAGGCGGTGGCCCCCTACGACACGGTGGGCCCCGACTACCGCTCCCCCTCGCTCGGCGCCCGCCGCCCTTCCCGTCTGCACGCGATCGAGGAACTGCCCGTCGCCCTGGGCATGCTGGTGGTGGCCCGGGGCGACTACCGGCAGGCGGTGCTCGGCGCGGTGAACTACGGCCGCGACTGCGACTCGATCGCCACGATGGCGGGCGCCCTGGCGGGTGCCCTGGGCTCACCGGTCCCGGAGGACTGGGCCAAGACGGTCGCGGAGGCGAGCCGGCTGGACCTCTGGGAGCCGGCGGCCACCCTCAGCGCCGTCGCCCGCGAGATCTTCGGCCGGGACGTGTCCCGCCGCCGCGCCCACGAGCAGGCCTTCGCGTCCCTCGGAGGCCCGGCATGCTCCGACTGACCTGGGTCCAGCCGGAGGACCTGATCGGCCACGAGATCCGCCAGGCCGTGCTGGACGGCCGCGAGCCGAAGGCGATCGCGGCGCGCTGGCGGGCGGCGGGCGGCCCCGAGGCCCCGGCCGCCGCGGGCGCCTCCCCCACCCCGACGTCCCGCTACCTGCGCCGGCTGGCCTCGGACCTCCTGGACGAACTGGCCGATCTGCCGAGCCGGCTGGCGGACGACGAGCCGACCGGCCTGGAGGCGATCAGGGCCGCCTGCCCCGCATGGCCCCGGCCCGTGGGTGTCCCGGTCACGACCCCGCAGCAGCTCGAAGCGGCCTGGCTCGGCCGGGCCGCCGGCTGTCTCCTGGGCAAACCGGTCGAGAAGCTCCCCCTCGACGCCATCCGCCGACTGGCCCGGTCCACCGGCAACTGGCCCCTCACCACCTACTTCACCGCCCGGGGCGTCCCCGAGGACCTGCTGCGGCAGCACCCCTGGAACCGCCGCTCGGCAGCCACCTCCCTCGCCGAGAACATCGACGGCATGCCCGAGGACGACGACCTCGACTACCCCCTGCTCAATCTCGTCCTGCTCCAGCGGCACGGCAGGTCCTTCACCCTCACCGACCTGGCCCGGACCTGGCTCGACGAACTCCCCGCCGGACGGACGTTCACCGCTGAGCGCATCGCCTACCGCAACCTGCTGACCGGCGTGGAGCCCCCGCACACCGCCCGGCACCGCAACCCGTTCCGCGAGTGGATCGGCGCCCTGATCCGCGCCGACGTCCACGGCTGGACCCACCCCGGCGACCCGGCCGCGGCGGCCCAGCAGGCCCACCGGGACGCCACCCTCACGCACACCGCCAACGGCGTCTACGCCGCGATGTTCACGGCCGCCGTCATCGCGACGGCCGCGACCGGCGACCACGACGTCCACGCCTGCGTGCGCACCGGCCTGACCGTCGTCCCGCCCCGCTCCCGCCTCGCCCGGGCCGTCCAGGCGGCCGTCGGGCTCGCACACGAACACCAGGACTTCGACACGGTCGTCGACGCCCTCCACCGCGCCCACGGCGCCACCCACCACTGGGTGCACGCCGTTCCCAACACCGCTCTGATCGCCGCCGCCCTCACCCACGCGAACGGCGACTTCACCGGTTCGATCTGCCGTGCCGTGAGCGGCGGCTGGGACACCGACTCCAACGGTGCGACGGCCGGCAGCATCGCGGGCCTGCTGGCCGGACACCCGGCGGCGCTCCCCGACCGCTGGACGGCCCCCCTGAAGAACCGGCTGGCCACATCGATCGGCGACTTCAACGGCATCGGCTTCGACACCCTCGCCCACCTCACGCACCGGGAGACCCGCCGCCCATGACCGCGCCCACGACCGCGTCGACGACCGCGCCCCTCACCGGCCTGCGCGTCCTCGGCCTCGCCACCCTCTTCGCCGGCCCGATGGCCGCCACCCTGCTCGGCGACTTCGGCGCCGAGGTCGTCAAGATCGAACACCCGGCGAAGCCGGACCCCTCCCGCGGCCACGGCCCGTCGAAGGACGGCGTGGGCCTGTGGTGGAAGATGCTCGGCCGCAACAAGCGGACCATGACCCTCGACCTGTCCAGGCCCGGCGGCCGCGCCACTCTCCTGCGCCTGGCCGCCCGGACCGACGTGATCATCGAGAACTTCCGCCCCGGCACCCTGGAGAAGTGGGACCTCGGCTGGCCGGAGCTGTCGGCGGCCAACCCCCGTCTGGTGCTGGCCCGCGTCACCGGCTTCGGCCAGTTCGGCCCCTACGCCCACCGGCCCGGCTTCGGCACCCTGGCCGAGGCGATGAGCGGGTTCGCCGCGATCACCGGCGAACCCGACTCGCCCCCGACCCTGCCGCCGTTCGGCCTGGCCGACTCCATCGCGGGCCTGACGACGGCGTACGCCGTGATGACGGCGCTCGCCGCCCGCGAGCGCACCGGTGAGGGCCAGGTCGTCGACCTGGCCCTGATCGAACCGATCCTGGCCGCCCTCGGCCCCCAGCCCCTCTGGTACGACCAGCTCGGGCACGTCCAGCCCCGCACCGGCAACCGCTCCCCGAACAACGCCCCGCGCGGCGTCTACCGCACCGCGGACGGCACCTGGGTCGCCGTGTCCACCTCGGCCCAGTCGGTCGCGGAACGCGTGATGCACCTGGTCGGCCGCCCGGAACTGATCGACGAGCCCTGGTTCGCCTCGGGCGCCGGCCGCGCCGCCCACGCCGACGTCCTGGACGAGGCGGTCGGCGGCTGGATCGCCGCGCGCACCCGCGGCGACGTCCTGGCCGCCTTCGAGAAGGCCGAGGCGGCGGTGGCCCCGGTCCAGGACGTCCGCGACGTGATGGCGGACCCGCAGTACCAGGCCCTGGACACCGTCACCACCGTCGACGACCCCGAACTCGGCCCGCTGCGCATGCAGAACGTCCTGTTCCGGCTCTCCGCGACGCCCGGTGCGATCCGCTGGGCCGGCCGCCCGCACGGCGCCGACACCGAGCAGGTCCTCACCGAACTGGGTCTGACCCCGGGCGACCTCACGGCGCTGCGCGCGGAGGGCGCCCTGTGACGGCGTACCCGCTCACCTGGCTCTACGCCCCGGGCGACCGCCCGGAGGTGGTCGCGAAGGCCCTCACCCGCGGAGCCGACGTCGTGGTCGTCGACCTGGAGGACGCGGTCTCCCCGGACCGCAAGGCCTACGCCCGCGACGCCACCGCCGACCTGCTGGCGGACCCGCCGGCCGTTCCGGTCCACGTGCGCGTCAACGCCCAGGACAGTCCCTGGGGCGAACAGGACATCACGGCCCTGGCCCCGGCTCCCGGGCTGTCGGGGCTGCGCCTGTCCAAGATCACCTCGCCCGCCGATGTCACCCGCGCCGCGCGCCGAGCCGCCCGTGCCGGCCTGTACGCCCTCCTGGAGACGGCCCTGGCCGTGGAGCAGGCGTACGCCATCGCAGGCGCCCACCCGAACCTGCGCGGCATCGCACTCGGCGAGGTCGATCTGCGAGCCGACCTCGGCGTTCGCGACGACACGGGCCTCGACTGGTCCCGCTCCCGCGTGGTCGTGGCGGCCCGGGCCGCCGGCCTGCCTCCCCCGCCCCAGTCCATCCACCCGGACATCCGCGACCTGGACGGACTCGCCACGTCCTGCGCGCACGGACGTGCCCTGGGGTTCCTCGGCCGTGCCGCGATCCACCCCCGCCAGCTCCCGGTGATCGAACGCGCCTACCTGCCCACCGACGCGGAGATCGAACAGGCGGAGACGGTCCTCAAGGCGGCTGCCGTCGAGCAGGGCGCACAGGCCCTCCCGGACGGCCGCTTCATCGACGCGGCGGTGGTGACGGCCGCCCGGCGCACGTTGTCACTGGCACGCCGCCGCCCCCGCACCCACTGACTCCACCCCGGCGGCACGTCACCGTCGACACGCCGCAGCCATCCCACACGCTGCCACCACCGTCCACTCCTTGGGGACGACGCCCGCCGCCAGGCGGCCACTCCCCCACCCACTGCCACCACCGTTCACACCACCGTCGACACCCCGCCGCCGGCTCGCCCCCTCACACATGCCCCCTGACCTGCGAAGAGCGCCCGGGAATCTCTCCCGGGCGCTCTCCGAGCGTCATGTGCGGACAGGCATCAGGTCTTCTTCCCCGACCTGGCCTCGTCCCCGGCGGCGTCCGCCTCCGCCTCCGCCGTCGCGCCCGATCCCACCTTGTCCGCGGCCTCGTCGTCCTTGCCGGCGGCCTCGGCCCGGTCGGCCTTGTCCGCCGCGTCGTCCGGCTCGGCACCGTCGGCCGCGCCGCCGGAGGCATCCGCCCCCGGCTCCACGATCTCCTCCCGCCCGGGCCGCTTCTTCGCCGACACCACCAGGTACGTCACGGCGAGCAGGAACACGAAGATCGCGGTCCAGACGTTCAGGCGCAGACCCAGGATGTGGTGGGCGTCGTCGACGCGCATGTACTCGATCCACGCCCGGCCCGTGCAGTACGCGGCGACGTACAGGGCGAACGCCCGGCCGTGCCCGAGCCGGAAGCGGCGGTCCGCCCAGATGACCAGGAACGCCACACCGATGCACCACAGCGACTCGTACAGGAAGGTCGGGTGGTACGTGCCCGGCACGCGCCCGTCGGAGGAAGAGGTGATCTCCAGGGCCCACGGCAGGTCGGTGGGCTTGCCGTACAGCTCCTGGTTGAACCAGTTGCCCCAGCGGCCGATCGCCTGGGCGAAGGCGATGCCCGGCGCGACGGCGTCGGCGTAGGCGGGCAACGGGATGCCACGGCGGCGGCAGCCGATCCAGGCGCCGAGCGCGCCCAGCGCGATCGCGCCCCAGATGCCGAGGCCGCCCTCCCAGATCTTGAAGGCGTCCACCCAGTCGCGGCCCTCGCTGAAGTACAGCTCGTAGTCCGTGATCACGTGGTAGAGCCGACCGCCGACCAGGCCGAACGGCACGGCCCAGACAGCGATGTCGGCCACCGTGCCGGCCCGGCCGCCCCGGGCGATCCACCGCTTGTTGCCGAGCCAGACGGCAACGAAGACGCCGATGATGATGCAGAACGCGTAGCCGCGCAGCGGAATGGGGCCGAGGTACAGCACCCCGCGCGACGGGCTGGGAATGAAGGCAAGTTCCATGGCAAGGTCGACGCTACCGTGCCGCACCGGGCCCGCGACGGGCAGCCCGGCTACGGGTCCATAACGGGGTCGTGGAAATTTTCCCTCACCCCTGGTTCGCCTCCTGCACCATCTGCTTCAGCTTGGCCGGGGTCATCGTCCGGTCCTGGTAGATGTTCTTGCCGTCGAACAGCACGGTGGGCGTGCCCGAGAAGTCGCCCTTGTCGAAGGCCTGGTGGGACTTGGCGACCCAGCCGTTGTGCGTGCCCTTCTCGACGCAGGTGCGGAAGGCGGGGGTGTCCAGGCCGTCGACCTTGCCGGCCAGCTCGATCAGCTTGGCGTTGTCCGCGTAGGCGTCGTCGACCTCGGGGGGCTGGTTGTCGAAGAGCACGTCGTGGTACGCGGGGAACTTCCCGGCGTTCTGGGCGCAGGCCGCCGCGTTGGCCGCGTTGCGGGAGCCGGTGCCGCGCATGTTGCCGTCGATGAGGGTGACCAGGTGGTACTCGACCTTGAGCTCGCCGGCGTCCGTCAGCTCCTGGATCACCGGCCGGTACACCGTCTCGAAGGACTTGCAGGCGGGGCAGCGGAAGTCCTCCCACACCGTGAGCGTGGACTTGGCGCTGTCCTTGCCGACCGGGATGGCGAGGCTGTCCTGGCCCTGGGCTCCGGAGGGCGCGACGACCGGGCCCGAGGACTCGCTGCCGTCGTCCTTCCCGGCGTTGGCCGCCACGATGCCGATCACCGCCGCGAGTCCCAGGACGGCGACGACGGCACCGCCGACGATCAGCGCGCGCCGGCGCTTGTCCGCGGACCTCTGCTTCTCGCGCTCGACCGCCAGCTTCTCCCGGGCGGTGCGCTTCCCCTCACGGTTCTTCTCGCTCACACCCCGGAAACGAACCGGGGAGGCGCACCGCGCCTCCCCGGCCCCAGGTCCACCCGTACGAGGGATCTGTTGACTTCCCGGCTGGTCACGCCTGCCGGCGCACGCCCTTGGCGAGGTCGCCGGCGAGTGCCCGCACGGCCTCCACACCGGCGGCCTCGTCCGGCGCGTCCAGCATCGCCTTGACGAAGGCCGAGCCGACGATCACGCCGTCGGCGAAGCCCGCGACCTCGGCGGCCTGGGCGGGGTTGGAGACGCCGAGCCCGACGCAGACGGGCAGGCCGGTGCCGGTGGCACGGGTGCGTTCCACCAAGTCCTGGGCCTGGTTGCTGACGCTTGCGCGGGTGCCGGTGACGCCCATGAGGGAGGCGGCGTAGACGAAGCCGCTGCCCGCCGCGGTGATCTGCGCGAGCCGCTCGTCCTTGCTGCTGGGCGCGACGACGAAGACGGTGGCGAGACCGTGCTTCTCGGCGTGCTCCCGCCACAGCGCCGACTCCTGCACGGGCAGGTCGGGCAGGATGCACCCGGCGCCGCCCGCCTCGGCGAGCTCGGCGGTGAACCGCTCGACGCCGTAGCGGTCGATGGGGTTCCAGTACGTCATGACGAGGATCGGCTTGCCGGTGGCGGCGTGGGCCTCGCGGACCGTGCGCATCACGTCGGCGATCTTCACGCCGCCGCGCAGCGCGATGTCGTCGGCGGTCTGGATGACGGGGCCGTCGAGGACGGGGTCGCTGTGCGGCAGGCCCACCTCGACGACGTCGGCGCCGCCGTCGATGACGGCCTTGATGGCCTCGATGCCACCGTCCACGGTCGGGAACCCGGCCGGGAGGTAGGCGATGAGGGCCGAGCGCCCTTCGGACCGGGCCGCGGCGAGGGTGTCGCTCAACAGCTGGATGTTGCCGCTCACTTGGCGTCCCCCTCGATCTCGGCGGTGCCGGCTGCGTCCTCGGCGACCTGGGCGTCGGTGTCGTACAGGCCGAAGTAGCGCGCGGCGGTGTCCATGTCCTTGTCGCCGCGGCCGGACAGGTTGACCACGATCAGTCCGTCCTTGCCGAGTTCCTTGCCGACGTCCAGGGCCCCGGCGAGGGCGTGGGCGCTCTCGATGGCCGGGATGATGCCCTCGGTGCGCGACAGCAGGCGCAGGGCCTGCATGGCCGCGTCGTCGGTGACCGCGCGGTACTCGCCGCGGCCGGAGTCCTTCAGGTAGGAGTGCTCGGGGCCGATGCCGGGGTAGTCGAGACCGGCCGAGATCGAGTACGGCTCGGTGATCTGGCCCTCGTCGTCCTGGAGGACGTAGGAGCGCGAGCCGTGCAGGATGCCGGGCTCGCCGGCGGTCAGGGTCGCCGCGTGTTCGCCGGTGTCGACGCCGTGGCCGGCCGGTTCGCAGCCGATGAGGCGGACGTCCGTGTCGGGGATGAACGCGTGGAAGAGGCCGATGGCGTTGGAGCCGCCGCCGACGCAGGCGATGGCCGCGTCGGGCAGGCGCCCGGCGCGCTCCAGGAGCTGGCGGCGGGCCTCGACGCCGATGACGCGGTGGAAGTCGCGGACCATGGCGGGGAAGGGGTGCGGTCCGGCGACGGTGCCGAAGAGGTAGTGGGTGCGGTCGACGTTGGCGACCCAGTCGCGGAACGCCTCGTTGATGGCGTCCTTGAGGGTGCGCGATCCCGACTTCACGGCGATGACCTCGGCGCCGAGCATGCGCATGCGGGCGACGTTGAGGGCCTGGCGCTGGGTGTCGATCTCGCCCATGTAGATCGTGCAGTCGAGGCCGAACAGCGCGCAGGCGGTGGCCGTGGCCACGCCGTGCTGTCCGGCGCCCGTCTCGGCGATGACGCGGGTCTTGCCCATGCGCTTGGTGAGCAGGGCCTGGCCGAGCACGTTGTTGATCTTGTGGGAGCCGGTGTGGTTCAGGTCTTCACGCTTCAGGAAGACCCGTGCGCCACCGGCGTGTTCGGCGAACCTCGGCACCTCGGTGAGGGAGCTGGGGCGGCCGGTGTAGTGGACCAGGAGGTCGTCGAGTTCGCGGGCGAACTCGGGGTCGTGCTTGGCCTTGTCGTACTCGACGGCGACCTCGTCGACGGCGGCGACGAGGGCCTCGGGGATGAACTTGCCGCCGAAGGCCCCGAAGTAGCCTTCGGGGGTGGGCGTTTGACCCTCCGGGTCGGGGATGAAGAACTGGCTGGGCATGCGAATACCTCACGGTGAGTGTGTGTGGAATGCACTAATCGCCGTGGGAGCGGGGATCTGTTGTCGGCCGCAGGCCGTCAGTGGCTTGTCGCGCAGTTCCCCGCGCCCCTTGAGGGGCGCTGCCATCGCATGCCGTTGACCTGCCCGGGTTCGTCACCGATGACGTAGCGCACGCGGCGGCCGTGGATCCGGCGGGCCGGTGCGCGGCAGCCGCGGGGGCGGCAGCCGCGCGCGAGGCGGGCGTACCGGTCCACGGTCGTCATGGTGGGAGTCATCGGGGCAAGCCTAGCGGGAGATCAGCTCCGGCCGTGCCGGAGTGCGGGGTGCTCGCCGGCCGCCACCAGGTCCGAGACCGCCGTTCTGGGGTCCTTGCCGGTGACGAGGGACTCGCCGACCAGCACCGCGTCGGCGCCGGCGTTGGCGTAGGCGATGAGGTCGTGCGGGCCGCGGACGCCGGACTCGGCGATCTTGATGATGTGGTCGGGGATCTCCGGTGCCACCCGTTCGAAGGTGCCGCGGTCGACCTCGAGGGTCTTCAGGTTGCGCGCGTTGACGCCGATCACGCGGGCACCGGCGTCGACCGCGCGCTCGACCTCGTCCTCGTCGTGCACCTCGACGAGCGGGGTGAGCCCGATGGACTCGGCGCGCTCGATGAGGGACTCCAGGGCGGGCTGGTCGAGGGCGGCGACGATCAGCAGCACGACGTCGGCGCCGTAGGCGCGGGCCTCCCACAGCTGGTACGACGTGACGACGAAGTCCTTGCGCAGGACCGGGATGTCCACGCGGGCGCGGACCGCCTCCAGGTCGGCGAGCGAACCGCCGAACCGGCGCTCCTCGGTGAGGACGGAGATGACGGCCGCGCCGCCCGCCTCGTAGTCCGCGGCGAGACCGGCCGGGTCGGCGATCGCGGCCAGCGCGCCCTTGGAGGGGCTGGAGCGCTTGACCTCGCAGATGACCTTGACGCCGTCGCCGCGCAGGGCGGCCGCGCCGTCCTTCGCCGCGGGAGCCTTCGCCGCCCGCTCCTTGAGCTCGTCGAGGCTGACGCGTGCCTGCCGCTCCGCGAGGTCGGCACGGACTCCGTCGATGATCTCGTCGAGCACACTCACGCGAGCGGCCCCCTTCCAGACTCTTGACAGTTCCAGCGACCGATCGGAAACCGATGGTCATAGCGATGGTATCCGCAGCGGGGCGTAGGCCTCGCATCCGGTTGACGCCGGTCCCACTACCTGGACATCCGCCCGACGATCAAGGATGGAGCCAGCCACCGAACGGCAGGTTCCGGACAACCGAGAAGACCAGCAGCAACGCCCCGAGGCCCCACATCAGGCCCGGCCGGGGGTCGATCCGCAGGGGGCGTCCGCGGACCGCGTGCACCACCCAAACGGTCCACAGCACGGCGAAGCCCAGGTAGCCCAGGGTGGCGAGCGCGTTGGCGTGCAGCGCGGTGAGGACGTCCCCGTGGACGAAGGCGTGCGCGCTGCGCAGTCCGCCGCAGCCGGGGCAGTACAGGCCGGTGTAGCGCAGCAGCGGGCAGACGGGGTAGTGGCCGGGCTGGTTCGGGTCCACGGTGCCCACGTAGGCGAAGGCGGCGCCGACGGCCGCGAGCACCCCGGCGGGGACGGCCAGACGGCTCGGGACGCTCCGCGTCACCCTGTGGCTCTCGGCGTTCACGCCAGGCATTGTGCCCCGCACGCGCGGGAGGGGCGGTCCCGGCACCCCGGTGCCGGCCGCCCCTCCCGCGACGACGCGGTGTCCGCGGGGGTCAGCCCTCGGCGCGGGCCGGCGCGCGCTCGCCGGTCATCTGGTGCGGCTGGTGCAGGTCCTTGGGCTGGCCCAGACCCATCATCCGCATGATGCCGCCGACGACACCGCCGAGCAGCACGACCACCATGCCCGCCCAGAAGCCCGCCGGCTGGTCCATCACCATGAACGCGCCCGCGACGCAGAAACCGATGAAGGCGATCGTGACACCGGTCCAGGCGGCCGGGGTGTGACCGTGGCTGCTGCCCGCCATTGCTTGCTCCTCGTTGCTGTGTGCGTGTCTGAGCAGGACGCTCGGGCCCATTGTCCCGCACGGGCGCCCGGGAGGTGACCCGGGGTGTCCCCCGGCTCACTCGTGCGCCTCAGGCGCCGGTCGGGTCCTCGCCGCGGTCGAGTGCCTTCCAGAGGTCCTCGGGCCGGTCGGGGTCGACGGCGGGGGCCCGGCGGCGCGGCTGGGGCGCACCGGACCGCTCGTAGCGGCCGGACATGCCGGGCCACAGCCGGCCGAACCGCAGGGCCAGCAGCCCGGCCAGGAGGATCAGGACGCCGCCGACGACCGCGATGTACGGCCAGGCGGTGTGGCTGAGGGCGTCGACGGAGGCCGAGGTGTCGCCGGAGGCCTGCGCGGCCTGCTCGTCGAGCGCGGCGCTGTCGGAGGCGCCGAGCAGGGCCGCGACGACGATGCCGGCGCCGGAGAGCGCCAGCAGCGCGGCCACGACCAGACGTCCGGCGCGGCGGACCGCGAACACGGCGACGAGCGCGGCGAGGCCCACGATGGCGAGCGCCGCGGGAACACCCGTGACGTCGCTGCCCTTGGCGGTCAGGGGGAAGGCGCCGCCGGCCACCGTCGCGGTGCCCTGCGACCATTGCTGCCGGGTGGCGAGCAGCGCCACGGCGGCGCCGAGTGCGCCGCTCAGCAGCGCGACGGCGAGGCTCAGGCGGCCGGCCCGGGCGGGTCCGGGGGCTTGGGAACGGGGGTGCGGTACAGCAGTCACGTACCCCACTATCGCCTGAACCCCGGGCGAACCGTCACCCGGGGTTCATCTCAGGCCTTTCCCAGCCGGTTCGCCGTGTGGACGGCCCGCAGCACCGCGGCCGCCTTGTTGCGGCACTCGGTGTCCTCGGCGACCGGGTCGGAGTCGGCGACGATGCCGGCGCCTGCCTGTACATACGCGGTGCCGTCGCGCAGGAGGGCCGTGCGGATGGCGATGGCCGTGTCCGAGTCGCCGGCGAAGTCGAGATAGCCGACGCAGCCGCCGTAGAGGCCGCGGCGGGACGGTTCGAGTTCGTCGATGATCTGCATGGCGCGGGGCTTCGGAGCGCCGGAGAGGGTGCCGGCCGGGAAGCAGGCGGTGAGCACGTCGAACGCCGTCCGTCCGGCGGCCACGCGGCCGGTCACGGTCGAGACGATGTGCATGACGTGCGAGTACCGCTCGACGGACATGAAGTCGACGACCTCGACCGAGCCGGGCTCGCAGACCCGCCCCAGGTCGTTGCGCCCCAGGTCGACGAGCATGAGGTGCTCGGCACGCTCTTTGGGGTCGGCGAGCAGCTCCTCGGCGAGGGCCTGGTCCTCCTGCGGGGTGGCGCCGCGCCAGCGGGTGCCGGCGATGGGGTGCACCATGGCCCGGCCGTCCTCGACTTTGACCAGGGCCTCCGGGGACGAGCCGACGACGTCGAACCCGTCGAAGCGGAAGAGGTACATGTACGGGGACGGGTTGGTGGCCCGCAGGACCCGGTAGACGTCCAGCGCGCTCGCGGTGCACGGGGTCTCGAACCGCTGGGAGGGGACCACCTGGAAGGCCTCGCCGGCCCGGATGCGCTCCTTGATGTCCTCGACGGCCACCTGGAAGTCGGGGCCGCCCCACAGCGCGGTGTACTCCGGCAGCTCGGAGGGCGGCAGAACGGCCGGGGGCTGGGCGACCGGGCGGGAGAGGTCGGCCTCCATGGCGTCGAGGCGGGCGACGGCGTCGGCGTGGGCCTCGTCGACGCCCGTCTCCAGGTCGTTGTGGTTGATCGCGTTGGCGATCAGCAGGACCGAGCCCTCCCAGTGGTCCATGACGGCCAGGTCGCTGGTGAGGAGCATGGTCAGCTCGGGCAGCTTCAGGTCGTCGCGCTCGCCGGGGCCGATCTTCTCCAGACGGCGGACGATGTCGTAGCCGAGGTAGCCGACCATGCCGCCGGTGAAGGGCGGCATGCCCTCCCGGTGGGGTGTGTGCAGGGCCTCGATGGTGGCGCGCAGGGCGGCGAGCGGGTCGCCGTCCGTGGGGACGCCGACGGGCGGGGCGCCGAGCCAGTGGGCCTGCCCGTCGCGTGCGGTCAGGGTCGCGGCGGACCGTACGCCCACGAAGGAGTACCGGGACCACGAGCGGCCGTTCTCCGCGGACTCCAGCAGGAAGGTGCCGGGCCGCTCGGCGGCGAGCTTGCGGTAGAGCGCGACCGGGGTGTCACCGTCGGCGAGGAGCTTGCGGGTGACGGGGATGACCCGCCGGTCGGTGGCGAGCTTGCGGAACGTCTCGAGGTCCATGGCCGCGACCTTACTGATCCCGGGCGGGGCGGCCGGTGCCGCCGTCCTTGAGGAGCACGTCCTCGTCGAAACAGGTGCGCGCGCCGGTGTGGCAGGCGGCGCCGACCTGGTCGACCGTGACGAGCACGGTGTCGGCGTCGCAGTCCAGGGCGACGGACTTCACCCACTGGAAGTGGCCGGAGGTGTCGCCCTTGACCCAGTACTCCCGGCGGCTGCGCGACCAGTACGTGCACCGGCCGGTGGTGAGGGTGCGGTGCAGCGCCTCGTCGTCCATCCAGCCGAGCATGAGCACCTCTTTGGTGTCGTACTGCTGGGCGATGGCGGGCAGGAGGCCGTCGGGGCTGCGCTTGAGGCGCGCGGCGATCTCCGGGTCGAGAGGGCTGGGCGTGCTGGTCATGGTGACCATTGTGCCGGGCGTCACCGACAGGGCTGCTGGAGTGTCCACTGGGCGGACCACCGGCCCGGTCGTAGGCTGGGCCGCATGTCGACCCATGCCAAGCGTGAACGACTTCTCCTCGCCGACCTGTTGGAGACCGCGGGCCCGGAAGCGCCCACCCTGTGCGAGGGCTGGACGACGCGGGACCTCGCCGCGCACGTGGTGGTGCGCGAGCGCCGCCCGGACGCCGCCGGCGGGATGCTGATCAAGCAGCTCGCGTCCCGCCTGGACAAGGTGATGGCGGAGTACGCCGACAAGCCGTACGAGGAGCTGATCCAGCTGATCCGTACGGGTCCCCCGCGCTTCTCGCCCTTCTCCCTCAAGCCGGTCGACGAGGCGTCGAACATCATCGAGTTCTACGTCCACACCGAGGACGTGCGCCGCGCCCAGCCCGACTGGTCGCCGCGCGATCTCGACCCGGTCTTCCAGGACGCCCTGTGGTCCCGCCTGGAGCGCACCGCGCGTCTGATGGGCCGCGGCGTCCCGACGGGCCTGGTCCTGCGCCGCCCCGACGGCCAGACGGCGGTCGCCCACCGCGGCACCCCGGTGGTGACCGTCACCGGTGAGCCGTCCGAACTGGTCCTGTTCTCCTACGGCCGCCAGAGCGCGGCCAAGGTCGACCTGGACGGCGACGAGAACGCGATCGCAAAACTCCACGAGAGCAAGCAGCTCGGGATCTGAGCAGTACGGATTCCGGGCCGCTCGGAATCTGAGCAGTCCGGGAGCCGGGCCGCTCGGAGTCTGGGCAGCTCGGAATCTGGGCAGCTCGGGAGCCGGCCGCTCGAATCCTGGCCGCTCGGGATCCGAGCGGCTCGGGATCCGGGCCGACATGCCGGAGCCCCGGTCGCAGCGCGCGGCCGGGGCTCTCGGGGGACGGGGGGCGTCACCGCACCGGGTGGCCCGCCTCCCGCAGCGTCTCCTTGACCTGCCCGATCCGCAGGTCCCCGAAGTGGAACACCGACGCGGCCAGGACCGCGTCCGCGCCGGCCTCGACGGCCGGGGGGAAGTCGGTCAGCCTGCCGGCGCCGCCCGAGGCGATGACGGGGACCGTGACGTGCTTGCGGACGGCCCGGATCATCTCCAGGTCGTAGCCGTCCTTGGTGCCGTCCGCGTCCATCGAGTTGAGCAGGATCTCCCCCGCGCCGAGTTCCGCGGCCCGGTGGGCCCATTCGACGGCGTCGATGCCGGCGGAGCGGCGGCCGCCGTGGGTGGTCACCTCGAAGGAGCCCGAGTCGGTGCGGCGGGCGTCCACCGACAGGACCAGGACCTGGCGGCCGAAGCGTTCGGCGATCTCGCGGATCAGCTCCGGGCGGGCGATGGCGGCGGTGTTGACACCGACCTTGTCCGCTCCGGCCCGCAGCAGCTTGTCCACGTCCTCGGCGGTGCGGACCCCGCCGCCGACCGTGAGCGGGATGAACACCTGCTCGGCCGTGCGGCGCACCACGTCGTAGGTGGTCTCGCGGTTGCCCGACGACGCGGTGATGTCCAGGAACGTCAGCTCGTCGGCGCCCTCGGCGTCGTACACCTTGGCCATCTCGACGGGGTCGCCCGCGTCACGCAGGTTCTGGAAGTTGACGCCCTTGACGACCCGGCCGTTGTCCACGTCCAGGCAGGGGATGACTCGGACCGCCAGGGTCATGAATCGTGCTCCTCTAGTGTTCCTCGGAAGGGGTCCCTCTGAATGCTTCCACTTCCACCGACACCAGGACCCGGGAGTCGATGAAGCCCTGCACGATCAGCAGGGTCGTGACCGGGCGCACGGAGTCGAACAGTTCCTTGTGGGCCCGGCCCACCGCGTCGACGTCCCGGGCGTGGGCCAGGTACACCCGGGTGCGGATCACGGACTCGGGTGCGAGCCCCAGTTCGGCGATCGCCTCCAGGGCGGTGGTGAAGGCCACCTTGGCCTGCTCGTACGGGTCGCCCTCGCCGTAGAGCACGTCGCCCTTGAAGGCGGTCGTGCCCGCGACCAGGACACGGTCGCCCGCCTCGACGGCGCGTGCAAAGCCGACGGACTCTTCCCAGGGACTTCCGCTCTGCACACGCCGCACGGTCATGACGACACAGCCTCCAAGGCCTCTTCCAGGGTGAACGCCTTCGCGTACAGCGCCTTCCCTACGATCGAGCCTTCGACACCGAGCGGGACGAGGTCGGCGATCGCGCGGAGGTCGTCCAGCGAGGACACGCCGCCGGAGGCCACGACCGGGCGGTCGGTGGCGGCGCAGACGTTCCTCAGCAGCTCCAGGTTCGGGCCCTGGAGGGTGCCGTCCTTGGCGATGTCGGTGACGACGTAGCGCGCGCAGCCCTCCTTGTTGAGGCGCTCCAGCGTCTCGTAGAGGTCGCCGCCGTCGCGGGTCCAGCCGCGGCCGCGCAGGGTGGTGCCGCGGACGTCCAGGCCGACCGCGATCTTGTCACCGTGCTCGGCGATGACCTTGGCGACCCACTCCGGCGTCTCCAGGGCGGCCGTGCCGAGGTTGACGCGGGTGCAGCCGGTGGCGAGGGCGGCGGCGAGGGTGTCGTCGTCGCGGATGCCGCCGGACAGCTCCACCTTGATGTCCATGGCCCGGGTGACCTCGGCGATGAGTTCGCGGTTGTCGCCGGTGCCGAACGCGGCGTCCAGGTCGACCAGGTGCAGCCACTCGGCGCCGGAGCGCTGCCAGGCGAGGGCGGCCTCCAGCGGGGAGCCGTAGGAGGTCTCCGTACCGGACTCACCGTGCACCAGGCGCACGGCCTGGCCGTCCCGGACGTCGACGGCGGGGAGGAGTTCGAGCTTGCTCACAGTGTTCCGATCCAGTTGGTGAGGAGCTGGGCTCCGGCGTCGCCGGACTTCTCGGGGTGGAACTGCGTGGCCCACAGGGCGCCGTTCTCGACGGCCGCGACGAACGGCTTGCCGTGCGTGGACCAGGTGACCTTGGGGGCCTCGATCGCCGGGTTGTGCGTCTCCAGCGACCAGTCGTGGACGGCGTAGGAGTGCACGAAGTAGAAGCGGGCGTCCGGGTCGAGGCCGGCGAACAGCTGCGAACCGGGCGCCGCCTCCACGGTGTTCCAGCCCATGTGGGGCACGACGTCGGCCTGGAGCGGCTCGACCGAGCCGGGCCACTCGTCGAGGCCCTCGCTCTCCACGCCGTGCTCGATGCCGCGCGCGAAGAGGATCTGCATGCCGACGCAGATGCCCATGACGGGGCGGCCGCCGGAGAGCCTGCGGTCGACGATCCAGTCGCCGCGTGCCTCGCGCAGGCCCGTCATGCAGGAGGCGAAGGCGCCGACGCCGGGCACCAGCAGGCCGTCGGCGTTCATGGCCTTGTCGTAGTCACGGGTGATCTCGACGTCGGCCCCGGCGCGGGCGAGGGCGCGCTCGGCGGAACGGACGTTGCCGAAGCCGTAGTCGAAGACGACGACCTTCTTCTGCTGGTGCGGGGAGCCGCTCAATTCCACACCTCCAGCCGCACGACACCGGCCGTCAGGCACATCGCGGCGCCGATCGACAGCAGCACGATCAGGCCCTTGGGCATCTTCTGCTTGACGAAGGAGTAGATCCCGCCGACGAGGAACAGGCCGACGACGATGAGCAGGGTCGAGGTGCCGTTCACAGGGCGCCCTTCGTGGAGGGGAGGATGCCGGCCGCGCGCGGGTCGCGCTCGGACGCGTAGCGCAGGGCCCGGGCGAGCGCCTTGAACTGGCACTCCACGATGTGGTGCGCGTTGCGCCCGTAGGGCACGTGCACGTGCAGCGCGATCTGCGCCTGGGCCACGAAGGACTCCAGGATGTGCCGGGTCATGGTGGTGTCGTACTCGCCGATCATCGGCGCCATCTTCTCGGGCTCGGTGTGCACGAGGTAGGGGCGGCCGGACAGGTCGACGGTGACCTGGGCGAGGGACTCGTCCAGCGGGACCGTGCAGTTGCCGAAGCGGTAGATGCCCACCTTGTCGCCGAGGGCCTGCTTGAAGGCGGCACCGAGGGCGAGGGCGGTGTCTTCGATGGTGTGGTGCGAGTCGATGTGCAGGTCGCCCTCGGTCTTCACGGTGAGGTCGAACAGACCGTGCCGGCCGAGCTGGTCGAGCATGTGGTCGTAGAAGCCGACGCCGGTCTTGATGTCGGTCTTGCCGGTGCCGTCAAGGTCGATCTCGACGAGGACCGAGGTCTCCTTGGTCACCCGCTCTATGCGGCCTACGCGGCTCATGCGCTCTGCTCCTTCTTCACTTCACGTACCGCGTCGAGGAACGCGTCGTTCTCTTCGGGGGTTCCGGCGGTGACCCGGAGCCAGCCGGGCACGCCGTTGTCCCGGACCAGGACGCCCCGGTCGAGGATCTTCCGCCAGGTCTCGTGGGAGTCCTCGAAGCGGCCGAACTGCACGAAGTTCGCGTCGGAGGCGGTCACCTCGTAGCCGAGGGCGAGCAGTTCGGTGACCAGGCGGTCCCGTTCGGCCTTGAGCTGCTCGACGTAGCCCAGCAGCGTGGCGGTGTGTTCCAGGGCGGCCAGGGCGGTCGCCTGGGTGACGGCCGACAGGTGGTAGGGCAGCCGGACCAGCTGGACGGCGTCGACGACGGCCGGGTGCGCCGCGAGGTAGCCCAGGCGCAGGCCCGCCGCGCCGAACGCCTTCGACATCGTGCGGGAGACGACGAGGTTCGGGCGGCCCTCCAGCAGGGGCAGCAGCGAGTCGCCGTGACTGAACTCGATGTAGGCCTCGTCGACCACGACCATCGAGGACTTCGCCGCCTGGGCGGCCTCGTACAGCGCGAGGACCGTCTCGGGCGGGACGGCGGTGCCGGTGGGGTTGTTGGGGGTGGTGATGAAGACGACGTCCGGCTGGTTCTCGGCGATCGCCTTCTCGGCGGCGGCGAGGTCGATCGTGAAGTCGTCGTTGCGGGGGCCGGAGATCCAGCCCGTGCCGGTACCGCGCGCGATGAGACCGTGCATCGAGTACGACGGCTCGAAGCCGATGGCGGTGCGGCCCGGTCCGCCGAAGGTCTGCAGCAGCTGCTGCAGGACCTCGTTGGAGCCGTTGGCCGCCCAGACGTTGGCCGGGCCGACCTCGTGGCCGGAGGTGTCGGTGAGGTACTCCGCCAGCCGCGTGCGCAGCTCGACCGCGTCCCGGTCCGGGTAGCGGTTGAGGTTGCGGGCGGCCTCACGGACCCGCTCGGCGATCCGCTCGACCAGCGGCTCGGGCAGGGGGTAGGGGTTCTCGTTGGTGTTCAGCCGTACGGGGACGTCCAGCTGGGGCGCGCCGTAGGGGGACTTGCCGCGCAGCTCGTCCCGTACGGGGAGATCGTCGATGCCTGTCACTTGCCCTGCGGAACCTTCCAGTCGAACCTCGCCTTGACCGCCGCTCCGTGTGCCGGCAGGTCCTCCGCCTCCGCCAGCGTCACCACGTGGTGGGCGACCTCGGCCAGCGCGTCCCGCGTGTAGTCGACGATGTGGATGCCACGCAGGAAGGACTGGACGGACAGGCCCGAGGAGTGGCAGGCGCAGCCGCCGGTGGGCAGGACGTGGTTGGAGCCGGCCGCGTAGTCGCCCAGCGACACGGGCGCCCAGGGGCCGATGAAGATCGCGCCGGCGTTGCGGACCCGGCCGGCGACGGCGGCGGCGTCGGCGGTCTGGATCTCCAGGTGCTCGGCGCCGTACGCGTCGACGACCTTCAGGCCCTCCTCGACGCCGTCGACCAGGACGATCGCGGACTGCCTGCCCGACAGGGCGGGGACGATCCGGTCCTCGACGTGCTTGGTTGCGGCGACCTGCGGCTCCAGTTCCTTCTCGACCGCATCGGCGAGTTCGACCGAGTCGGTGACCAGGACGGCGGCGGCCAGCGGGTCGTGCTCGGCCTGGCTGATCAGGTCGGAGGCGACGTGGACCGGGTCGGCCGTGTCGTCGGCGAGGACCGCGATCTCGGTCGGGCCGGCCTCGGCGTCGATGCCGATCCTGCCGGTGAAGTAGCGCTTGGCGGCGGCGACCCAGATGTTGCCGGGGCCGGTGACCATGTTCGCGGGCGCGCAGGACTCAGTGCCGTAGGCGAACATCGCGACGGCCGTGGCACCGCCGGCCGCGTACACCTCGTCGACGCCGAGCAGGGCGCAGGCGGCGAGGATGGTCGGGTGCGGCAGGCCGCCGAAGTCGGCCTGGGCGGGCGAGGCGAGCGCGACGGATCCGACGCCGGCCTCCTGCGCGGGCACCACGTTCATGATCACGGAGGACGGGTACACCGATCGGCCGCCGGGCGCGTACAGCCCGACGCGGTCGACCGGCACCCACTTCTCAGTCACGGTGCCGCCGGGCACCACCTGGGTGGTGTGCGTCTCGCGGCGCTGCGCGCGGTGGACGGTCCGGGCGCGGCGGATGGACTCCTCCAGGGCCGCGCGCACGGCCGGGTCGAGCTCCACCAGGGCACGGGTGAGCGCGGCCGCGGGGACGCGCACCTGGTCGAGCCTGACCCCGTCGAACCGCTCGGCGGCGTCGATCAGCGCCGCGTCGCCCCGATGATGCACGTCCTCGCAGATCGGACGCACCTTCTCGAGGGCGGCCGCAACGTCGAAGTCGGCTCGGGGCAGCAGGTCGCGCAGGGCGGGACCCTCGACGAGGGCGTCGCCGCGCAGATCGATTCGGGAGATCACGTGCTCAATTCTCTCAGACCCGGGTGAGGCGTCGTTCGCGCGTATCAATGGCTGATACAGAACGCCCCAGGACACCGGAGGATCACCCTCACGTGGTGTGTTGGGCGTGTCACCCAGCGGGCATGAACAGGTGTACGAGGAAGTGACTGACGAGTACCCGGGGAGGAAGGGAAGAGCTGTGACCGAGGGGGCCGGCGTGCGCGCCGGGGAGCTGCCCGACGACCTGACCGCGGCCGAGGCCGGTATGTGGCAGGCCTTCCGCAACGGCACCGTGTACGACCTGACCAGCGGCGACGCCGTGGTGGACGATCCGCACGGCGGCCACCCGTGGGGTGCGGAGCGGACCGTTCGGGCCCGGATCGTGTGCTGGTTGCTGCTCGACGGCCCACCCGCCCTGGCCGGCCGTGTGTCGTCGCTGAAGCTGATGGGCGTGCAGGTCAGCGGCTCGCTGGACCTCGCAGGGGGCACGGTGGTGCCGTACGTCGAGATGCGCCGGTGCCGTTTCGAGCAGGACGTGCTGCTGCCGGAGGCCCGCTTCACGACGCTGCGGATGGTGGACTGCTCGGTGCCCCGGCTGGAGGCGGCCCGGGTGCACACCGAGGGTGACCTGCATCTGCCGCGCTGCCGCTTCCACCACGGCATCCGGCTCACGGACGCGCAGATCGGCACCGACCTGATGCTCAACCAGGCGGTCGTGCACAGGGACCACAGCGGCCGCTCGATCGCCGCGGACGGCATGACCGTCGGCCAGGACTTACAGGCGGAGCTGCTGGAGTCGCACGGCGAGCTGAGCCTGCGCGCCGCCACCGTCGGCGTCTCCCTGAGCCTGCGCGGGGCGCGGCTGTCCAACCCCTACGAGCGGCTCGCGCTGAACGCCCCGCAGCTGACCGTCGAGCGCAGCCTGTACCTCACTCCGGCGGGGATCGGCGCCCAGGCGATGAGCGGGATGACCCCGGCGCAGGGGACGCGGATCCAGCGCTTCGCGTGCGTGGGCGGGGTCCGTCTGGACGACGGCCGCTTCGGGGACGCCGTGGACTTCGAACGGGCACGGTTCACGCTCACGGACGACCAGGAGCTGTCGCTGCGCCGGGTGCAGACGCCGGAGCTGCGGTTCCTCGGGGAGCAGCCGGTGCGCGGGCGGGTGGTGCTGTCCGGGGCGAAGGTCGTCAACCTGATGGACCGCTCGGACGCCTGGCCGGGCCCGGGGCGGCTGCACATGGGCGGCTTCGCCTACGAGAACCTGGTGCCGCGCGGGCCGTTTCCGCTGGCCGAGCGGCTGGACTGGGTGGCGGCGGCGACCGCCGAGTACAACCCGGAGCCGTACGAGCGCCTCGCGGCCGTGCTGCGGGCGGGCGGTGAGGACGAGGACGCCCGGGAGGTGCTGCTCGCCAAGCAGCGCCGGCACCGGGAGAGCCTGCCGATGGCGGCCAAGCTGTGGGGCTACGCGCAGGACTGGACGGTCGCCTACGGTTACCGGCCGGGCCGGGCGGCGGTGTGGATGGCGGTGCTGTGGGCGGCGGGGTCGCTGGCCTTCGCGCAGGCGGGCCATCCGCCGATGAAGCGGGGCGAGCATCCGGAGTGGAGCCCCACACTGTTCACCCTCGATCTGCTGCTGCCGGTCATCGACCTGGGCCAGACGGGTTTCTGGCAGCTCCGGGGGGCCTGGCAGTGGCTGGCGACGGCGATGATCCTTCTGGGCTGGATCCTGGCCACGACGGTGGCGGCGGGGGCCACGCGGCTTCTGCGGCGCAACTGATGGGGCTGGTGTGACCACCGTTGTCGAACTGTCGCGGTTTTACGCTCTCTTGACCATCGGATGTACAACTTTCCGTAGGTTCCATGAACGGTCTGGCGCCGCCATGACCAGCCGACTTTCAATGGTCGGCACCATGGCAATGCAGCTCCCGTTCATCCGCGCGACCCGGATGGCAAGGACCGTCTCCCACCTCGCCGGCAGGCCGTACGCCGACGACGAGGTGCTGCTCGACGCACCCGACGCCCGGCTGAGCCCGGCGCTGGTCGCCGCCGCCCGCGGCGAACACGGTCCGGCCGCCACGCTGCTCCTGGCCACCCGCGCGGCCTCCGAGTGGGAGCGGCGCGACCGGTACGTGACCCGGCTGGCCGCCTTCGCCCGGTCGCGGCCCGAGTGGCTGGACGCCTGGCTCGCGACCGCCCCGCAGGACCCCGACGCGCTGCTGGTCGGGGCCCAGCTGGCGGTGGACCGCGCCTGGCGGTCTCCGGCCCGGGCCGAGCTGCTGCGTGAGGTGAGCCCGCTGATCACGGCCGCCGCCCGGGGCGACCAGCGGGACCCGGTGCCGTGGCGGCTCGCGCTCGACCACGCCCGGGGCGCACAGGCCGGGCACACGTACTTCGAGGAGCTGTGGGCGGCGGCCGTACGCCGCGCCCCGCACCACTACGGCTGCCATGTGGCGGCCTTGCGATATCTGGCCACCTTCTGGCACGGCTCGCACCACGAATGCTTCGACTTCGCCGACCGGGCCGCCCAGGACGCTCCCGCGGGTGCGCTCGTCCAGGCCCTGCCGCTGCGGGCGGCCTTCGGCTACCTCACCGATCGCTGCGGGCCCGAGGTGCCGCGTGAGCGGCTGGACGCGGCCGCCGACCGGGCGATCGCGCTGTCCCCGATGCTGCCGGCCGCCGACCCCTGGCCGGCCCGGATGCGGAACCTGCTGATCTTCGTGCTGGTGCTGCTGGAGCGCCGGCACGACGCCGCGGAGCAGCTGCATCTGAACGGCCCGTACGCCACCTCCTTCCCCTGGGACCAGGTGTCGGACGACCCGCTCGGACACTTCCTGCGGGTCCGCGAGGACGTCCTGGCCGGGGTGGCCGGAGCGGCCGGGGACCCGTCCGGGCATCCACGGAGTGAACGGGGCGGACGAGTCCGTCCCGGCGACCATTAGGCTTTTGCGTCGTGACCACCGTCCGCCTCCCCCTCTTCCCCCTGAACTCGGTGCTGTTCCCGGGGCTCGTGCTGCCGCTCAACGTCTTCGAGGAGCGGTATCGCGCGATGATGCGTGAGCTGCTGAAGACACCCGAGGACGAGCCGCGGCGCTTCGCCGTCGTGGCGATCCGCGACGGCCACGAGGTGGCCCCGAGCGCGCCCGGCATGCCCGACCCGACGGCCCTGCCCGAGCGGGGGCCGTCGGCGGGCTTCGGCGCGGACCCGGCCACGGCGTTCCACAAGGTCGGATGCATCGCGGACGCGGCGACGATCCGGGAGCGCGCCGACGGCTCCTTCGAGGTGCTGGCGACCGGCACGACCCGGGTGAAACTGCTGTCGGTGGAGGCGTCCGGGCCGTTCCTGACGGCCGAGCTGGAGCCGCTGGAGGAGGAACCGGGCGACGAGGCCGCGCCCTTGGCGGAGGGGGTGCTGCGCTCGTTCCGGCAGTACCAGAAACGGCTGGCCGGGGCGCGGGAGCGGTCCCTGACGACGGGGGCCGACCTGCCGGACGAGCCGGGCGTGGTGTCGTACCTGGTGGCGGCCGCCATGATGCTGGACACCCCGACCAAGCAGCGCCTGCTCCAGTCCCCGGACACGGCGTCCCGCCTGCGCGACGAACTGAAACTCCTTCGCTCCGAGACGGCGATCATCCGTAGTCTGCCGTCGTTGCCGGCGTCGGAGCTGACGCGCGGCCCGATGAGCCTCAACTGAGCGGATCGGCATGGCGAAGAAGGCGAAGAAGCAGCAACAGCCGGGCGGTACGCCCGCGACGGTGGCCCTCACGGCGGCGGGCGCGAGCTACACGGTCCATTCCTACGACCACGACCCCGCGCACCCCTCCTACGGCGAGGAGGCGGCCGAGGCCATGGGCGTCTCCCCCGACCGCGTCTTCAAGACCCTGGTCGCGGACGTCGACGGCACCCTGACCGTCGCGGTGGTCCCGGTGGCGGGCCAGCTGGACCTGAAGGCCCTGGCGGCGGCCGTGGGCGGCAAGCGCGCGGCGATGGCCGACCCGGCCCTGGCGGAACGCACGACGGGCTACGTCCGCGGCGGCATCTCACCCCTGGGCCAGCGCAAGAAGCTGCCCACGGTCCTCGACGCCTCGGCCTCGTCCCACCCGACGATCTGCGTCTCGGCGGGCAGAAGGGGCCTGGAGGTCGAACTCGCGCCGGACGACCTGCGGAAACTGACCGAGGCGGTCCTGGCCCCCATCGGCCGGTAGCGGCAGCCGACCCCACGCTCACCGGCCGCCGGCGGCAAGCCGGTCCGCCCGCCGACCGTCGACGGCGGGCGGACGGTGCGTCCAGTGCCGCGGCAGGCAACGTTCGCGCGACGGGGCGAACGTTGCCCGCTGCGGCACTAGCGGTCGTGCGCGGCGGGCGGTTGGGGGTACGGGCCGGACGGAAACTCCGGTTCGGGGTCCCGGGGTCCGAACAGGGCCATGAGCCCGAGGTGGAGCACCAGCGCGGCCAGCGGCCACGCCAGGAGCGCCCCCTTCGCGCCCAGCTTCAGCGGCGCGTCGAAGGTCACGCCCCGTCCGACCTCCCGCGCGTGCGCGATCACGTCGTCGGCGGGTCCGAGCCACACCCCGATCCGCCAGGCGAGCAGCGACCCGAGCAGTCCGCCGAGGGCCAGCCCCACCACCAGCGGCACACCCCCGCGCCGCCGCAGCAGGAAGACGACCAGCGCGTTGACGGCTCCGAAGGCCAGCCCCAGCAGCGCGAACGTGCCGTCGACACCGATGGCCTGCTCGCCCTCGGTGTCCTTGAGGTAGACGACCCAGTTCTTCTCCACCACGTCGCCGACCAGCGGCACGTGCGGCGCGAGCCACCACCACAGCACGCCGAGCAGTGCCCCGCCGAGCGCCACGGCCACCGCGACCACGGCGGCTTCCCGCAGTTCCGTCTTCATCCCGGGGCCGTCCTGTCCGTACCAGCCGTGCCCGGCGTACTCGGCGTGCTGGGACCCGGGAGCCGCAGGCCCGCCGTCCGGCGGCTGCCACGCGTCCTGTGCGGAGTGTCCATGCGGTGGCGGAGGCGGAGTCAGTGGTGCGGTCACCCTGCCATCGTGCCAGGCCCGCCTGTGCGCCGCGTCACCGGACGACCGCTCCCCGCTCAACGGACGGCCGCCCGGCGGTACGCCCAGGTCGCCACGGCCAGCGAGATGACGCCCACGGCCCCGCACACCGCGAGGTCCCCGAGCACGAAGGCCCAGTCGGGATGCGGCCCGAACGTACGCGCGAAGGCCTCCACGCCGTACGTCGACGGCAGCAGGTCCCGCGCGAAGCGCACGACCTCCGGCATCCGGTCCGCCGGCAGCACGCCCAGCAGCAACGCCGCCGACATGCCCAGCTGCCCGAGCAGCGTGGCCAGTTCCGGCCGGGGCGCGAGCAGGCCCAGCGCAGCGCCCAGCCCGGCGAGCGCGGCGCCCGCGAGCGGGATCACGGCCATCAGGACCCATAGGTGGGCCATCGGCAGCCCGAACAGCACGCAGCCGAACACCGCGGTCACCACCGTCCCGGGCACGGTGAACGACGCGTACGCCCCCGCCGCGCCCAGCACCACCGCCGCCGGCGGCACCGGCAGCGTCGCGTAGTGGTCGAGCCCGCCACTGGCCCGCAGCTGCCCGAAGTACTGCGCGAGCAGGTTCAGCGCGACGAAGGCGACCACCAGGACCGACGACCCGGCGACGACGGCCTGCGCCTCCGCTCCGTCGTCCACTACCCCGCGCATCAGGATCATGATCCCGACCGACTGGAAGGTCGCCACGAACAACAGCGGGATCCGCGCCACCCTCGCCCGGGACAGCTGGGCCCGGTACACGGCCGCCAGAGACGGCCAGAGCCGCGCCCTGGGCCCGAGCTCGGCCGCGCCCGCGGCGGGCTCCTCAGCCGCCAGGGCACTGCCCGGCAGGACATCGGCGGGTACGACACTCACGTCGCGCTGCTCCCCTTCGCTCGGGTCCACTGCGGCAGTCGCCTGTTCGGTACGGATACGGCGGCCGGTGTACTCACGGCCCGCCCTCCCGGCACGGTGGTGCTCACACCTTCACCAGCCCCTGCTGCACGGCACCGCCGAGGGCGAGGTACACGTCCTCCAGGCTCGGCGTGGCCAGGGTGAAGTCGTCCAGGGCGGCGAAGGCGGCCCCGCCGGTGACGGTCGCGACGACGGCCCGGGCCTCCTCGGGTCCGAGCCGCAGCGTCCAGCGGCGGCCCGACTCCACGACCCGGTCCCGCAGCGCGGCCACCTCGGGCACGTGCAGCGGAGCCGCGTCCCGCCACACCAGGTCGACGCGCACCTCGCCGGCGACCTGCTCCTTGAGCCCGGCGGGGGTGTCACAGGCGATCACCCGCCCCCGGTCGAGGACGGCCACCCGGTCCAGCACGGTCTCGGCCTCGATGACGTTGTGCGTGACGAGCAGCACGGTCGTCCCGTGCTCGGCCCTGCGCCGGTCGACCGCGGACCACACGGCCCGCCGCGCCACCGGGTCCATGCCGGTGGTCGGCTCGTCGAGGACGAGCAGCGGCCGCTCCCCCACCAGGGCCGCGGCGAAGCACGCCAGGCGCCGCTGGCCCCCGGAGAGCTTCTTCAACGGCCGGCCGGCGAGCGGCGCGAGTCCCAGCTCGTCGAGGACGGCGTCCCGCTCGGCCCGGGCCTGCCGGACGTCCAGGCCGCGCAGCCGCCCGGTGGTCTCGGCGGCCAGCGACACGGTCAGCTCGTCGAGGGCGGTCGACTCCTGCCCGAGGTAGGCGAGGATGCGCGCCGCCCGCTCGGGGTGGCGCACGATGTCGTGGCCCAGGATCTCCACGCTGCCCCGGTCGGGCCGCATGAGCCCGGTGAGCTGGCGCACGAGGGTGGACTTGCCGGCGCCGTTCGGACCGAGCAGGCCGAAGATCTCGCCGCGGCGGACGTCCAGCGTCACGTCGTCCGTGGCCCGGACCTCGGGTGTTCCGGGGGTGCCGCGCCGGCCCCGGACCGCCGGATAGGTCTTGGTCAGCCCGCGCACCGCGCACACGACGTCACCATCGTGCCGAAATGCCTGTGCCGCGCGCGTACTCACAAGGGACGAGACTACGGGGTCGGCGGCCTTGGTCCGCCCTCGGGTCGGTCCGTACGGGGAAATCCGCCGGCAGGGAACTCAGGCGTCGACGGGCGGGTGCTCCACTCCCGTGCGCACGCTGATCTCCCGCCAGAAGCCGGCCCGGATGGCGTAACGGTCCCGCTCGTCGATCTGGTCGTCCTTGTGCGCGAGCAGGCCGAAGCGGGCCGCGTAGCGCAGCAGCTCGCCGTCGACGCGGTGCGGGATGCGCGGGTACATCCCGGACAGCTTCTGCAGGTGGCTCTGGTCGCCCAGGCGCTCGACCCAGCGCCGGGCGAAGACCTGTCCCACCTCGAAGGGGTCACCGCCGACGGTGGTGATGTCCTCCTCGCGATCGGCCCAGCGCTGCTCCGCCGTGGTCAGCTGGGCGAGCGTCGGCATCGAGGCGGCCTCGGGGGGCTCGGCCGCGGGCCGGTCGACCCAGCCCTTGTCGGAGGACCACCGGAGGGTGGCGGAGGCGGGGGGCCTGTGTCG